>DOPG01000069.1:1590-29189 GCA_003513555.1 Rhodopirellula sp. | reverse complement strand
ATCCCGAGGGGGAATGGGCGTTACGTTCCGGAAAAATGCCAGCAAGTCTGTGACCTTGCAAGGGTCTGCGCTCATGCGGGGATGAGGTTTAAAATCATGTTCGTGGTTGGCGATGTTAGTGCCATTTTGTTGGATGATTTCTCTGTGATACGCCTCAGGCTGAACCTTTTTGAGAGGAAGCGTTACTATAGAGGCGTGCAGGACAAAAAATTTTCACACAGGAGTGGTATCTCGTGGGACAACCTTCGGAGTCATCTGGTTCATCACATCCAAACTTGGCTGCTGCAGATTTGCGAGCAGATTCACGAATCGCTGAGGCACGCCGTTTAATTGCCGAGGCTGTGGCTGACCATAGTCGCGGGATTCAGGATGTTCGAGCTGCCGATCCTGATTTGTCAGCAGCATATGAGCAGTTGTTGTCTCGCTTGGCTGAGACTCGAGGTGGACCACCTTTCTGGCCCTATTTGTCTTCGGGGCTCGGTCGCGGACCCTATGTTGAGTTGGCGGATGGCAGCGTCAAGCTTGACTTCATTGGCGGCATCGGTGTTCATGGGGCTGGTCATAGCCACGAAGCGATGGTTGATGCTGCACTTGATGCAGCTTTGGAAGACACCGTCATGCAGGGCAATCTGCAACAGCATCCTCCAAGCATCAAACTATCCGAACGCTTGATCCAGATGGCGAGTGTAGGTGGGGCTGCGATTGACCATTGCCTGCTGTCTACCAGCGGTGCGATGGCGAATGAAAATGCACTGAAGATAGCACTGCACCATAAGTCCCCAGCTGATCGCATCATCGCTTTTGATAATGCTTTTGCTGGACGGTCATTGGCAATGGCCGCGTTGACTGATCGTCCCAATTATCGAATGGGATTGCCGCTAACGCTGAATGTGGATTACCTGCCATTCAGAGATGCTGCCAACCCTGAACGCAGTTTGCGGTGGGCAGTTGATGAGTTGCATCGACTGTTGAATCGTCATCCGGGCAGGTATGCAGCATTCTGGGCAGAGCCGATTGCTGGTGAGGGGGGATACTATCCTGGAAGTCATGATTTTTTCAGAGCTTTATGTGAACCACTTCGCGAGGCGGGTGTGCCCATTATCTTTGATGAAGTGCAGTCGTTTTCCCGCACATCCAAACCATACGCTTTTCAGCATTACGGTTTGGATGAGTTTGCTGATATCGTCACCGTTGGAAAGATCACTCAGGTCTGCGCGACATTGTATGGCGAGGCCTTAAAGCCCAAGGGCCCAATCCTGAGTCAGACGTTTACTGGTTCTTCGTCTTCAATTGCGACCGGTTTGAAAATGTTGGACCTGTTGGACTCTGGCGGGTGTTTTGGAAGCGAAGGCCAGAATGTAGTGCGGCATCAGTACTTTGCCGACAAACTTTCAGCTCTTGCTGAAAATTATCCCACGTTGATCCGGGGTCCCTTTGGTGAAGGAATGATGATTGCTTTTACCCCCGGTGATGGCAGTGCTGAGCAAGCGAAGCAGTTGATGATGACGATGTATGAGGTGGGCTTGCTGGGATTTGTCTGTGGCTCGGATCCGACACGCATCCGGTTTCTGCCTCCTCCGGCAACGACAACGGTCGAGCACATTGATGCAGCGATCCTGCTTTTGGAAAAATCCTTGATCAAGTTCGCAAAGCAGATTGGGTAAGGATTCAAGCTATGTGGATTGTTCGATCGGTACGCATCGACGACATCGATGCCCTTTTTCAACTTGCTCAGTCCGCAACGAAGGGACTGACATCGTTGCAGTTGGATCGAGCGAGACTACTGGATCGTATCGAGCAGTCCACGTTTGCTTTTAGCCGCACAGGCATTTCTCCTCGAGGAGAACCTTACGTACTGGTGTTAGTAAATACTGAGTCTGGCGAACTAGTGGGTACGTCGACGGTGTATTCTAAGACAGGTGGCTATCAACCATTGTATGCCTATCGTCGCATTGAGTCGGAACACGAAAGTGAGTTGCTTGGTATTCACCAGCACCGAGTTCGTTTGGATTTAGAACGAATTCACGATGGCCCTACAGAGATTGGCAGTCTGTTTCTGCGTGGAATTTATCGGGGTGAGGGACGCGGACGCTGGTTGTCCCTCGCCCGTTTTGCATTGATCTCCATGTTACCCCACCGATTTGCAGATCGCGTGATTGCGGAGATGAGAGGTCGATCCAACCCGGATGGAAGTGTTCCGTTTTGGGATGCTGTTGCCGGAAGGTTTATACCAGTGGACTTCGCAACGGCGGATGCCATGTCAACTATCTCAAAGCAGTTTATCGAAGAGATGATGCCGCAACATCCGATTTATCTTGAGCTTCTTGAACAGGATGTTCGCGATGGGATCGGGCAGGTCCATCAAGAAACTGAACCAGCAGTGGCCATGCTTAAGGCTGAAGGTTTTACCGGGACAGATCTGTTCGATATCTTTGACGCTGGTCCCGTAATCAGCGCAGAAACACGATCGATTCATGCCGTGCAAAGAACGCGGTCTGTGACTGTTGGCGGTGTCGTCGATCAAATCAAAGGGCAGGCGACCCGAGCAATGGTTGCCAGCACAAAAGAAGGCTTCACAAGTGTCTTGACTGAGATACAAACCAAGGGTGATACCATTCACCTGGTTGCCAGCGACGCCAGACAATTGCAAATTGAGGCCGGTTCAGCTTGTGTTGTGATGACGCTCAAGCCCCAACAGGAAAACTGATCAAGAAGTAGGTAGCGTCGTGCTGCTCTGTTTGCATAACCTTTCTTCAGAATCGAACAAAACTTGTCGACAGGCTGAGAGGCCGGTCGCCAGCTTGGACTTCTATTAGCGAGGTCAAGCACGATCAATTGTGGCAGATGCATCTGCTTCGGGAATCTTTCCTCGTCGGGGAGGCGGGCTGCCGTCTGGCGGGTTAATATAAATCGGCAGGTGTGAAGTATCCGACAGCGGTAGGCTTGGTTCCTTGCCATGGCAACGCTGGATGGCCTGTTTTCACATCATCGTTTACGGCCAAATACGGTCGGGTTCCTATGGGCTTTCTGGCTCGCTGTCAAAAATTGTCTCGATGAGAAGTAAATCGGAAATGAGTAAACAGATTCTCGCCACATGTATTGCATGCTTGTTTTCCGTGGTGGTTGCAAATGCGGCAGACTATTCGGTGGTCGTATCCCGTCAAACGAAAGAACAGCCAGGTTGGCAGTCTGTTATTGATGCTTTACTGGAACGTCATAACAGAGCTGTTGTGTTGGTGTGGGAAAAAGACGTTACGGAAATCCTGCCGGTGCTGCAAAAGCAACATCCTCGATATACCTGTTTTGTTGCGCGTCGCGAGGAAGCGGGAAGGAGCTTTGTGGCTGCCGTGCACCAGTTGACGCGTCAATACGACAGTGACCCTTACACAGATACTCTTTGGGGAATTCTCACCGGATATGATGCTGAGAATGCGCTTGCGATTGCAAAGACGGAGAAGCCGTTGACGGTGAAGAAGGTCGCTTCAGGAACTGAACTGGCTCTGGAACTTTGTGAGGAGGGGGTTTGGTACGACGAATTGATTCCAAACAAAAAGGTGCGCAAGAATATTGGTGGCGTGCCAACTGAGCAAAGAGGTCCCTCCGATACAACTCGGGCTCTTGCCGACACCCTGACTAAGGAGGCTGCCGATTTGTTTGTGACGTCTGGTCATGCGACAGAACGTAACTGGCAAATTGGATTTCGATACAAAAATGGAACGTTCCAATCGAAGCAGGGGCAGATGTTCGGTGTCCCGTTGGAGGGTGAGTCGTTTAAGATTTCTTCAGCCAAGCCACGCGTTTACATGGCAATTGGGAATTGCCTGATGGGGCACATTGATGGGCCGGATGCGATGGCTTTGGCTTGGATGAACGGTTTGGGCGTGCGGCAAATGGTGGGTTACACCGTGGTCACATGGTACGGCTACGGGGGCTGGGGTGTTTTGGATTATTTCACAGAGCAACCCGGACGTTACACACTGACAGAAGCATTTCATGCCAATCACCATGCATTGATTCACCGGCTGGAGCATTATTTCGATGGAGTCACTGGCGTGGCACTCGAGCCCGGTTCGCAACGCCTGCCAGTTGTACAGCCCAACGTGCTCGGTAAGCAATTGGGTTTGTCAGCGGCAGATTGTCGGGGGCTCTTGTGGGATCGCGACACGGTTGCTTTTTATGGTGACCCTGCGTGGGAAGCCCGTTTGCCGTCGCGTCCTAAGGCGTATGGACAACAATTGGAAATTGAAGGCGATACTTATACTCTCACCATTTCGCCCCGTTTGGCCGCCAAGTCCTTTGAGCCTGTCAACACGAATGGAGCGCAACGAGGTTGGCGACCAATCGTACAACTACTTGATCACCGAATTAAGCAGGCCTCACTGTTAACGGGTGATGATCTTGGCGTTGTGATTTCGGATGACTTCATCTTGGTGCCAAATCCACGGATTGTGGATCTTGATCGTAACTACATCATCAAATTTAAAGCCGAACGCGTCGACTGATGGCTGTTTGCTGGGTTCTTGCACATCGGCAAGAAGTATTAGTGCGTGATCGACAGTTGATATCCTCCAAGACGTCGGAACTCTGAAATCATGCGTCCCATGTTGAAAGCTTTTTCGCATGTGCCTGTAATTGTGGTTTGAACTTTTCCAGCATCATCAAGCCGGCAAGAAGAATAAGCCCCATGCTGATTCCGAATACCCACCATGGCCATGTCGATTCAAATGCTTGATTAGCGTGCCAAACCATGCTGGTCACACCTAAGAAGACAAACGTCGCGCCGAGGTAAAGGAAAGGACGTATTCGAAGAATTACGCCCAGCAACATGCCGGCCAGTGCAAGCAGAATCAAAATGATCGGCCCAGAGAGCGTGGTGCCAATCTGCTGCAGCAGCATATCAGCGGAGCTACTGATGTAGATGACCAAGGTTGCTCCGTAGCGAATTCCAGATGCTACCGATGGGTCAATACGTTCTCGATAGAGGTGGGTCATGATAAGAATGCAGGCCGCGGGCGGAATCAACCAGAGTTGGGGATGTATCAAAAATCCCCATCCAGGCAATTGCATTAACACAAACCACCATGCAGCGTTTCCAAGAATCACGCCTGATACGCGCGGTAGGGGGGCTTTCCACATCGTACCTACGGCAAAGTAATATGCTGCTGCAATGATTAGCAGTATTTCGTAATGAGAATTGATCATGTTTGCAAGAATGGTATCGCCTTGATTAGTAGCACTAAGCCATAGCCCGAGCATGGGGATCAATGGCAGGTACAGTGATGTTTTGCGAATGGTCGCAGCCATCACCGCATCACCTCGGCGGCGCGAAAATTCTGTGAGCCCAACACTCAAGAACGAGAGTGCCATGACCACATAAGGCCAGTGTTCTCGGAGGCCAGCAAAGGCCCAATTTGGCTTGCACAGAAAAACGTGCAGCCATGTCAGGAAACCGAACGCTTGTGTCGCCAAAATTAGGTAAGTGCGTTGTTGATCCGAAATGGGAATCGTTGAGCGTAGGTACCCGTTGGGGCCAGTTGCCAAAGCAGTCATTCCACCCATCAGACTCAGTGCTCCCAAGGTCAGTGCTGCTCCAACGACTGCTACCAATGATAAATTGGCGATTCCGTTGCTGTCACGCAACAGGAACTCCAAGATGAGCATGGCGAATGTAGCACCCAATGCAGCGACTACCGTTGTTATAGCGCCTTTCTGAAATGCATCCATCCAGCGTTTTCTCATGCCTTCGCTGATTAACTGGGGCAATGCGAAGAGCAGGGTCGGAATGATCAGGGTCGAAGCAACCAACCATCTCATACAGCCATTAAGCAATAAGTACTCGTTATCTAGTTTGCTTGCAGTGGCCCACATTGCGATAGCAACCAAACCCAAAGAAACTGCGACATATCTCAGTTTTGACACCGATGCTTGTTCTGCGATCTCGGTAAACGCCCACGCAGTCATCGCAATACTCACAATGGCAATCTGAACCTCGATCAAAGGTAGTCGACCAATCATCATCAAGATTGGACTGGCAACACTTACACACGTAAAAATGGTGAGCATCCAGGTCGTTGTTGAAGCCAGACGTTTGAAGTGCATCACAGATACACTTGAAGTTAACCAGCCAGTCAGTTTTGCAAGGTTCCCCAGAGAAGATGTGATCACTACGAGCAGGAATGCATAGCTAATGATTGCCGCTGTGTACCTGTGGGAGGTTGATCCGTCCAACATGCCTGTGATGGTAATAGCCAGTATGGAAAATGCAGTACACAGCATCGTCAATGAAGTGAACCATTGGGCAATGCTTCGAGGACGGAGGACAATCGAGGCTGCTAACAAGCAGTAGCAGGTCAGTCTTAGCCATAGAAACGGATTCAGGAGTGAATGAGCGTTGTCAATGAAACCGAGACTGTGCGTTAGGTCCGCAAACGATGCAGCGAATATGATGATGGAAAAATCCAATAGTGGTAGTTGATTCATCAGAGTCAACTTGCCAGCCGTGTTCGCTCGGTCTCTACCCAAGTATCGCCAGACCAGGACCCACGTTGAAATCCAAAGAATGGTATAGCTAAGGCTGAAATCGTTGAAGAGGTAAGGCAGCACCATTCCTGCAAGTCCTACTTGCCAGCCCAATAAACGAGTCGCAATCGCTGGAACCTCAAGCTTCTTAATGCCCAAGGCCATGAGCGTGATCTGAGCACCGCTGTTTACCGTTGCAATCAAGCTTAGCCACGGCAAGACATCGGAATTGCCGCGGTAAATGGATGCTAGAAGCAGCGTTGTGAACGTGGCTGCTGCCATGTGGTAGAAGTCAATCGCACGCTGGTGGCGTCTGGGAATGAGAATCGAGACGCTGGCTGCCAGAATCCATATGCCACTGATGATTTCGATCGACTGTATGCCTCCGAGCAAGCCATTCGTCATGTTCAGCTGGTGCAGGATCCATGCAACTTGGCCAGCAAGCAGCGATAACGCAAACGCAATGTAGCCAGTCAACCTCGGTGACGAATTGCCGCAGAAAAAGCGCTGGATATGGCCTGATGCAAGGGTCGCGATGGCAATCAGAGCAAGGGTGCATCCGGTGGGGCTGAGGTGGTCATAGAAATGGCGGAGCTGAAAAAGGATGACGGCTGTGGTCAGTACTGCCGTGATAACTCCACTGGCTACCATCAATTTCAGAATATTGCGAAAGTATTGCCTGTCATGCAGTTTATCAGCTGAATCCGTCGTCTCCCCGATCACGCGACTTGCCAAAGCAACCCAACCAAAAGTCAGTAGGCAAGCCATCTGAATCTGCGTGGGTACTGACTGAAACACGAGTGGTGTTGCGAGAACTGTGCCAGCTGCCGCGAAGAAAATGGCCGATAGTGCCAGTGCCCATGTCTGGCCGCTACGCCGTGCCTGCCATAGAGCAAGGAATGATACGATAAACCACCAAATAGAGATGATGCCTGCAGAAGTTAAGTCAGCAAGTTGCCCGTTGTAATGAGGCACAATCACGCCCGAGTAAAGCAGAGAAATTGAACCCGTGAAAAGTACGAGGCATTGCGTTGCATGGCAGACGTTCACTAAGTGAGGTGTTAGGAGTGATCGTCCAAGGTAACGCAGAACCACGTTGGCCAAAAAAATCAAGGTTGTGGAAAGACTGACGGCAACAATCAACATCGTTTTTGCGTCTGACAGACTTGATACTGTCACTTGGCATGAGAACCAGAGAATGGCAAATATGAAGAACAGCCCGGCGAAAGTCGAAGTGAACTCCTTCTGCTGCTTTTGCCGCATCACTAGTCCAATGAATGCTCCTAAAGAAAACCAACTCAGAGTTGGCATCAACCATGATGAGTTGTAGTCAAAGGGAACTTGCGAAATAGTGGAGCGGTTGAGGCAAGCCAACAGGTAGGTTGTTGCAATAGCTGCAATGCTGGTTGCTGCCAATCCAAACCAACTGTCTGGCATCCCCAGTGGAGGTGTTGGGCGACCAAAGAGACACACCAGACGGTCACGCAGGGAGACAGGAAAGTTGGCGTCAGACGGACCGTCGGATGGTGCAGACGGTCCAGCCATGCGACTCACGCACAAGGCGATCACTTCGCGGGCCAGATACCAGAGTACAGCTAAAGTTCCTAGGGCTGCAGCCCATCCCCACATTGCGTTACCACTTAGCCAGCCAGCCTTTGACCACAATTCAGTTTCAAAGTACCGAAAGGTGAGAGAAAGTGTTAGCAGAAGACTTGGCAGCTGCGCGATTTTGAAAATGTTCAGATTGCTTAACAGTAATGCGATCCAGGACATGGTAAGCACCGAGATCACATGCGTTGCACAGCAAAGTTGAAAATGAGCTTGACCGCTAATGACTACCAAGAATGTTGCAACGCCAATCGTCGCCAAACCTATCGTCGCAAGCGTCTTTCGAACTACCAAGGCAGCTTCCAAGCAGTCTTTGCTGGTAAGCTTTGTCAGTCGGCAGGAAAATTCACTGAAAAGTGTAAGTAGCCCTGCTACACTCAGGGTCCAATAAATCGCGTCAGGAAGGTGATCGAGACCGAGCGATGGAGAAACTTTGTAGATTGAATTGAAGGCGAGGCCCGTTGCAATCGGCGTTAGATAACAAACTCGATAGTCACGGAGTGACATGAGCAATGATGTAAACGCTGCCGCGAACAAAGTTGCCGTGACGACCCACGCAGGAACGATGCCCATTCTCGTATCAGGTGTAAGTGACAGAGCAGCAGCTATGAGCAGGGTCGCACTGAACCAACCCATGTTTGAATATCGCAACCATTTTTTTGCAGGGTTTTGAGCTGACAGAGCCCACCACAAGGAACCGCCAATCAGGCACATCAGCAGCGAGGCAGCCATTGCTTCTCCGTTGATAAACCTCGTCCACAAAGCACTGGTTTGCCACGTCTGACCACCAAGCCAGATTTGTGCGGTGCAGGTTGCGACTACACCGACGGGAATTGTCGAAATCGCGTACCAAGATGGTTGCTGAAATACGTGTCTGCCAGCGACCAGGCTTGCGGACAACAGGATTGCCCACGTCCATAGCCAAGTGGGGGACAGCATTGCGGGTGCGAAAATAACCACAGTGATGGCAAATAGTAGAATCCCGCAGACAGCACCAATCATGGAAATCGTGCTGTTGCGACACCGCTCTCTTAATGAAGTTGCCACACCAGCCAGTGCAATGCATGCTGGGATGGATGCCATCGCGATAGGTAGCCACGTCTGTCTGTCGAATTCCCGAAGGTGATAGCCCATGGAAAGTGTTGCAATCGCCAGCGAGTAGGCGCACAATCCCATTACCAGCAGACGAATTCTTGCGCCTGCCGGGCCAATGGTTGTGGTTGCGGTCGTGAGACGGTTCCATTTTCCAATCATTGCGCAGGCCAAGACCACTGCGGAACTGGCGATGGCAATCAGCCAACCAGCTTGATTTTCAAAGGTCCGGATAGCAGCGGGAGCAAACACGAGTGCAGCGATGGAACCGGCCACAGATGTGAAGATCGACCATACATGAGTCCGGTTTGTGAGTGCCTTTCCGCCCAGGTAGAGGAACACTGAGTAGACCAGTCCTGCCAGACCAATGGTCACCAAGGTGATAGGGTCACTCAGATCGATGGCCTGAGTTGCATCGATTCCCGAAGCAGCAATACCTGCTAGTACGCTCAAAGGAATCAGCAGGGTGGCAATGACGAGAACCGCTCGGCTGGTATGACGCAAACGCCAACGCGAGAGTGTGTATAGCCCTACCCCATAGATTGCGGCATTCGCGGCGAGGAAGATCAGTGTTGGTATTGCGCGGTGAGTTTGGACCAACGGGCCCCACAAACTGATAACAAGGCCGATTGAGCAGACGACAATCAGCGTTCCTGCAATCAATTCACCCCAGCGGATATTGTGTGCTGACAGGAACGATTGAATGATCTCGCCCGTGGATAACGTTGGTCGAGCTTTGGGAGATGCCGTCTTGGTAATCGCGACCGAAGTGTTTGGTGATTGTTGATTCTTCGTGGTCAGTTTGAGTTGCTGTTTGGAGATGCGTTCAGGACCCTGTGTTTCGTCCACTGCTTCAGAAGATGTGAATGCCGAGGGTTCTGGTACTTGTTTGTCGGGGCTTGCAGGAACCGTTTCGTCGATCAGCTTTGCCACAAGAATTTCTGGGCCGTCAGGTTCAATTCCCAGAACCTGGTTTCGCTGTTGGCTGTTGCTTGAGTCCCCGTTCGTGTTGGGGGGCGTCTGGGTTTCACTATCCACCGCATTCACCGAGGCAGTTGGGTGGATCCCTGAAGTCAGATGCGTCCCAGATCCTTGCTCGTTGATTGCTGAAAACAGTTGATTCATCGTGCTCGTGTCGATGCGACCTCTGACACGGAGTTCATGAATGACCGACTTGGCGATTGCGTTTCGCTTTACAGGGTTGATGCTGTCAGCTTCAGGATGACCTTTGGATTTCCCAAAAAGTTTTGCAACAGTCACCCAAGTTGCATGCCCAGCAAGCGTGATCGCTACCCAGCCGATAAACACTGCTAAAAAGATTTCGAACATTTCAATAACTTGCTCGTTTGAAATGGAGGCGACACGTTTCGCGTTACCGGAATGCGGCAATTGCTTCAAAGAGCCCAAACCCGTGCGTTGGTTGCGCGACGCACGTGATGCAATCGATTTTCCGACAAAAGACTGCGTGTCGCTCGGTACCACAGCGTCTGAAACCGAGCTGATGCTAAGTCATTCACCCAGCGTAGGGTGGCATTAGCCACTCATTTCGCCGGTCGATTTGGGAGTGTGGCTCGTGATATCGCTGCTGGCAAGAGTTGCCGTCAGGAGGGGCTGGGGGCGTTTTCTTGGACCATTTAGTAAGTTGCCCAACCATGTGTAACGAACACAAAGCTGGTACGAAATCAGCAAGCTGATGGTGGTTACGCCACACACGATCGTGAACTTGAGGAGTGCAGGCAGTGGCCAGTCACGCACGATGAACTGTAAAATGAGTACTAAGGGCATGTGTGCCAAGTACAACCAGTATGATGAATCTGAGATGTATCGCAGAGACTTCCTTTCTTGGTGAAGCAAACTGCGGAACATTCCCATTGAGCCACAAGCCACTGTCCACGCGAACAGTACCTGGACAGTGAGATATGCAAGCCGGTGGTATTCCTCTTGAAGGTTGTTCAAGAGTTTCGACTCACCTTCGATGAATACCATTCCCACAGGAAACAGAATGAACACTGCAAACGGCAGAGTGATGTACCAGCGTTTACCGAGCCGCCCTGCCACATCCTTGCAGTCGTAGTACAAGGCACCAAAGCCAAAAAAAATGGCGTAGTAGAAAAGCACTTGCGGTAGAGGTAGAAGCCCGACTGATGTGTCTGGTCCAAAACTGGGGTTTTCAATACCCATGAACGCCTGCGGTAGCATGGTGAGGGGCACCAACCAGAGGTACCTGAGAGGTGAGGCCGTGAACCACTGTGGGACATTTTTGATGTTGAGAGAGTCCAACATCGCGGCATACACGGCGAACCCAATCACGAGCCAGCACAGAAACCACAAGAACCAAAGATGGTGAAATACTGGAAACAGAAAAAGCAGACCAAAGAGAGCATTGGCAATATTCTCGCCCTCATTTCCCAAGCTCTTGCTGATTTGGCGACGGCCTTGTTCGATTTCCTTTTGATCGAATTCAGTCTTCATCATGCTGGCAATCACTCTCGTGGTAGGCCAGTCAATTTCAAGGTTGTCTGTCGGCGTGGACTGATAGTTGTTTTGAGCCGAAACGTCGGCTTCGGCATCAATCAACTGAGCAGCGATTTCAGCGCGTCCGAGGATGCAGGCCCAGTGAAGCGGCGTGGAATTGTCCAGCGATCTTTGATTTGGATCAGCACCGTGCTTCAGCAGCAAAGTCACCGCAGCAGGCTGATTTCCAATCACTGCCTCACCAAGCGGTGTTGTTCCTGAGTTTGGTTGTCGAGCGTTCAGGTTTGCCCCGGCCTTGATCTGCGTTTCGAGCTCAGCAAGATCTCCCGTTCGCGATACTTGCCAAATCCCATCCTCCACTGCAAACTGCGATTTGTTGGAGATGGTATTTTTCGAGTCAGCTTGATTTTGGGCGAGGCTGATCGAAATACTCACGACCCAAAGCAGTGGAATAATAGTCCACATACCGAGGACAAGTGGCAGTAGGATTCTCTTGCTACGTTGTTTGAAAAGGGCGAGCAGTCCACGTTTTCGCCATAGCATGGCTGTGAAAAAACCACTGATTAGAAAAAATAGTGGCATTCGGAAACCGTGAATGAAACTAAACAGGTAGTAGAAGAATTGGCTTTGCTGAGAGTCTTGAACAATCCATGGAATGGGAGCAAAGGAAAGAGCGCTGTGGAGCACGATTCCGAGTAACATCGCGATTGCCCGTAACGCGTCGAGATCGTGTCGACGTTGCATCGTGGGTGGGGCTGGGGTGAATGTTTCACTCATTGGTTTTTGATGCCGAAACGATTTTACGCGGTTTGTTAATTACATTGAGTTGATCGTCCAGAACTGAGCGAAGCAGAACCAGAATGAGTTTGTCCATTTGAAATTGGGCGTTCAATATGAAGCGGGTTATTCATGCCTTAAAGCATCAATTGGATTCATGTAGGCCGCGCGGCGAGCCGGATAGACACCAAAAATCAAACCAACCCCCAACGAGATGAAGAGTGAAAGACCAATGGACCAATAAGCGATTCTTGGTTCGAGGGTTAACACCGTAGGCGGCAATAAATTAGGATCGATCAGAAGCACAACATAACGCAACAACTGGAACAGCGGCTTGCACAGCAATCCAAATAGAACTCCCAAGAGGCCTCCACTTCCCGTCAGGACCAGGGTTTCAGTCAAGAATTGCGAAATGATGTCACTTCGTTGCGCGCCCAACGCGCGTCGAATCCCAATCTCTCTCGTTCGTTCAGTAACTGTCGCCAGCATGATGTTCATAATGCCGATGCCACCCACCAATAGTGAGATACCAGCGATCACCACCAAGAGCACATTAAACATTGCTCTCGTGCGTGCTGCCTGGGCCAGCAGTTCCTTGGGTACCACGACAGCGTAATCTTCCTGCTCGTGAGTTTCCTTCAGCAGTAACTCAATAATCGCAGCGGTTGCATCGACAGTTTCGATGTCGTCGACTGTCAAAGTGATTTGCGTCAGTTCTACGATCTCGCCACGAAAATTGAATCCTTCTCCCTGGCGTGTCATGATTTGATCGCCAACACGCTGCTCGAATGTCTTCAATGGAATGTAGGCGTCAAAGGCATAATCACGTGCTTCAAGGCTGCCACCAATCGCGGCGGCCGCCGCCCGGGGTTTTGTTTGCCCGATGACAGTGTAGACGTCACTCTGAACCCCTACTTTCTTTCCAATCGGATTACCGAGGGGAAACAGTCGTTTTGCTGTTTGATCCGCGAGGATGATGACGTTGCCACCATCGTCTTGAGGAGCCATCCATCTGCCACGGGCAATCTGAAGATGATTTAGGTCAAGGTATTCTCGTGTGCAACCCACCAGATTGACGTCTGCGGTTCTGCCATCGACAAGAAACTGTCGCTTCAGTTCCCTCATCGGAACAGCACTACTGATGGTTGGAACATTGCTCAGGATTCGTCGATAGTCCTTTCGCAGCAACCCGTAAGTCTTGACTCGCTCTGCGGCACTATCCGCTGATTGTGGTTCGACGCTTCGAATGATGATGTTCTTGGCACCCAGTTCCATTATCTGCTGCTGTGCGTCGTAGCTAACACCTTCGCCCATGGCTACCAACCAGATGACGGTTGTTGTGCCAATGAAGATGCCGAGTGCAGCCAGAGATGACCGCATCTTTTGCAGTAGCAGACTCTTAACCCCTAGTAGCAGAGTTTGTCCCAGTAGACTGCTCATTTTCCTTTCGCCGATTCCAGGACATCGCTCAGTTCTGAGACGCTGATTTTGTTGTCCTTGTTAGTGTCAATTTTGGAAAAGTTTGCTTGATCTCTTGAGGGTAGCTCAGACTTTTGCAAAAATCCATCGCCGTTCTTGTCCGCGGCTTTCATCAGTTTTTGACTGTCCGTTTGGGGCTTCTCTTTTTGGGGATCATCAGCAGATTTTTTGGGAGTCGCAGTGGAATCACTTTTCTTGTTTGTTCCTTTCGCAGGAGTGTCTCCCACTGATTGGCTGCTCACCCTGCTGGAGTTACCCGGCTTTAGGGCCTCCTGTTCCGCTTGTTTCAGGTGAGAAAGTGGATTGAGTACAACATCGTCTCCCTCTGACAATCCAGACTCCACCACGGTGTACTCGTCATTGGTGTCGCCCAGCGTCACCTTTCTTTTTTCAATCTGGCCGTTCTTGCGAATCCAGCATAAGTAGCCGTCTGTTGATTCTACGATCGCAGCCACAGGAACTTTGAGAACATCCGTGTAATTTGCAAGCACAATGTCCACCACTGCACTCATGCCCGGTTTTAGTCCGGGCTGGGGATCCAAGCGAATCATGGTGTCGTACTTCACCATGTTGCCTGTCCACCAACCCGCCGGGCGGGTGACTTCGGCAATCTCGTTAACCTTGCCTGTCAATTCGAGGTCCTGCAAGGCAACCTTGGCAGTCATTCCAATACGAAGACGACCCACTTTCGATTCGTGAACGCCAACCTTCACCTGCATCTTGCTTGTGTCTGGAATCATGAGAAGAGTTTGTTGCTCTCGTACGCGAGCACCTTCTTCGATATCCGGGGTCTCTTTCCACTCGGCAGCAGATGGGAAAATTACCATCCCCTCGGCTGGTGCAGTGATAATGCAATTTTTCAGCTGTTCTTTATCGCGGTCCAGTCTGTCTTTTGCAAGTTTCAGGGACGCTTCTTCTGCAGCCAGTCTCGCCTGTGCAGCGTTGAGTGCGCTCTGCAATTGCTGAAGTGTCTTTTTCTTTTTGTAACGGTCAAGGGTCTCAAGTTTGCTCTTCTGCAGTTCGAGGTCTTTGCGTGCTGAGTCGACTGCATATTGCTCGCTCTCCATCTGAAGTGAGCCGAACATTCCCTTGGATGCAAGTCGCAAAGAGGACTCAAATGCTAACTGCCGCTTCTTGACCATTTCCTCCGAGTCGAAAATTGACTTTTCAATCGTATTCCGCTCTTCGAGATAGGTGCCGTTGAGATACTCTTCAATGTTGGTTTTTGCAACGTCCACTTCACTTTGTGCGATGATTTCGTTGGCGACTGCACGTTCGTAAGTTATTTGTTGCTGGGTGATGTTGTCTTCGATTAACGAGGTGTCCATGCGAACCAGTTCTTCTCCTGTTTCAACAATCGTGCCTGTCTCAATCACCCAAAGGACAGTGCTGCCACCTTTGACCATGCATTTGATCTCTTCGTTGTTGGAACTCTCCAACATTCCGTTTTCTGTGACGGTCACACTGAGGTCACCACGGCTGACTTGGTAGGTCATCAGTGACTTGTCAACGACATTTCCATCCCGCTGCTGCAAGAATGGAACTGCTCCCGCCGCAATTGCCGCAATTGCTGTAATGCCGACTGCTATTTTGATCCACATGGTCGTTTGCCTTCTTCAGAAGGTGATATGAGTGAGTTTGCCTGCCGTGGAGATGATTTACAGGCAATTGTAATTAGAACACGTAATGCATCAGGTTAGCTTGGATCATGAATCCTTATCGAAACAACTTATGCTGCGTTAAGCGGTGCTGCGGTCACTGCCCGTGAAAACGGGGCGGAAAGTGAAAACGGAGTTTTTGGATTCGTTCAACACAATCAGGAAGGGCTTTTCTGACTTCGCTCTAGTATCGCACCGATTGCTTCCGGAAAAATGGTTTTCCGGTATCTTTTTGTAACTGAGCGTGGGGGCATCCCGCATGGCTTACCTAATCGTTTCGAAACGCTGCTTGGTACCCTATGACGCTCATGTCGGGTCCAATGTTGTCGGCATTAATAGATATTTACTAGGCGGCGGCAGGCAGGCCAAATCGCCGCGAAGTGGACAATCCTTGGATCGCTAGGTGTATTCAAAAAAAGGTTCACGACGAGGATTCGCTGCGAATATTGGATCTCGGGTAAAGCTGCTAACAAGTGCTGCGTTGTGCTGTCAGCCTGATAATCGAGCAAAAATTCTGAAGTTTAGGCCTTGAATTCGCCATTCTGCTTGGTTGTTTTGGTTAGCCGCACTCGGTGTTGCAACGATCTCGTATTTCTTGTTGTCTGGGGCAGCAAGGTGTTTTTATCTCTGACACAATGGGAATAACTTAAGAGATCTCATTTTGTTTGAAGGAATTACTAATGCCTCACTTACTTCGTTTTGCTTTTTTCGTGCCGTTTGTAGTTGTATTTTGCCACTACTCCCCGCCTGTTCAAGCTCAGCAGGTCGAGGAGAAAGCAAGCGAGGCTGTATTTTCCGGTCCGCAGGTTGGAGAACCACTGTCTGGTTTTAAAGTCACTTCGCTGGTAGAGGATACAGAAGGAAAGGTTCTAAATCCTGTTGCTGATGCAAAGGGGCAGCCCATCGTTCTTATCTTTATTCATGAGTTGACCAGACCTGGGTTCGGGTTGATGAGGGCCGTCACGAAATTTTCAGCAGAGCGGAAAGATAAAGGGATGAATGTTGCAGTTGTGTTTTTAACAGATGATGCAACAGCAACAGCAAAGTGGTCAAAGAATGTCCAACGCCTTTTCAGTGACAACGTACAATACGGCATGTTCATGGACGGCAAAGAGGGGCCCGGTGCGTATGGTCTCAATCGGAATGTAATTGTGACAGTTCTGGTTGGTAACCAAGGGATGGTCACCGGAAATTTTGCACTTGTTCAACCACAATTGCAGGTCGATGGACCTGAGATTCTTAAGTCCATTGCGGCTGTTTCGGGCGGGGGTAAGGTGCCATCAATGGATCAGCTGGAAGCCAGGTATGCAGGTCGTTCGCGGATGACCCCGGGTAAGCAGAATGCCGGTGCAGGGAATGTTCCCAGAAATGGTAGAGGAGACACACGGCGAGACGCCGAGCTTGCGACACTGTTGCGAGGGGTCATCAATAAACAGGCCACCAACGAAGAAGTACGCCGTGCTGCGAGTCAAGTCGAGGAATATGTTGCCGAAAATGAAAAGGCAAAAAACGAATTGGCCCGCATCGCAGCTGCGGTTGTGAATTCTGGCCGATTGAAAAATTATGGGAATTCCACAGTTCAGGAAGTCTTACGGGAATGGTGTCAGAAATATAAAACAGAAAGTCGTGACAACCTCGAGCCGACCAAGGCCACCCCAAAGTCATCGTCAAACAAGGAGTGAGCGGTGTTCATCTGGTGGATGCTTTTTGTTGCTGTACTGCCCGTAGAGTCAAACGCAGATGTTGACTTTGACCATGATGTCATGCCAGTCTTGACTAAGGCCGGATGCAATACCGGTGCGTGTCACGGTGCCGCAATCGGTCGAGGTGGTCTGAAGTTGTCGTTGTATGGCAGTGATCCAGTTGCTGACTATCGAGCCATTGCTTTGGAGCTCAAAGGCCGCAGAGTCAATCTGCTTGAACCCGAACAAAGTTTGGTTTTGATGAAGCCCACCGAGGCGATGGAACATGGAGGTGGATTCAGGCTCGATCCTGAATCAGAGGCTGCAGCACGTTTAAGGCAATGGATCCAAGCCGGTGCAGAACGCCACAATTTGGAGCTGCGGCCAAAGTTTTCGCGTTTGGAAGTGTCGCCTTCGTCAGTCGTAATTCGTCATCCCGATCAGCGATTGAACTTGAAAGCCATCGCTCACTTTTCAGATGGCTCTGTTCGGAATGTGACTCGCCAAACAGTTTTCATTGCTGAGGATCCGGTTGCCGTTGAAATCGATTCCAAGACGGCCGAGGTTCGGGTGCTTAGAGGTGGACGGCACGTTGTCATCGCCCGCTATCTCAGTCAGGTCAAGCCAGTTGAAATCATATTGCCGTTTCGTGGATCGTCCGTGAAGGTCAGCACTGATGAACAGAAACAAGTTTTTGATCAAAAACATTTCATTGATAGGGCGGTGAATGATTTACTTGCGACGCTTGGCATACCTATCTCAGGGGATGCTGGAGATGATGTCTTTCTGCGGCGCGTTACTTTGAATTTGACGGGAAGATTACCTGATGCAGAAATGAGGCAGGCGTTTTTGGCAGATGATGAATCCAAACGTCGGATTGATCTGGTCGACCGTCTGTTAAACTCAGACGAGTTCACCGAATATTGGACGTTGCAACTGGCCAAGTTGCTTAGGATTCATGCTCAGCCGGGCAATGAAATTGGGACCCAACGCTACCACGAATGGTTGCAACGACAGATTGCTGAAAATGTTGGTTACGACGTCATTGCAAAAAAAATCTTGACGGCGAAAGGAGATACCCACCAGGTGGGGCCGGCCAATTTTTATCGCACGGTTAGCGGGGCACGAGAGCAGGCCGAATTTACCAGCGAGTTGTTCATGGGCACTCGATTACGTTGTGCCAATTGCCACGACCATCCCTTGGACCAGTGGACTCAAGATGATTACCACGGATTAGCGTCTGTCTTTGCCAAGATTCGTTCGGGTCAGAATGTTGAGGCTTCAGATAATGGGCAGGTCATTCATCCCAAGACAGGGAAGAATGCAAGGCCACGGATTCCTGGTGTGAAGTTTGTTGACGCTAGCGATCAGCCACTGACTACATTCGCAAATTGGTTGGTAGCTGATCAAAACCCTTACTTTGCAAGAGCGATTGTGAATCGTTTGTGGAAATCGATGATGGGGCGTGGGCTAGTTGAGCCAGCTGATGATTTAAGAGCCACTAATCCTGCAACACATCCTAAGTTGCTAAAGAAACTCGCCGATGATTTTGTTGAACATGGATTCGATCTCCGGCATACCTTACGATTGATTGCCGCCAGCAGTGCCTACGCGAGAAGCAGTGATTCGATTAGCGGTAACGAGAGTGATGTTCGCTATTACTCTCACCGGATTGGCCAACTTATGGAGCCAGAGGTTTTGGCCGATGCCATTTCTGATGTACTGGGAATATCAGAACCGTATGGTGATAAGCCGTTAGGAACGCGAGCCGTGATGCTCGTGAATCCGCAAACAGAGTCTGCAACTCTCGATGCGCTGGGCAGATGTGCACGAAAAGATAGTTGCGAGGTGCCCGTGTCTTTGACAGGTACGGGAGGGCTTACATTGAAACTGCATCTTTTCAATGGCCCAATTCTGAATCAACGGATCGCAGGCGGTAATGGGCGACTCTCGCGACTGATTGCTGAAGGTAAGACAAACGAGGCCATTGTCGAAGAGTATTATCGTGTGGCATTGTCGAGGCCGGTGACAGAGATCGAACAGCGATTCTGGAGTCAGCAATTGAAAGAGACTAATGGCGAAAGACGAAGTCTGCTCGAGGATTTTGTTTGGAGTCTTTTGACCTGCAAAGAGTTTGTGACCAATCATTGAGTTTCGGTATAGTGACAGTCAAGTATTTCCCGCATGCTAGATATGGTTTCCAGGGAAGCAAGTTGTTCGGATACCACGTCGTGATGTTTCAGCAATGGGTAACGGTAGAGAGTAACTGGTCATGAGTAAAGCATCTGTGAGGCACGAAGGGACGTGTAATGGAGTCAGGCGGCGAGACCTCATTAGGGTGGGTGGTTTGACTGCGTTTGGATTGGGGCTGGGTGACTACCTGCGACATCAGCGACTTTGGGCAGCTAATGACAATACCGTCCAGAAGGCCAAGTCCTGCATTCTTGTATGGCTTGACGGTGGTCCCAGCCATCTTGAGACATTTGATCCTAAGCCTGAGGCACCCTTGGAGGTGCGCGGACCATTGGGATCGATTTCCACGGCAATTCCCGGGATACGGTTCAGTGAGTGTTTGCCCAAGACAGCAGCAGCCATGAATCAGATTGCGATTGTCCGCTCAATGACATCACCGTTGGGGGAGCACAACTTTGGAACTCATTATCTGATGACGGGGTATAAACCCACGCCTGTTCTGGAATATCCGGCGTATGGAGCAGTCGTATCTCAGTTGCATCGCGGGTCTGGCGTCTTGCCTTGCAACATCGCAGTGCCGACTTTCAACGTGGGTGGTAGTCGATTGACGGGCGGCGGATACTTGCCGGCAGCGACGCGTCCATTTTCCGTTGGTGGTGATCCGTCGAAAGCCGACTTTGCTGTTCGTGACCTCGATTTCTTTCAAGGCTTGGATTTAACCCGGCTGGATCGTCGACGGCAATTTGTTGCGGCATTGAATGCGTTCGAAGAAGGTAAGACTCAGGACCAAAATCATACATCGGACCCGGATTTGGAAAGGGCATATCAGCTGATTGCCTCGGAAGACGCCAAACGTGCTTTTCAGCTCAGTGAGGAGCCTGCCGCTGTTCGTAAAGAGTATGGTGGTAAGACGATTGGTCAGAGTTGTCTTCTTGCCCGTCGATTGGTGGAAAGAGGTGTGCCGTTTGTAACGGTCAATGATCGCGGTTGGGATACGCACGAAAAATTGCAGGTTCGCCTGAAGGATGGATTTGCGGGGGCGAAGGTAGATGTTGGGCTGGTTCCTTCCCTTGACCATGCGTTGTCAGCTCTGATTACGGATTTGGAGCAGCGGGCAATGCTCGATGAAACTTTGGTCGTGGTGATGGGTGAGTTTGGGCGAACTCCGAAGCTAAATACCCGTGGTGGTCGAGATCATTGGCCACGTGTTTTCAGTGTATTGATGGCAGGTGGCGGCGTTGCCGGAGGTCAGGTGATTGGCAGCAGCGATGCCGTTGGTGAATCACCCCTGGATCGACCCGTCACACCATCGGATTTGGCGGCCACCATTTACACACTTCTGGGTATCGATCCCAAGGAAGAATTTCACACCGACGATGGCCGGCCTGTGCGGATTTCGCCGTATGAAGCCGAACCTGTGTCAGAGCTGATTGCATGAGTGACCTCAGCTGCTCTTCGTTAAGTTTTCCTGACATGGTTGATTCAATCGTGAGTTTGAGTGGTCGTGCTGCACACTTCATTCGCGTCCGGTCTTCGATTCCTCGCTGTTTTTTTTTGCTGGGTTTTGCCTTGGCTAACGGCGTGACCGCTGCAGAGCCACCCATCACATCGCTGGTGTTCGATCCAGCTGGGAATTCGATCCTCGCGGGATCACAGTCCTCTGTGATGGTGCATGAGTGGCCAAGCCTGAGGATAAAAAGGACAGTATCCAGTTCATTGGTTTTGATTCAGTCCTTGGCATTTTCCCCCGATGGCCAGAAGTTGGCAGTTGCTGGTGGAACGCCTGCAGAGACGGGCGTGGTTGAGATTCGGTCTTGGCCCACGGGAGACCTGCTTGCCGTTCATGAAGGGCATGAGGACACCGTTCAGTCGGTTGCGTGGATTGATGACAAAACTTTTGTGACGGGGGGGCTTGATCATGAAATAGGTATCTGGAATGTCGGGCTGCAGAAGCCGATTCGACGTCTTAGAGGGCATTCCAAGGGAGTCACAGGAATACAGGTCATTGCTGGCGGTAGCCTGATTGTCAGTGGTGCGCTTGATCAAAATATCAGGGTTTGGAAAGTTGAAACGGGCGAGTTGATAAGGACTTTGAATAATCACACTCGCGCAGTGAACGAGTTGAAAACACAACCCCCGGGGCAGGGAAAAAATTCTGGAGTCCGCAGGTTGCCAATCGTCGCATCAGTCAGCAATGATCGCACCGTCAGGTTGTGGCAACCGACCATTGGTCGGTTGGTCCGCTTTTGCCGAATCGATGCCGTGCCGCTTGCGCTGACATGGGGCCCGGAGGGCGAGTGGTTGGCTGTCGCCTGTGATGACGGAAACGTACGTGGCATCAATCCTGATACAATGGAAGTGGCAGTAAAAGTGAGTGTCAGTGATGCTTGGCTGTACGCCATTGCAACCCATCCCACTGATGGGAGTTTGGCGGTTGGTAGTCGTCAGCAGCGACTTCAACGTTTGACTGAAGATGAGTTGGTTAACAAGTAATGATTTTCAATGTTGGCTCATTGTCCAAATGTGACGCAGAGCCAATGCTCAGTAAGAGAGAGTTGATCGATGGACCCTGTTGCGAATGACACTTTGAGTGCCCCTTGGTTGAATGCGGCGATGGTAAGCTGGGAACGAAAATCTCTGACTGGAATCAGGATAGGGTTCCGTGCTGTGATGCTGTGTGCTTTGGTTGGGGGTTTTGGTTTCCACTGCTCCGTTGCTCGTGCGGAAAATGAAGATGCCGGACTAAATCTTTTCATTCTCTCGGGTCAATCCAACATGGCGGGGATGAAACCAGAGGAATCTTTTACACCAGCGGTTGAAAAAGCATTCGGAAAAGATCAAGTGCTGGTAGTGAAAGATGCTCACGGTGGTCAGCCGATCCGAAGATGGTACAAGGATTGGAAAGCTGCTGATGGGACTCGTCCTGACAAGACAGGCGATCTTTATGATCGTCTGATGCAAAAAGTCAAAAAAGAAATGAATAATGCGAATCAGAGTATCAAGACCGTGACTTTTGTATGGATGCAGGGAGAGCGAGATGCCAATGAGCGACATGGCGAAATTTATGGCGCCAGCCTCAAAGGTCTGTTTGAGCAACTTGCCAATGACCTTGGGCGTGATGACCTGAATTTTGTGGTGGGACGCTTGAGCGATTTTGATATGTCAAATCAGCGTTATCCACATTGGACGATGGTGCGAAAGCAGCAGGTGATGTTGGCCGAGAAAAATCCGAATTGTGTTTGGGTAGATACCGATGATCTTAACGATGGCAAGAATCGCCGCGGGGCAACAATCAAGAATGATTTGCACTATTCCGCCGACGGTTACGTGAAGCTAGGACAGCGATTTGCTGATCAGGCAGTGCGTTTGATCAAGTTGCGAAATGAAGTCAGTGCAGGCAAAACGAAGACACCCTGAATCGGTCGTTCAAGGTGTCTGCTCGTTTTTTGATTTGTGACGAAGGGTTCCGATGACAGAATAGCTGGCAAATGATGGCAAGCCTTGATTGTTGGCAGAGTGTACTTTTGAGTACGCCAAGGACGCTGATGTTCGGGTTGCTGTAATTCCATTGGGAGCCACTAAACCTCACAACCTGCATTTGCCGTATGGAACTGACGTTTACGAGGCGACCGTCATTGGTGAACGTATTTGCCAACAGGCGTTTCAGCAGGGAGCAACTGTTACCTTGCTGTCGGCTGTTCCCTTCGGTGTGCAAACGAATACGCGTAAATTGCCGCTGGCCATCAACGTTAATCCAGCGATAACCGTTGGATATGGACGGACGTGCCAACCAGCGGATAGATTTTTGCTGGCAGCAGTCGGAGTGCCGCTGCTATTGTTCGGTTACCACTGGTGCAATACCAAAGGTTTCGGACAGTTCCAATAGCAGACGCTCTGCGGGATTCAAGGTTGACCTTTCTGCAAGTACCTGTCTTGCGAGATCAGGCTTATCCGTGATCAGTCCGTCCACGCCGATCCCAATCATTCGCGACATCGTTACTGCATCATTTATCGTCCACACGTAAACCTCTTTACCACTGGCGTGGGCACGTTGGATGAATGATCGATTCACGAACATCGCATTGACAGCAAGAAAGTCTGCTTTGGTGTCCGCAATCTTGCCGCCTAACACCGACATCAGCAGACCGGCACGGCAACTCGGATCCAGCTGTTTCATTTTGGTCACTGCGTCAATGTTCAATGACATGTACATCACATCGGAGGACATATCATGTTCATTGACGAGGTTCAGGACACGCTGCTCAAGGTCTTGGTCGTGCCCGTAATATTTAAGCTCAATAACGACCCTTGTTTTACCTTTGCAGACGGTGAGTAATTCAGCCAAGGTTGGGACACGTTCGGTAAGGAATATCGGATCTTTGTGACTTCCAATGTCAATCGATTCAAGGTCCGACATGGTTGCATCCCAGATTTTGAGATCAACGTTAGCCAATTTCATGAAATCACTGTCATGGAAAACAACGACTTGTTCATCACTCGTTTCTTGTACATCAACCTCCACCCAGTCGGTGGCATAGTCGATGGCCTGACGCATGGCAGCCAAAGTGTTTTCGGGTGCGTCAGCCGATGCGCCACGGTGGGCAATGATCTCAACATCATCATCCAAGCGGAGGCTCTCTAACGTCCAGATTCCAACGATTGCAGCAGCGGCCAAGCCAACCAGACTACTTCCAATCAGACCCTTTGCAGTCAAGCGGATACCGCCCTTCACGTCAGGCGAAACCCGAGGATTGCCATTGGGAAATACGAACTTTTCAGCGTTGCATCCAATTGCCCGGTACAGGTTCAACCACAGTGCCGCAAAAAGGCTGCTACTAACCATTTGGATGAATAGATTGCTAAGCGTCCAAATTAGCAGAAACGTTCCTAGATTGATAACCAACAGACTGAGAGAAGGAGTTGTATCGGGGATCATCCACTGGCCAAGCCAAATCAAGAGCGATGTCATGATGGCGGAGGCTCCCAGTCCAGCGAGTAGCAAGATAATAAACATGCTAATGATCTGGATTCGAGACCCGACGGTGCGCAGCACGCTTTCGTTAAGTGCTTGTGAGGCTGGGACTGTTTCAAAAAGTACCAGCGGTAGAGCAAAGATCCAGCTCGAAAGAAATTTCAATAACAATATCGTGAAGCCGGTGACTAGAACGGCGCCAATGGATACAGCAACGATGAACTCGGGTGGCTTTTCCTGAATATAAAAATTGATGTCGAATTTACGTAGTAGCAACGTGTAGGTCGCGGTTGCCACAGCGAGAAACGGCATGAAAAGAAGGCCAACTCTGATGATCAGTTGGGCTGTTACCTGACAGATGCTCCACCAGTGCGTCATTGCATAGCGGATTGCAGCAAGAGCACTCGTCTTCTCCTTGGACGGAACGGCCAGGGTCACCATTAACGCGGCCTGTCCCAAAACGATGATTCCCAGCCACAAGGATCCGAGCGTGATCGCGCAGACCCAGCCTGCTGGCTGGAGCATGAAAAAGAGAATGTCCTGATCTGCAAGGACCGGCTTTCCTGATAGGTGGAGTAGAGTTCGGGTCAATACCGCCAACAGTGGAGTCAGCAGAACGACGGCGATGACCGTGTACAGTCCATTGGTCAGTAATAATTGAGGCCAGTGACGGCCAAAATCGGCTAGCGTTGTTCGAAGCGTTTCCTTCCGTAAGGTCCTCGATTTGCTCAATGAACTAGCGGCTCATCTTCTTGATTTGGTGTTGCAGCCAGTGGGTCTGCTTTGTCCTGAACAACGGCCATCAGTTGCCGCACAGTGATGGCAACTGCCAGCATGGAAATGCCCGTCAGCAAAAAATCGATCCCCGCCAGCAGACCAATGATCTCGAGAGCTTCCTCGCCCGTTCGCGTGAACATCCAATATCCCAGACCCACCGCAATCAGTCCACTGAAAAACAGCAATAGCCAGCCCTTCGCCGGGCGATAGCTAAAAGCCGTGATCAGTTTCCAGATGCCACCGGCTACGAAAAAAATGGACATTACCCATATGACCAGCGCCGATCCGATCCAAGGTTCGGCAAGCAGGCCAAGTCCGGAGATTGTCGAAACCAGACCGATGATCACAGGTGAAATTTTTTGCGACCAACGTTCGGACCACCAAGCTGTCACCAATTGAATGAGTCCAGCAATCAGTAGAACGATCCCAATCACTCCTACCACCCACGTTCCGGCGACACTTGGTGCCGCGAAGGCCAGACAGCCCAATAGCGTCAGAACACTGCCTAGCAGGAAAAGTGGCATGGTCCGAGGAAATTCACGGTCTTTCATGATTGATCACAGTTCGCGGGGAGACAGATCACAGGTAAAGCAATTCGCAACTGCCTGTTCACAGGGTACATATCGGGTGCAGGTTTATGCGGTACGTTGCAGCGTAAAGTGGTTGCCCAGCGAAGGATGGCTGTGATGTCACGAGAAACCTGTAGGATGCTATCTTACCCGATCAACTTACCCTTTTGTGAATTTCAGCGGTGGAGTTCCTTCGGTATCACCAATCATGTAGAAGTCGAGTTTTCCGTCTTTGAAAAGAACTTGGGCCAGCATAACACCATCATCGTTCATTTCCATTGCCAGAATTCCTTTGTCATCGACATCCCAGACGCCGGTCACTTCCTGGGTTTGGTCGCCTTGAGAATAGGTCCATGAAAAGGTCCCGTCTTTTTTGAGGTCCATCTCAAAGCTTCGTCCATCTCGATTTGCTGACCATGAACCGTCAAGTTGATCCTTGGCAATTTTAGCTGTTGGTTGAGGAGGGAGTACTTCCTTTGGAGGCTCGGGAATTGTTGCATTTGGATCAACACTCAGTAACAACTGGATTGCGACTGGGTCAGTTGGCGTGAGAGCAACTAGGCGTTCCAACTCGGTTGCTGCTGCTTCGTCATGTCCGGCTGTGATGTATTGGTACGAAAGGACCAGTAGGCCAGCGTTGTCGTCAGGATTGTCAGTGACAAATTGCTCAAGCTTTCGCAATTGTTCCGTGTAAATGTCCACCTGCGGATATAGACCGATCATGGTTGTCCAATCCCAGCCGGGTCCGACACTCAGAACAGCGTACAGCGTTGCTGCCGATTCTTGATATTGCCCCAACGCAAACAGGGTCAAGGCCCGGAACTCATGCATAACTGCATCATTGGGGCTTTCGGTAAGTGCTTTGTCCGTAGCTTTTAGCGCTGCTGTGTAATCGCCAGCGTAGAAATCGTTTCGAGCTTGATCAAAAGTCGTCAGCGAAACTTCCGGTGCTTGTGCAGCAGGGGCATCTGCGGGATTACTCGATAGCGTTGTTTCACCGGGTGCCATGATGATCGGCTGTGAATAGTCGTAAACACTATTGTCAACAATTACTGTGCTGGGGGTAACGTAAGGGTTGTAATAGTTGTTGTATCCAAAAGCCCAGCCGACGCGATTGATGGCCCATGTTGTCAAACCAAACGTCGTGAGCACTGGGTACCGATTCCACCAGTAGTTCCAACAGCTAGGTGGTCGCCATGGGTGATGCCAGGATCCATGATGCCAGTGGTTGTGATGGCTGTAATGGTGGTCATACCAGTTGTCCCATCCATATCCTGGTCGATTATGGGCCGGGTGACGGTAGTCGGGGCGTTGATCCAAGCGATCATTCAATGAAGCGCGCCGATCATCGATGCTGGGCCGGTCGGGACGATCAGGGCGGCCGCCATCAAGGCCCGGTAAACTGGGCCGCACCGAAGGACGGTCAGTGCCGGGACGTAAGCCATTTCCTGGTCGGTCTGCGGGACGTGTGGAGGGGCCGTCGCCTGGCAACGACGGCCGGGTGGAAGGGCGGTTGTCGGGTAATGACGGACGTGTGGATGGAAGCCCGTCTGGTAAGGACGGACGAGTAGATGGAAGCGATGGCCGTGTTGAAGGAAACGAGGGTCGTGTGGACGGTATCGAAGGTCGTGTCGATGGGAATGACGGCTTGGTCGACGGCATGGACGGTCGCGTCGAGGGGAACGACGGCCGTGTCGATGGCATCGATGGACGTGAGACCGATGGTATCCCTGTGCTTGGTCGGTTTGGCCTACTGAAGCTGGGGCTGGGCCTACTGGGGCTGGGACGACTGGGGCTG
>DOPG01000069.1:0-1385 GCA_003513555.1 Rhodopirellula sp. | reverse complement strand
TGGGACGACTGGGGCTGGGACGACTCAGGTTGCCGCGACTTACATTACCGCGACTCATATTTGGACGGCCGCCACCTCCACCGCCCCGTCCGCGAGCTTGCAATTCGCTGATCGGCGTTAGGAGCAAAGCTCCGGCCAGCAGAAATTTGGATGCTGTCTTCATCATCGGTCGAATCTCAAAAGTGAAAAAGTGTGCGTGAGGGATATGCGAGCCCTAGTCGTGTTTACTTGGCCGATCTCAACGGTGGCGGTGGACGCTTTACCATCGTGATCGGTTCCATGTCCTCTTGAACATTGCCTGCAACAATCATGCTTCGGTATTGCCATGTCACCATTTCAGCGTCGTGAAGAGTGTAGGCCGTGGTCGCTGTGACAGTTTCACCACTCGCTGTAACTCCTGCGGATGTCAGCAGCCATTCCTTACCGTGTTTGGTCCATAGTCCGCTAAAGAATCCGCCATGGGAATCAAAGGTCCAGGATCGAATTTTTTTTCGGGCTGGATCCCATCCAATACGCTGAACTCCGCTCATTTCCTTACCATCTCTCGTTTGCACATTGAAGCGCCGTAATAAGTAATTTCCATCTTCGGACCAATTGCACGTTGTATGTACTACCGAATTGTCATCTTCATTGACCCAGTTTCCTGTCAGCCACGAAAGTTGTTCCAGTTGTTCCTTGCGGCCAACCGTACTGGCAGGGAGGTTCTTAAGCGAGTTGATCCGCCACTTGCCATCCGCCTCCAGCGTATGTAACGCGACATAACGACTTTGAGTCCGCACGTGGTCCGTTGATTCAGCTGCAAGGACAACGCCTTCTTCCATCACGACACGGTCAGTGATTTTTCGAATTCGCTCAATTACAATTTCATCAATGGTCGCCGTTTGGGAGTTGCGGAATACACTGTCGAATACTGCGATGATCGCTTCTCGACCCTGAGTGAGTTCACCAAACTCATCAAGAAATTCAGCGTCAGCCGTGAACATATTGCCAATCGCTGCAGCATCACGTTTGGCATACGCATCAACGAATGCTTGAGCACTCGCAAGGAACGGTTTGTACTCGTTCGCAACTTCAATTGATGGTCCGGGTGTCAATGCGGGCCGATCTGCCGGGGGTAGAGGGCTTTGACCGGCCCCAGGGTTCGGAAAAACAAAGAGAGCACCTAGGAATACCAACGGCGCGGCACAAGTGATGGATTTCATGGTTTTGGTCGGATCAAGTATTTCTGTGACAAGAGTTACTACGGCATAGGGAAGCTGAGAATAAGGAATGGCAGGTGCGGCGTTTCTGAACCGATTGGGTTGCCAGATCCCCACCCCACGTATCTGCGTTTGCTTGTGATCGTCTTGCAACGCCGGAGTATCGAGGTTGGTTTAAACCGCCTG
>DOPG01000030.1 GCA_003513555.1 Rhodopirellula sp. | reverse complement strand
TCATGAATGTTCTACGATTGGTAGCCATATCAGTGCTCATTTTCTTTGCGATACAAAAAGGAATCTGATGTCAGCAGCGAAACAATCACTGCATCAAAACTGCCACCGCTGCGCAAATACGCCTGATCAGCGTCAATCAAGGTCTTTGAGTCAGTAAGCATCTCATTGCGGCCCATGAAATATCGAAATGAATATCGAATGAGCGATTGCCGCACGCGCTCAGAACGATCAAGTTTATCGATCAAATCGAGTGCATTTTCAACGTCACCATCCAGTTCAGCACTACCAGAACCTACAAGCATTCCTTCGGACCTGACAGGCAAGGTTTTGTAGGTATCTCGCAAATCGACATGGGGCGCCGCTTTATCAGGCCCCTTTTTGACCAAATTGTCTGGATGTTCCAGCGACTCTTCTACACGATATCGGCCAAAATCGTCATACATCTCAAACGGCAATCCAAGCGGATTCATTTTCTGATGGCATTTCCAGCAGTAAGTGTCCCCGGTCTTCGCCTCCAACCGCTGTCGGAGCGTTCGGTGGTGGTCCTCAGGAATCACAGCGTCCACCGTAATGGGAATATCGGGAACAGTGCCGGCCAGGAGCTTTTCCTGCACCCAACGCCCACGCTTAACGGGATCGGTCTCAGTGTTTTGAGCATGAGCGATCAACCAAGCGGGGTGCGTCAGCATCCCCTTTCGGTGCTTCACAGCAGCTGGCTGCACAACCGGATAGTTCCAGTTATCCAATTCAATGTTAAAGAACTTAGCCACCTCTGGGCTCCGCAGTTGCAAGCCGGTTCTGGTATCAGCGTTGCTTTTCCCGTGCGCTGGGAACGAATCAAACGGCGCGGCGGCCGATTGTCCTTTGTCAAAACGGGTGGTGAAGCTCGTCATTACCGTCTTCAAGGTCCGCAAGTCATCTTTCGGGTTGCGTCCCATTCCACGCATCTTCACCTCCTTGATAAACGCATCATGCTGTTGAAGATCCGCTTCGCTGTAGTTTTTCCAATCCACGTCTTTGAAGTGATCATAAATACGACGGATCCGGGCCGATGACGATGCCATCGCATCATTGTCTCCCGAGTGAAACACATAAAACTGATCGGTAGTGAGTAATTCATGGAACACATCCTTATCAACATTCAGGATGTAGTCCACAAGTCGGTCGGCCTCGCCCACCAAGCGGCCTTTGGCGTTGTCATAATTACCACCAAAACGCTTGTTATCTTTGAAAATCTGCAACAACTGGGGATAGCCAAAAAACTCTCTGAAGAAACGTAATTTTCTGATAGGCGTATTTGTGATACTGGCCGTCAATTGCAGCCGCTGCACAGCCTCATCAATCACGTAGTACTGATCACGATTTGCCAACATACGTTCAATTTCGCGTTTGTAGTCAGCGCGCGTATTCAACCTGCCTTCTTCGACCGCAGCTGCCAACTCAGCATCGGGACTGCTATCCGTCAACGCATAAGCGATCGCGTAACTGCCATCTCTGGGCGACATCATGCGCCGTCCGTGCTCATCAGGCAGTCCTGCACCAAATTCGCTACGATACACAAAGTCAGTTTTCAGAATCAGTGTCTGTATCAACTTCTTGATTCCTGCCAGATTTCCAAGCTGTTCCAAGTAGTCTCTGGTCAGTGCTCCGTACTTGGTAAGTTCCTCGTCACTGGCGGGGCGGGGATACAGCTTCTCATACAGTTGGTTTACCAGAGAATCCACGAGCGCTTGTTCAGGCAATCCAGCAGCAAGCCTCTGATCTTTGAATTGCTGTTCCCACTGTGCCATGCATTTTTCAATGATCTCTGAATATCGATCACCGGGTTTGCGATGCATGAATATCGCTGTTTCAATGGCCTTCTGTTCCTCGTCTGCCTTAGGCCGATAAACCGGAGTCTTATGCTTCTTTGCGTACCGATGCAGCACTACCTGCTCCCTGAATTCCTCGAGATATCCTGCGAGAAACGTAAGCCGAGTCTGGATTGTCCGCGGGTTATCCCCCTGGTTGAACCAGTCCCGTTCGCATTTTTCAATCCAAACGTCATCGTTCTCACCCTCTTTCCTGTGCTTTTCCATCGAGTGAAAAAGCAAAACCAATTCCTTTGCTCCAGGTTGTGCCGCATGGAATGGTGATTTTTTAATCCCCGTGTTATCGCTCTTCTTTATTTCGACGCGTTCAAAATCAGGTAAGAAATCGACATGCTGATCGCCATACATGCCAACCAGGACCGGCTCTATGAACTGGCTCAGGAATCTCTCTCTATCAGCCAGCGTGCGGGCGTGCCCCCATTCCAAATCCATGATCTCATAAATAGCAGGAACATACCTGCGGTCTCGACCCGCCAAGTACAACATATGTTCTGCCACTTCTTTAGCGTTCGTCAGCATCGTCAATAAATGCCCACCATTCAAAGTCGCATTCGCGTAGTAGCGGACGCCAGTGTTGGATGGCAACAAGAAGGGGTTGGTCAAATTCACCCTGCGGTTATTATCACCAACGACGAACTGACGTTTTCCGTCGATTGTTTTGTACGGGCGATGATTCAGAATCTCGTTGAAGCGTGCCTCAAAGATATACTCGCTGATCAACCAGCGTCGATCATACGTGAATGGTTGCAGCTCTTTATGGCGTCCCGAAAACAAATCATCATGGTCGACATAATTCCCGTATTCCGGTTTGCGAAGTTTATCCTCCAGACGCGATGCTCCGTACGTTTTCAGCTCAACGCTGATCCAGTCCCTGACCAGCGTCTCATCTGATCCGGCTAGTTCGCCTGCGTCCTTAGGCGGCATCAGGTGAAAATGCAGTTGTTCCTGCGCCTTGTTGAGTACCTCCAAGCGTTCCGACAGTTCTGCGTCTGCCAAACGTGTGAAGTCGACATTACCTTCACTCTGGTCAGAATTATGACAATCAACGCAATTCTCGCGAAGAATAGTTCCAACCCCATCCGGAACAGTGAATGCTACCTCAGATTCCACCGCAAACACGTTGTCACTCACAAGGCCGCAGGGAAACGCAATCGACACAACTGCGATGCACAATAAAAGTTTGCACATCCCCTGCCGACGACTATTGAAACCGAAATTCATGTATCACGCGTGAGTGTTAACGTTCCTTTGACCTGGCGCAGTTTTTCCACACCTGGCAGAACTCCATTGTAACCGCGAACTCTCAGGTTTGCGCCGGCATCTTTGCGGCGTAAGACCAGTGGACCGCGGCAACAAACGCAAAATAGATTGAAAAACGTTCGACATCACGCAACAACTTGCATCGATTGAATTCATCAGTCCCTTCGACAAATTGACGCACACCCTCACAACAGCTCCGTAAATAACTATTGAGCAATGCCCACCCGACTCACTCCGCGTGACGCAACAACGGCTGGACGGCCGCATCGGGTCCCAAATATTTCCCGTATTGCCATCCCCCGACAGGTGAACGCCTCCCCGCCCGCTTGCAGTCATCATTTTCCTCGGTCACTCGCTCAAGCAGTTCCGGATAACGCATCCGATCATCAGTGCGTTCTTGCCACTCATTCAAAACGGCGAGGAGATTCGACTCAATCAACTCATGCCCAGGGTCATCAGCAAGATTGTGGAATTCATTCGGATCATTTCGCAAGTCATACAATTGGATCGGAGGCGGATTTAACCATGTGTCATAAACCTGCTGTGTTTTTTTATCAGATGTTTTCAGTTCTGCATGGGTGGGTGACCCACGAAAATTTGATGCACCGTTGAGCAAACACTTTTGTGCACCGGGATCCGGTCGGTCATCAAGAAGAGTCTTGACAAGCTTGTAGCGTGCATCGCGGACGGAACGTTGCGGGAAATGCAAATCAGCTGAGTCGCAATTCCGTTCAGCAAAAAGATGAGTCCGCAAAGGTGAAGTTTGCCCTTCCAAGACGCCCTGCAGCACTTTCCCGGGCACACCATCAGGCACCCGCCCACCCGCGGCGGCGACGATCGTGGGCAGCAGGTCAACCGTGGACACAAGCTGGTTGGATACCAGCCCCGGCTTTGCATGGTTTGGCCAACGGACGATCATTGGAATCCTCAGGCCCCCCTCAGTAACGAACACCTTACCCCGTGCAAATTGCGCCCCGTGATCACCGATATATATCACAAGCGTATTCTCGGCTTTGCCGGATTCAGCCAGGGCTTCAAGTAATTCTCCAACACACTCATCAAGCCGCGCCATGCAATTGTAGAAGCCAACAAGATGTCCGCGCAACCTGTCATTATCAAACCCGACGTAGGGCATTGGCCGTACATCAGCTGGTTGACTCAACTCTGACGGCCGTCCTTCCACCCGATGTTGTAGAGGCCAATGAGCGTCTGGATAATTAACCGTAAGGAAGAAAGGCTGATCCGAGGCGTTCATGAATGCCGCTGACTGTTCTGCATAGTCAGCCAACTTCTTCTTGCTGAAATTCGAAGAAGTAATTCGTCGGAAATCGACGAAGTCCTCGACAACACTGGCCGGATTAACATGAGTCTTACCGATCAGCCCGGTCCGGTAACCAGCCTTTTTTAAAATCGAGTAAGTGGTCGGCCATCTTCGGTACATGGCAAACTGATGAGTCGCCAAACCCAATTGCCCGTTCTGGTGAGGATACAACCCCGTAAACAGCGTGCTGCGTGATGAACTACAAACCGATTGCGTCACATACGCATTCTCAAAACGAACACCATCGGAGGCTAGCAGGTCAAGATTGGGAGTACGAGCATGCTGGTCACCATAACATCCAAGTTCTGGCCCATTGTCCTCTGACACTATTAGCAAAACGTTGGGGCGTTTCTCGACATCAGCCCCCACTGCCGAAGCAGACGTGACCGTATCAAGCAATTCCTGATCCGACAGTGTGGAGAACGGTGAAGCAGGCACTCCGACACTATTGCAAAAATTCACCTCGGGCTCGGGGAACGGAATCCAGCCGTACCTCACGGCTTGGGGATTCCGCACCTGATTACTTTCCACTTGCACACGGTCACGCCCAACGATCATTGACAACGCAGGGAAAAACTTTCCATCAGCTCCAGCAATTTCGAAATGCCTCAACGGACGCCCATCAGCCGACTTGAGTCCCACGCCAGCGTGCTCGAATTTTAACACGAGCGCCGTTGCTTCCTTCTTCACCTCAAACAACGTCGGTCCGGCGTACAACGACTCCTCTTCTACTGAATAGGTTTTCCCGAGTGCCAATCCAGCGAGCCTACGACCTACCGGTTGTTTGTTACGTGGATGAACATTCGATGGATCACCAACATCCATGGTGACTGCCATACTCACATTAGGAACCGCTTGTTGAACTCGTCGCTGTACTTCGCGAAACAACGGCCAGGCTGGCCGTTTCAGCGCCGGCAACTGCACAAACAAGAACGGAAAATCCCCCTGCCCCCATGCTTCTCTCCATTCTTCAATCATCAAAGGAAGCAAACTCGCCTGCTCAAGTGATCTTGCTGGGGTTTCTGCATTCGACTCGCCTTGGTACCACGCAACCCCTCGGATCGCTTAGGGAATCAACGGTTCAATCGTAGCCTGCCACATGAACCCCGGCTTAAATGAATGGTTGGGGCCCAGATTATCTCCCGGAATGTTCTCCCCGGCCTGTATCGCAGACAAAAGATTTTCCTCTCCCCGTTTACGGCAAAAATCGCTCAAGCAAGGATTGTCGAGCCAATTCCCCCGCACAAGACTTTGTAGTGTTGGATGCTCAGCAAGCGAATTGCGGGAAACCCATGCTTCTGTGGGTGTTCCCCCCACGGCAGGACAAATCACCCCCACGGGAACGCGCAATTTTCGTTGCAAAGCCTCCGCGAAGAACCATGCAACGGCGGAGAATTGACTAACCCCGGTCGTTGATGCGCGCTCCCACCGGCCTTCTGCATATTCAAGTGGCCGCAGTCGTTCAAGCTGCTCAGTCCCATACTTGCCCGAACTTCCGCGTGCTCCTCCAACAAGATTTAACAGACGCATTCCCTTAAGTGCATCGGCATCGATGGCACCAATTCCATTTGTCGATTGAGCAACGGTCCACTCCATGTTGGACTGCCCCGCGCACAGCCACACTTCACCGATCAAAATGTCTGTCAGTTGCACCTTTTCAGCGCCAGCCCGAACAGTCAATGTGATTGGCTCAAATGACGATTCACACGGTGAACACCGAACCGACCATCTGCCATCCTCGCTCGCAACCGTGTTCATTCTCTGGTCACCCAGAGCAACCTCAATCATGCTGCCGGGAACAGCCTTACCCCAGATAGGCAACTCAACTCCGGACTGCAACACCATGTGATCCCCAAACACCACTGGCAAAACGAGTTCATGAATCAACGTTCGATCAACGGACTCACTCGCGTTGGACACAGTCCCCCGAGAAACACTATTGGCGTGCCTGCTCCCTGTAACGTCCTCATTGCTTTTTTTTTTCGCGTCGTTGGGCCCGACAATCTCACTCAATTTGATCCGTTGGAAGGTCATGTGTGCCTGACTTCCTTCATACAAGATCCCGATGGTGTCCTTGTCGATCATCGACATGCAAGAGTATCCCCCACTTTGCTCTTCATCTAATAGAAGTCGATATTGTTTCGGCCATGTGAGTCCCCGATCCGCACTTGCTTTAATGCTGATGTGATTACGTCCAGCTGTGCTATCTGGATTCGAGAACAACAGCCAATCCTTGCCCTCCACTCCAGTTTCGGCACGGACATCGACCAAACTCGCCATGCATGCACCGGGTTCAATCAATGCCCTTTGAGACGTCACATGCTTTTCCCACGTTGCACCCATGTCACGAGTGACCATCACTACTCTCACGCCCTGGCGGTTGTACCGACAATTCAGCATCAGCACCCCCGGTTCCACTTCGATCACTTGAGCTTCCGTGGTGTCGTCGAACGCCCCCGTTCCAACACTCCAGGTTGCGCCGTGATCCTTCGAATAAATGATCGTTGAATGTGGCAAACGTCTCAGTCCAGGTGGATCCTGATACTGGGCAGCAAACACCAAAGTGCCATCCTGCATCGTGATCCCTTTCCCGGGACCCTGAAGAATAAAGCACCAATCACGATTTTTAACCTGTTTGGTGATATTGATTGGCTTGGACCATGTCACGCCATCATCCGTGCTTTTCACCAGCATGAATTGACCAGTCTCCGTCGCCTCAAGTCCCTGCCCCGAGCCACGCCATGAGCGATTTCCATGACTCCATGTTGCAGCAACCCAAATCGTTCCCGTCTGATCATCGACCAACACAGCCGGATCACCGATCCCGTCATAATTCCATCGCGGATCATCACCCATGTCCATGATGATCTTCATATCATCCCACGTATTCCCGCCATCCGTTGACCTCGACATGCCTACATCAATGTCACCGGGAAGATCTCCACCAGACCGATGCCGAACATCGTAAACGCCAATCAAGGTGCCCTTAGGGGTCGTGGCGAGCCCGGGTATTCGATAGGTGTGTACATCATCATCACCGCCCGTTCGAAGAGAAACGCCCATCCTCTGTGTTTGGAATTTATCATCCAGGGTGCGGGTCTGCCCATTCGAGAACTTCAACCCAAGCACCCTGGCACCAACCACCCCTGAAATGTCTGCATGCTCCGACAGCGTGCAGGCTACCCAAAAATAGTTCGCCCCTTCAGCTAATTCTTCCCCGCCATGTGCCTTGATGTTCTTGGTAAACACCTCACGCAATTCTGATTCGTTTTTAGACTGCTCGCTTCTCTCTTTTTCGTCGACGCATGAAACACTTTCACCAAAAGGAACGTCAGCACGAAACCTCGAATTTCCCGAAGTTGCAAAAACTCCAGCAGACAGAATGTCACCTCCACGTCCACGGACAGCGAAATCGACATCCGTAAGACTGATCGGATTGCGGCTACCCTTCGTTTCAATTTTAACCTTCACTATTCCACTTGACCTCGCGCCCACAAGCGAGGGCAGCACCAAGGGAACCACCTCAGCTGATGTGATCACTTGCATCTCTGCTGGGGCAATCTGTAAATCATCAATCAAGATGCCAGTGCCGGGAGGACTCTTAACCGAAAAACGAAGATGCGTAATGCCGGCATCATTTAGCGGAACTTTCACTTCAGACAAAAAAGAGCGTCCAACGCGCACCTTGCGATCGCCGTTGTAAATCAGAGACCAACCCTTTTCGGTTTTCTTTTCGATCCTGAACGCAAAGGGACTGCGGCTCGTCCAACGCTCTGCCCAGAACCGCAGATCACCAGACACATCCAGATGCTTGCCCACTTCAAGCGTCACCGACGTGCTCTCTCCACCAGTCAACTGCAAGCAATGCTTGCCGGATTTAGCGTGCTTGTTATCAACGATGGTAGTCCCGATCGATGGCACCCAAACCCCAACCTCCGTTTTAAGTGACTCGAACTTACCAGGCTGCGATGTTTCAAAACCCGTTTTATTACGAAGGACATTCTCGCCATGCTGCTTATCATCCTGAACCATGGGTGTGGTGGCGACCAATCGCACTGCAAACTCATCCAACAAGGTAGGCAACATGCTTGCCACGATCTCCGGTTCCAAATCAGCAATGTTCTGTTTTTCAACGAGCCCATCGGAATAGTCATACAACTCGCGTTCAAGCAACTTTCCGGTTTCACGGTCGACCCATTGAGTCAAACGATGCGATGCGTTCCTCAATGAATATCCCATTCGTCCACCACCCCGGGGATATTGACTTAAGGCATATCCGCCGCTTTCTTGAGACGGATCTTTCAAGTTCGAGACAAGCCCTGTTGAAGCCAATTGCTGCGGCAAAGGCAAACCCGCTAACTCCGCGAGGGTGGGGAACAGATCCACAAGTTCTACCAGCATTCCTGAACTACTTCCCGGCGTAGTCACCCCCGGTGCGCGGATGATCAGGGGCACACGTGTATCCAATTCGAAGTTAGTTGTTTTCCCCCAAAGCCCCTGCTCGCCCAGATGGTAACCGTGATCTCCGACCAGAACCACGATCGTATTCTGACTCAAATCCGCAGCATCCAAAGCCCCAAGAACCCGACCAATTTGCGCATCAATGAAACTGACGCAAGCATAATAAGCCTGCCGAATACGCTGTTGTTTACTCTCAGCAATCACGCCCCTGTCTGGTTGATCACTGTAACGACGCAACTCTCCCGAATTGTGTCCTGCGTAACTAGGTGCTCCCAACGGAAATTCAGGGTTTAGCGCCAGCGGAGTGTCCTGGTACAGATCAAAGTACTTCTTCGGTGCAATGTAGGGTGAGTGCGGCTTGATAAATCCGACCGCCAAGAAGAACGATTGATCCAGCTTTGCGAGTTCAGTGAGTCGCGATACCGCGGCATCAGCGACCTTTCCGTCATAGAGAGTCGAGTCAGAAACCTGTGGCGACTCCGAGGCCAATCCAAACACAAGCTTCTGTGTCCAGTCAGCCGAATCCCGGGTTGCGTATGTTTTCTTGTAGGCATCCTTGGCCGAAGCAATCCCTTGCTCGGTGTAATAGTATCGTGGACCAAATCTGACAGCAGGCCGCGACCAACCTGCAGCGTCCCCCA
>DOPG01000339.1 GCA_003513555.1 Rhodopirellula sp. | reverse complement strand
AGGACACAGTCACGCGAGGTGGGCAGCCGATACTTGCTGGCGGTGCGGCAGAGGTTGCAGGCCGAGACGGCTATTACATCAAGCCGGCGATATACCGTGCAACACCAGATCTGAACTGCAATCCAGCCGAAGTGTTTCATGCTTTTGCGACGATCTGCCCAGTCACCGATACCGAGCAGGCCTTAAAACTCGCCAACAGCACCCCGTACGGTTTGGGCGCTAGCGTGTGGACCAAAGATATCTCGCGCGGCGTTGAACTCGCAAAGCGTTTCCGAGATGGAACGTGCCAAGTGAATTGTCACAACACGATCGCATACGGATTACCCTACGCTGGCCAAGGCATCTCGGGCGGACCAGGAGCCGGAGTAAATTGCGAAGAAACCTTCACTGATTACACCGAACTCAAAGCGATCTACGTGGCGGATTACCCTGACTCATGATCCTCGTGGGCGGCAAACTGCCTGTACCGTGAGAAATGACAGAGAATCATTCTGCGGGCGGTGAGGGACTTTGCAATCAAGGATGCATGGATCAGACTGGTGCCCGCCGTTCGGTACGTGAACCGACAGAGACGACGCGCGATGTTTGCGTCGTCTGCTACTTTTCTTAGTGGAGCAAACGCTCGATGCCTTGGCACCTTGTCCTTCCTTTTAAGATCACCTTTTGGACTTTGGGGATTGTGCTGGGCATCGTCGTTCTGGCCGCGCCCACCCTCAAAAAGAAACGCTCGAGGATTTTCTTGTGGGGCTTCCCAATGGTGTTGGTTGCCTTCATCCCCTCCTGCAGCGTGATCATGCATTTCATGGACCAATCCCGGTTCGGGGTTTTTGAATACGATGTGATACAGACGGTCGGTGATCCACTGGTAGAACGCTACCTTCCACCAGCCGCGCGTGAATTGACCGTTGATCGGTTTGCGCATGGCTACCGAGCACGCTACCTGATTGAAGCTGAATTTCTGGAAAACTGGTTTGATGCAGTTTGGGAAGAATTCGGCGAGTATTCCAAAGAAGGAAAAACACCACCCGAATTTATCACTCTGACACAAGCCGATTTCGATCAGGACTTTGGTGGACTGGGATGGCCGCGTCCTACTGAGGTTGTGTTCTATCAAGGACCAATTGCCGCCAACGGTGCCGGATTCGCAATTTGGTTTGACGCGGAAACCGGCTTTGCCTATGAGTCGGCAAGCCATTGGTAACCACCAGCCATTAGGATCCGCAGCGTTTCTTGATGCGAGTCATCACGCCAGCGAGTCATCCCTCTGCCATAAACCAGGAAGACAGCAGCAGATCACTGATCAGCGATGCAAACGTTTGTCAGGGTGCCGATGCCTTCGATCTCAACTTTGCACTCGTCGCCCGGCTTGAGGAAAACGGGTGGGTTACGAGCGGCCCCGACGCCCGGCGGCGTACCCGTGAAGATCAAATCGCCAGGCAATAGCGTCACGATCTTTGTCAGGTGTTCGATCAGAGCTGGAATGTCAAAAATCAACTGAGCCGTCGTGCTATCCTGCACAACCTTACCGTTAAGGTGCATCTGCACACGAAGGTTCGCAGGGTCAGAAACCTGACTGGCAGGTACGATACAGGGTCCGGTGGGAGCAAAAGTATCAAACGTCTTACCCAGCAACCACTGACCACCCGGGCGTCCTTTCTGCCAATCACGGGCAGAGACATCATGCCCACAGGTATACCCAAAAACAAAATCCATGGCTTCGGCGGCGGTGACGTGCTTTGCCTTCTTTCCAATCACGACAACCAATTCGGCTTCGTAGTCGACTTCCGATGAAACTGCAGGTAAACGTATGGAATCTCCGTGCCCCACCAAGGTTGTATTGAACTTGCTGAAAACGACGGGCTCAGTGGGAATATCTGCTCCCGTTTCGATGGCATGATCACGATAATTCAGGCCAATGCAGATCACCTTACTGGGCTGCCCTACTACGGGAAGCAATTGCTCGGGCTCGGATACCCAGAGCGATTCATCCGTGGACTGCAGACTTGCCAGACGCTCCGCATCCATTGAGAAAATCTGGCCGTCCGCCGGTGGTTCATCAGTTAGATTCCTAAGTGGGCAAATGGCTCCCGGGCGATAGAAAGCATATTGGGGCTTGCCTTGCTCATCCTGATAGCGACAGAGACTCATAACGCGGGATCCTGTTTCAAGTGTGTTGGCTTTCACTGGTGAGTTGTTGATCCACCTCATTGCTGACAATCACACCATAATTGATCGCCCCCAGCCAGCCGCTCATGATGATACCAACACTTCCTGCGTGATACATACCACCCACTTGCTGCGGCAATGCTCGACTTACCCCCAAACCCTCGAATTTGGTGCCAAAACTGGCCCCCATTTCATGCTGCGTGTAATGGTTGAAAGTACGTGGTGTCGCTGCCTCAGCGCGGTCGATTTTATTTCGGATACCGGGAATGTACTTTTCCAATGCATCGACGGTTGTGTCTACCAGATCTTTTTTACTGGCTTCGTAGTCATGCTCATTCAGATCAGCCCAATCCGACCAATTGGCGTTGGTGCTGCTGACGATAGCGAAGCGTTCCTTCTTGCCGGGGCGTGTCCTTGGATAATAAAAACTGAACGTACGACTTGTGATATCGCGGCTCAACAACAAATCTGTCCGGAATTCCTCAGCCGTACTCGTGAAGAACAGGTCACCTGAAGATTCATCGATTTCTTCACCAGGCTTCAACGCCATATAGACTTGGGTGCTGCTGTTGTTAAGCCGAACGGCCTCGGTCTGATCAACGTAATCACGATCCAGTTTCTCAGGCCCGATCATCTTGAGCACGGTGGTCCTCAAATTTGCATTGCTGACAACCGCACGGCATCCAATCCGGCGACCATGTGTTTCGACCGCCGATACTTTTCCATTTTGGACATGAATTCGGTCCACACCGCAATTGATTCTTATATCCACACCGTTTGCTTGCAGCTCTTTCTTCATCCGGGCGACCAAGTCATCTGTTCCGCCTTCATAAATAAAGACACCCTTGTTCATGAAATTGCTAAACACAATTCCGTAGGTAATCGCTGGATCTTCCAGCGTTGATCCGTTGGCATACGTGATCGGTTCCATCAAGAGCCGAACGACATCATCTCGCCCGGGAAAGAATCGATCGAACAGTTGCCGCGTCGTGATTGCCTGATCGTCATAGAAATTCATACCACGAGCTGTGTCAAAGAATTCATTGACCGTGCCTGGAGCGATGCCGAAATCAGTCGTCAGCAACCTGGTAAAATCTTCACGGTTGAAAGTGGTGGTCAAGGAAAACTGCGGATTGTCGAATCGGATATTCTTGAGCTGGACGATTCGATCCGCAATATCTCGATTCCAGTAACGACGACAAGACTTGATCATGCCGTGCGGAAAACCATGCAACGAAATATCAAAAACATGCCCGCCGGGGCGTAGGAACCAAGTCGCCAGTCCACCCAGCTTGTAATGCTGTTCGAGCAACAAAACACGATGTCCCGCCCGACCAAGAATGTTGGCGGAGGTCATGCCTCCCAAACCGCTACCAATCACCACAACATCGTATTGATCTTCAACACCTTTTAAAAAATCACGGGGCATGAGCAAACAGGGGGTTCAGCGAGAGGATGGCAATGAAAATAAAAGAACAGGTATTCCGGGAAAGACACAGATCTTACCCCGAATCACAACGGCCCTACATCGGGCTGCAATTCGGCGTAGATACCGACTTGATCCGTTCTGGGAGCCCTATCACCGTACAACAGAAGTCCTCCCTCGCCGACCAGCCATCTTTCGTCGAGTATACGGATTGAATCTGTTGGCTGGACAGCCTGAGTCTCTCGTCCCACTCCAGTGCTGAGCACATCGTGGGAACCCCGGAAAATAGTGACGTGCGGGGGCGGCAGAACCGTCGCCATACGTTGATTTCCCTCAAGGCTGGAAACGAGCGAAGCAATCTTCCAACGTTTGTCACGTGGGTCCTCAAGAATCCTAATCGTCACCACCGACTCACCTTCTGGCAGCGGAACAGCACCGTACCACTGCGGTGCCGCCTCATCACGGGGCCAAACCGAACTGTAGGCCACGCGGAACTTGGTCGGTCCCGCCGGTACCCGAACGCGAACTCGATAAGTCAAGGGTTGATCAGACGGCGCCCTGGCTGCGGCGACTTGCCCCGGCTCCGTCTTTTGCAGATACCCAGTCTCTTCCCGTAGTTGAGTGACTTCGATCTGCAAGGACCGTAGACGCTGAATTGAGAAAACCAGCCCAATGGAGAGAATCACGATTGTGACCAATCCCATGTATTCCCGCAAACTGATACGCCATCGTCCGCTAGCCGACTCGGCGGCTTTGGATTCCGCCGTTGCCTTCGGACCAGGAAGTTGATGCTCTACCAGAGTTGAGACAGATGTGTTTGATGGCGAGTCATCCGGCAATGGTCCCGTTTCATCGTTTCGGATGCTCGCTCCACGTGTTTGAGCGGAACGATTCAGACTATCATCTGCAGTAGCTGACACCTCTACAGCCCCGGCACTGGTCTTCGAAAAAGACGCAAGTTCTGAGGCAAGAGGTTTCGCGGGTGACACAGATTTCGTAGGCAACACAGGTCTTGGTTCGACGTTGGACATGTTTGAATTGTAGCCAAAGTGGCAATTCAAGTTCGGTTGAGATAACCGCAGGGTAATCGGGGATGCGTAATTCCAATCAAAACATCAAAATCCTTTGGGACGGGAACGCTGCTCTTGTCGTACACAAACCCGCCGGAATTGCGACCCAGGCTGCCGAAGGCATCGAGAGCCTCGAAACCCTGCTACGCACACAATTTGCGGAACGAACAGATTATTTGGCGTTCCCACATCGGCTGGATCGTCCTGTAAGTGGCGTTCTTCTGGTCGCGACACGTAAACGAGCAGCTCGCCTGCTCAGTGAGCAGTTTGCCAGCCGGAAAGTTACCAAGACCTACCATGCTTGGGTAATGGGACAAGTCCATGCCCAGCAACTTGGCCATTGGGTTGATCATATGCGAAAAATAACGAATCAGTCGCAAGCAGAAATCGTGCAACCGAGTTCGCAGGGAGCACGAGTGGCCGAGACAAAGGTAAGTTTGCGAATGTATGACAGTGCGACCAATCGCAGCCTCTTGGAACTTTCGCCGCTGACAGGTCGCATGCATCAACTACGACTCCAAACTGCCCAGCGCGGTTTCCCGATCATCGGGGACTGGCAATACGGAGGACAAAAAATAGTGGACGAATCAGGCAAGTTTGTCGAGATTGGAAAGAAACCGGATCAAACACGAAGGGAAGTGCCCTATTCAGCCACCCGATTGAACAACGAGACGGCTCAGAAAAGGGGCTCAAGTGAAGCCCAAAACGCCTCCGAAGGTACCGCTTCGGAGCTCGAAACACCAGTGACGGAAGGAAATACTAGGCACGTTGATCGCATCCTCTTACAAGCCCACCAAATTGAGTTCCACGATCCCACAAACGGCACCCTGAAAACGGTAACCGCTTCCGAGGAGCTGCCACAGAGTGTGTAATAGTGCAGAGTGGCGAAGAATCAGGATGTGCATCAGACCCAACAACGAATTTTCAGGGCTGAACGCCACCGCGTCACGGGCTTACCCCGGAATGCAAAGTTAGGGGCAACGTCCAAGTTGCTGATTGGGTATATACTGCGGTTATTGCACCAAACGCTGGGATTGATGAGTAAAAACGGGAAACGACGGTAGGCCATCATGTTGCGAATAGGTGCTGTTTCTTATCTGAACACAAAACCGCTAATCCACACGCTCGAAGAGCGGTTGGGTGAGCAGGGCAGTTTAACCCTGGATCTTCCGAGTCGCCTTGCCGACGGCCTCCGCACAGGCGAGCTGGACGTGGCCCTAATCCCGTCAGTCGAGTACTTTCGCGGTTCGAATTACGAAATCATCTCGGATGCTGCAATCGCGTGCCGAGGACCTGTATGGAGCGTAAGACTATTAAGCCGCGTTCCAGTTCCGCAGATCAAACGGTTGGCCTTGGATGAAGGGAGCCGAACCAGCGCTGCAATGGTCCGAGTTTTGCTTCACGAAATGCATGGTCTTCACCCCGAAACCGTATCACTAGCCATTGATCAGGAACCAGAGGATGTCGACGCAGATGCCATCATGCTGATTGGCGACCGTGCCATGCATCCCGCTCGCGGCACCTACCGCGAGATTTGGGACTTGGGCGACCGTTGGTGTCGCTGGACCGAACTTCCATTTGTGTTTGCGATGTGGGTCGCTCGGCCGGGGATTTGGGGCATCGAAAACCACCTTGGAATCGATCGTGACTCTCTCGAGCAAATGTTGGAGTGCAGTCGGGACTCCGGTCGTGAGCACATGGAAACGATCGCAATGGAAGAGTCAGCCGGTCACGGGCTCACCAAAGAAGACCTCCACCGATACTTCGCCGAAAATCTGCACTTCAGGCTCGGTCCGGGCGAACGTAATGGCCTGGAAGCGTTCCGCTCACGCGCCGCTGAGCTCGGCCTCGTTCCGGCCACTGATAAAATCAACGCCTAACTTACTCGAAGAATTTCTATGATCGCTTCTGGAACAACCAACATTCGTGACATTCTGGACAAGGCTATCGCAGGTGAAAGACTGTCGCCAGAAGACGGTCTGACCTTGCTCGAGAGTCACGATTTGGCTGCCATTGGGTCGGCGGCTGATCAAGTCTCACGCCGCATGCATCCCGAGCCGTACAGAACCTACAACGTCGATCGAAACATTAATTACACCAATGTTTGTACGGCCGTATGCGACTTCTGCGCTTTTTACCGAGGACCTAAAAGTGACGAGGGTTATGTCCTGTCACGAGAGCAGTTATTGGAGAAGGTTGAAGAAACGGTAGCGTTAGGTGGAAATCAAATTTTGATGCAGGGTGGGCTCCATCCAAAATTCAAGATTGAGTGGTATGAAGACCTGCTACGCGACATCAAAGCGAAATTTCCAGGAGTCAATGTCCATGGCTTCAGTCCACCGGAATTACACCACTTCACAAAAGTCAACAACATGTCTTTGCGGGAAGTGCTGGAGAGGTTAAAGGCCGCCGGACTTGGCAGCATTCCAGGCGGTGGTGCTGAGATTTTGGTTGATCGAGTTCGATCGGCACTCACTCGTGGCAAATGCATGACAGATGAGTGGTTAGAGGTCATGCGAGTTTGGCACCAGCTTGGTGGCATCAGCACTGCAACCATGATGTTTGGTCACCTCGAGACATTGCCGGAACGCATCGAACATCTCGAACGATTGCGGCAAGTACAAGATGAAACCAACGGATTTACGGCCTTCATCTGCTGGACTTTTCAGCCGGATAACACAGAGCTTTCCCACCTGCCCGCCGTCGGCTCTTTCGAGTATTTAAAGACACAGGCTATTTCCCGGTTGTATTTGGACAACATTCCAAGCATTCAAAGCAGTTGGGTCACCCAAGGCCTGAAAGTGGGCCAACTCGCAATGCTATTCGGGGCCAACGACATGGGAAGCCTGATGATCGAGGAAAACGTCGTTGCGGAAGCTGGAACGGTTCACTATCTGTCGTTGGACCAGATACGCGAAGCAATCGAGGAACTAGGTTTTGAACCGAGACAGAGAGATGTTTTCTACAACCTCGTCTCACCCGAAGCCGAGCAAAAGGCAATCGACGCGAACCGGGGACTAGGTCCCAAAGAGCTGGTGCAACTAACCAACTGAGTCCTTGGCGATATTTTGCACTCGTTCCCGATGGGCATCCGCGTCCGCCCAGTGGAGTTTCCGAGCAATCAGGAACCAGAGAGATTGCCTGCGGTCACAAAGCGAATTCGGTACACTGGGCGGATGTCTGTTCCTTTTGGTTCTGCGTGATCCGCGTTGTGTAGCCACCATGCATCGTTACTACTTCACCCTGTTCATGATCTGCGTGCTGATGGCACAAGGCTGCTTGCCGGAGACATCGCCTCCCGTCATCACGGGCCCCATCAGCGGGAATGTAGCCGCGCAGCGAATGTCGAAAGTCCGTTCGCAGAGTGGGCCATCGTATCGTGTGCCCCATACGCACAATGGAATTGAGTTCGAGGCAGCATGGGAAATCGGCAATGCCCTGAACCGGTCCGCCCAACTGCAAATCAAGCCACCAATCGACTGGAGTATGGACGACGTGCAAGCGGGAATACTGCAAGCACTTGCAGATACAAATACGAACCCGCTTTACCCGGCAGTTAACGAAACGATCCTCAGCCTGATCGGCGAAGCAGCCGAAGCGAAGGATGAGCGAGCCGTTGGAGTCGCACCAGAGGCAGACTACGGGCTGACAGTCAAAGTAAAAAAATATAGCAAGACCTGGTTTGTGGAAGTCAAAGCCCAAGCTGTTTACGCCGACGGGACTTCCATCGGCTATTGAGCATCGACAAGTCAAGCCAGACTCAAATTCCTGATCCCAACTCAGTCGATCCAACGTTTCAGTAACCCTTCGTAGGCATCGATACGACGATCCCGAAGAAATGGCCAGTGTGTTCGGACGAGATCAAGTTCGTCGAGGGCACAATCCGCTGTCACGAGGCAGTCATCACTATGATTTCCTTTGGCCATGACCTCACCCCTAGGTGAGGCAATGAAAGAACTCCCCCAAAACTCAAGACGCCCCTCAATGCCAACGCGGTTCGGTGCGCCAAGAAACACCCCATTCGATATGGCGTGCGCCCGCATCGAAGTCATCCAGGCATCGTGTTGTCCGTCGCCAAACTGTTCTTTCTCATCATCAATCCAACCGATCGCAGTGGGGTACAACAGAATTTCAGCCCCTGCGAGAGCGAACAGTCTCGCCGCCTCGGGAAACCATTGATCCCAACAAATACCAACGCCCAACTTTGCGTATTTCGTTTCAATCGGTTGGAAACCGCAGTCACCGGGTGTGAAATAAAATTTTTCGTAAAACAACGGGTCATCAGGAATGTGCATTTTTCGGTACTTCCCCGCTAAAGTACCATCAGCGTCGATCACGACCGCTGTATTGTGGTAGACCCCCGGTGCTCTTCGTTCAAAAATGGGTGCAACAATCACCACTTGAAGACGGCGTGCCACCTCTGTCAGCCGATCGACTGTCGGTCCCGAAATCGATTCCGCCAGATCAAACATGCGATGATCCTCGGTCTGACAAGGGTAGGGTCCGGCAAACAGTTCTTGCAAGCAGACAATATTCGCGCCCTGCTGGGCGGCCAGTTCGATCCACTTCACTGCAGCATCACAACAGGAATTTTCCGAGCCGGCATCTCGCATTTGAACGAGTGTTAAGCGTACATTGCGTGTCACAGCATTAATCTCCCACCAAAATAACGCGAGTAATTGACCGTGGTACATCGTAAGCCCCCGAAGCTGTTCTTTGCAGGGACCGACACTGATGTTGGCAAGACCTATGTAGCTTCTCTGGCTGCCCGACTCATTGTCGACCATGGAATCAAACTTGGTGTCTACAAGCCCGTTGCCAGTGGATGCCATGCAGAGCAAGGGCAGCTCCTTGCCGAGGATGCCCTTTCACTATGGAAAGCAGCACGAAAACCACTGAGTCTGGAGCAGGTTTGTCCGCAGCGATTCAAAGCACCGTTGGCTCCTCCCGAAGCGGCTGCACTGGAGAAAACGCAGGTCGATGCCGGGCAACTCGTGGATGGCATCAGAATTTGGGAACAAAACTCGGAGCTTGTGGTCGTCGAAGGCGCGGGAGGCCTTTTCAGCCCTTTGGCGGATGGAATCCTGAATATCGACTTGGCCATGGAACTCAACGCATCCGTAATCGTGGTCGCAGCCAATCGACTCGGAGCGATTCACCAAACAATTGCCACTTGCGAAGCAGCCGCAAAAAGAGGCACTCAACCTGTTGGAATCGTCTTATGCGACCCGACGGGCACGGCAGACGATTCCGCAAAAAGCAATTCAGAACAAATTGAAAAGTACTGTTCTGTCCCAGTTCTCGGATCAATCCCATTCAACGGCACTGAGCAGGATGCTGAATTCCTGAGATCATTGCTCGATCACTTCGATACGTGAATCTAGACACATGGGCAGGCACCACAAACAGAACTGAGCCACTGCAATCTGAATCGCCTGCAATTTCATCGCCTCGTTGCCCTGCATCGCCCAACCGTGCCAGCTTCTCCCTCATCGATGTCACTGGGGGTTATGCGTTTTAAACTTCATAAGCAGCTTGAGAAAGTCCACACAAACGCAACTACTATTGCAAAACACACATAGCACTTGCTGATTGGTGTTCCCACTGCGTCGCTAACGAGCACACCCTAATCAGTTTCAAGAACTCGAGGGCCAACATTTCCTTTATCCAGATTGTAGCGATCGGCGACGCGTTCGATCGTTCTTCGATGTACGTAGCAAGGTGTGCACCATTTGCCAAAACTCTGGTCACACGGTACCTCGCTGCCGCGGGTCAGTTGCGAGAATTATTTCACTAATCCCGGTTTGATTAAAACCCTTGTAGCCTTCATCCCGCTGCAAAATTTCAAGATGCGAGCCAACAGAGCCCTCACGCAAAAACTGTTTCTCCTGCTCCTTGTTGATCTGCCCACCTTCATACAGGGACTGAAGGCGTTCAGGAGCGACTCTCCAGACCTCGCCGATAGTAAACGCCTGTTTGAGATAGTCAAAGTCGGTGAATGGTTTCATCGTTGGGATGCCGGCATCCGCCAATTGCGCACAAGCAGCATTGAAATCAAATTGGCACTCCAGATGATGCATACCTGCCGCCATGATTGCCTCACCGTGCAACTTGCACCACAGACCGACTGTTCCCAATTCATCGCGTGGCAATAATCCTTCGTGTGCAAAATCTCCGGTCACCTCATCGTGCGATAGATCAACATCAGCAAAGATCACAATCCCTGCATTTCCTTGCTCCAACACCTGAGCGCCCCAACCCGCCTCTGCCCCTCCATAAAAGCGTTCTCTACAGGTGAACCCCAAAACTTCCAATAAGCTGATTAACTGGGAAAAACATTCACGACTGCTGCGATACGTGTGATGATCATGATTTGCCCATCCAAGTCCAAGCTTATCTTGACGTTTCTTTTGTACTTTGGCTGCCTGATTGCGGCTTTCCCAATAGCTCCGCTCTGATTCAAAGAACAGATCGCAAGCACGATTCGTCCCAAGATCCTGAATCGCGGCATCCAACAAACTGAATGCGTGTTGGAAGCCGACGGTTTCGCTGCAACCAAAATCGGCATCAGTGAAAATACGTTGACGGTCAAAGAATGCAGAGCGATGCTCTGCTAATGCATCCTCAACGTCTGCAACTTCATCGCCCACTTCAGTCACCCATTGAAACCCAGATGTTCCGTGTCGCTCGATGACAGCCAACCTGCTGTTCGCTTCGCCTGCAGCGATGGCAGTTTGAACACGTGCTGCCGGCTCATCTTTAAACGCCCCATCAGTCAGATCGTGAGCATGCAGAAAATCAGCAACTGATTCGACTTTCAACCAAACGTCGACGGTGGCCTGTTCTCGCAACCGAATCGCAGGAACCATTGCTTGTGGGTGCCGCCAAACCTCATGCTCAAAACCATGCTCCGCACAAACATACCCGAGTGCCTCAACCCTATCCGCAAATGGATCATTCAAAGGAAGGCAGATGTGGTCGACCCAATCAATGAATCTCGTTCCTGTTTCATCTTTCATCCGTTGTCGCAAGCGGGAAGAAAAACGAACCTCGCTTACAGCCTCATCCACTCGCTTCGCAACCAACCGTGCGACTTCGGGGCAACACTGCCAGTCAAAATCTTCGTTCAAAGCTCGATTCATGATGATTCACCCTATGGACGACTTGCATTCGTTGAGTTCTCCATTCTAACGATTCATCCCTTAGTCCTGCGGTCATGACTGACTTGCACAGGAATGAACGTCCAACAGGTATCCACAATTACAAATCATCAGCCGCAGTCGGCTTCAGAGGATTCCACCAAGGTGAAAATGTCGGTGTATATTGATTGAATGCTTCTTTCATCTGCCATCTGCACCGAGTTCAAAAATGAAACGCCGCGACTTCCTGTGTGCATCCTGTGCATTGACCGTTGGATCCACTGCGACAAATGTCACCGCAGCTGAGAAGACTGACAAAATCAAAAAGGCTGTCAAATATCACATGGTGTCCGGCAAGCTAAGCGTCCAAGAAAAATTCCAAATGGTCAAAGATTCAGGATTTGATGGAATCGAAACCCGAGTTGCTCTGGGTGAAAAGAATAAGAGTTTGGTGGATTCGTATCTGGAAGCCAGCCAAAAAACTAGCCTGCCCATCCATGGTGTCATCCACTCCGATAATCCAACGCTCAAAGCAGCCGTCGACCAAGCCAACTACTTGGGCGCGAACTCAGTACTTCATGTCGTACCTTACAACCAGAAAGTGGGCTACTTTGAAAATTACCAACAGACACAATCAACCATTCGAGCAGCAGTATCACGAGCAGAGCAAAAGCAGGTGATGATCCTGCTCGAAAATGTATGGGCAACGTTTTTGATCGATCCCGTTGCGATGGCGAAATACATCGACGAGATCAACAGCCCAATGGTTGGTGCCTATTTCGACGTGGGGAATGTGGTCCGTTGGGGATGGCCGCCTCACTGGATTGAGGTGCTAGGTTCGAGAATTAAGAAACTCGACATCAAAGAATACGATCTAAAAATTGCAATGAGCGAAGGCATGCGCAATGGATTTCGGCAACCACTTGGGTCCGGCAGCATTGACTGGAAACAAGTTCGCAAAGAACTTGCTGAAATAAGGTATGAAGGTTGGGCGACGGCAGAAGTGAAGGGTGGTGACCGCGTAAGACTGACTGACATCGCGTTCCAAATGGATGATGTTTTGCAAATTTGAAACAGAACACCTCCATTTGAATGAAGTGTCCCGCATGCAGTCTTACCTAAACGAATTCACTGGCCTCGTTACAACTCGGTGTCCCGTAGTCGACACCACGCTGAGTGGCGAGGCACCGAATAGGACAAGATGTCGATTAGCCAATATGATCTGCACTTCACTGAAGCGATGAGCAGTCACTTCCCAGTAAGATCTATCGTTCACCAACAACTTGGCCAACGATGCTGGAGTATCGTCCACGAACGCCCTTAAACGATTTCGAATATCGCGGATCCTTACTTTTTGCTCAGCATTCAACTCATCATTCCACGATGTTTGCAGTACAGGGATCACCGGAGTGCCCCACTTCAGCAATTGACGATGCGCACAAGAACGTTGCACAAACGTAGGAGCCGATAACGATTCAACCATTATTTTGATATCTGTGGCCGACGGGGTCCCACCCCTGCTAACCTGTTTGACCATAGCAAGACTGGTTTCCGCCGTCAGCAAGTCCAGAGACCTGCCTCTCAGCAGACAGGTAATCAATGGGCCAAAATGCCGATCAAAAACTTCAGGCTCCTGTTCACGCAAATGCAACAGAGTCGCACCGTTGCGCGTTTCAGTTTGCTCGTTATCCCACAATGACCAACGAATCATTCCAAAGTCAGGCTGTTCCACAATGGCACGCTGCCCTGATTTCAGAAATCTTGATTCCAGTCGAACATTACCAGCGTGCTGCACATTCAGCGTGAGTTGTTGCTCGCTTGTTTGAAGCACGTAATGTAGTGACGGGACTCCTTGCTCTGAAGTCACCATGATACTTTCGCTTATTCCCGACTCATCGCGACTTCGGGTGCCCTTTCGATGCTGTGGACAATTCAAACACAACCGTCCCTGTATCAACTGAAAACGGACCATGCCAGTTGTCTTAAAGAAAGTAGGATCATCAGATCCTGCACGCGTCGAAGAAAGACGCTCATCGGCGGGCTGTCTTTGGGCAAAAGACTCCACGTCCGTGATGGACAAGCCGATTACGGCTAGCAAAAAACTCCACCTCATCCCTGAACCCTCTCCTTCCCCGAATCTTTCGGGTTCCATGCTTTTCATGGATTGATTGGGTTCACCTGTTGATCAGTGCACCTGATCACAAACAGCATTCGGCAAGCTCTTTGGCAGCTAATCGTTGACGTCTAAAGGCGAACCCTCTGTTGTGGGCAACTCGGTTACGGTGGACGCGTAGGCCGTCCCTCATCGGGCAGGCCGACGAGTCCATTAGAGTTATCGTCAAAAAAACCGGTCCGAATGAAGAGAAGATCTTTTGATCATTGAGTCTTCTCAAATAACCCGTCGATAAGTCGCCCGAAAGTCGTTACCAAAGGCATCTAAGGAGATCAAGCGAAACTTCAATGCATCGGCAATTTGCTCGATTCCACGTCCACCGATCGGCCCTTTTGCAGACTCGCCGCCAAACAACTTCGGGCCGAGATACACATGACACTCATCAATTTGATCAGCCGAAAAAAAGCTAGCAAGCAATTCTGCACCACCTTCCAGCATCAAATTCGTCATTTGCTTCTGCCCCAAACGGTGAAGCATCTCGCTGACCATCTCACTTGATTCTTGGCTGTGAAGAGCAATCACGTGAACGCCAGCCTGTTCGAGTTGAGCGAGGCGAGCATGCTCGACTTCTGGTCCCACACACAGCGTGACAGGAATATCAGAAGCTGAACGCACTAGCTTTGACTCGAGAGCAGGCAAGCGATGCCGACAAAAAACGAACCGTCCGGCAGGCTGCGATGACAACGACGGATCATTTGTGAGACGTGCAGTCAGCATGGGGTCATCAGCAACGACGGTCCCCATTCCTACGGCAATCCCATCAACTCTTGCTCTTAAGCGATGGACTTCCTGACGGGCCTGGTCACCTGTGATCCACTGGCTTTGCCCGCTGGCGGTCGCAATCCGCCCATCCATTGTCATTGCCCACTTGGCAATCACCCAGGGGCGTCCATCGCGCACCAGTTTCAGGTAGGGAGCGTTAAGCATTTCCGCCTCCTCCTGCATTACACCCACCGTTGTTTCGATACCTGCGGAACGCAGCAGGTCCAAGCCACCACCGGCAACTTTAGGAAACGGGTCGGCCATTGCCACCACGACGCGACTCACGCCGGCATCAACCAATGCCTGGGCACACGGAGGGGTTTTACCATGGTGGCAACATGGTTCCAGCGACACATAGGCGGTGACACCGCTTGCCTGTGCCGGTGACTCAAGGGATCGCAGAGCTTCCACTTCTGCATGAGGCCCCCCAAATTTTTGGTGATACCCTGTTGCAATGACCTGCCCGTCACGGACCAGCACGCAACCCACCATCGGATTGGGTTCAACAGCACCCAACCCCTTTTGAGCCAAATGGATTGCCATGCCCATGAAGTGCTGATCTTTCTCATTCACAGCATTTTCGTTTTCTAACGGTCGTTGGGGCCCCCCATCCGTTGATTCAGGCTTAGGCAAATCGGACATGCTCGGGTCAATCCATTCCTGGAACCCAAAGCTTACCGCCGCCACCGCCGCCACCTCCCGCTTCAGGAGCGGGCGCACCACTTTCAGGTGTCCACAATTCGCCACCACCGCCCTGCTTGGCGGCGGGAGCAGCTGCCCCGGGTGCTTGGCGAGGAGCCCCATCAGGGCCAATCAAACCGTAGGCCATCAGCGTTTGCTGCAGTTTAGCCATCACCTCAGGCTCGTTACCGTATTGTCTTGATAGTGTTTCCACGGCGTTCTGAAATCCAGGCCCATCCCCTGCAGACAGACGCAGCCCAACTTCACTGAGCAACAGGTTTGCCGTGGGGATATTATTGGCTTCAGCAAATTCCTTTGCTTCATCCATCAACTCAATCGCCTGCTCATTGCCCTCTGACGCATTGATCAAAGTCATGTAGGCAAGCATTTTGGCTGGTTTTTGTTCATCACTCAACTCAGCGGTGATCAACTGTTTCGCAACACGCCGAACGGTCGGTGTCGCAGAAACCTGTTGGGCACGCTGCAAGAGATAGATCAGGGATTCCGCATCCAGATCGGAGCAATCGACTCGATTAAGATCTTCGTTCGCTAGTGTTTCAATGTCCCCCGAGCTTGGCTTTAGCATCGGCTGCGGTTCAAGCTTGGCAATTTGGTAAGCCTCATCAATGATTCCCTGTCCCTTTGAGACCAGAGCATCGTACTGCTCAACGATACGCATCATGACCGTTCGCTCGAATAATTTGGATTCATCATCACAAGTCGACTCGAGTGATCCACCATCGAGCATGGGAGTATCAATGGAAGTAATCGCTTTGGGCATTCGTGCTGCCATCAGGCCGTTCTGCAGTTTTTCTGCTTCGGCAGGCTTTGCCTGAAAGCGAATCATTGCAACCGCAGGCTGACAAGCGACCAACATTGGCAACAACTCACCCTGCAACTCAGTCAGCTCGACATCGCCAACTACATCCTGAATCCCTTTCTTGACGGTGCTGAGGAGAGGTTTACGAACATCAAGCACTTCCAGCCGTGCTTCGCGATCGGTCTGTTTTCCGTAGACCAAGACAAGTGCGATGGCTTCGGGCACTTCCCCGATTGGCGGCAACACGTCGAGCGATTCCGGTTTATCCCGATCCAACATCTGGAATCCACTACGTGGCGGCACTTCATCTTCGGTCGTCCGCATTCCCGCCAGCAAATCCGGTGGCAAGACAACAAAACGAGAACTGGCCATCAACGACATTTCGGTCTGCTCGGGACTCTCAAGATCACCAAACATCTTCATGATTGGGATCGAAATTTCAGCTGATGTTGGATCAACCAATGCCGACATCGCGCGGTGGCGCACTCGCTCTTCGAAATCAAGCGTTTCACACTCGGACAGTTTCTTCAACAATTCGGACTGGTTGTCAGTGTTTCCTCGCCAGATCGCACACGTTAGCAGCCCCGAAAGGATCGCAGGTTCGTGTGGGACCGTTCGCCGCAGCGATTCAAACTTTGCTTCAGCCAAGTCGATCTTATTGTTACGCAGCAGGTTGGCAGCTTCATCATACCGCTCTCCCCATGTGGCATCGCTCGGACGCGGCACAGGTTGCGGTACAGTCTTCATCAACTGGCTAATGGTCGGCGCCGAGTTCATCTGCCTGAGAACCGAGATCGATGCCTGCCCACCTTCATAGCCGGTCGCCATCATCGACAGAGTTGCATAGACTCGAGCTGTTAGAAAGATTCCTCTTTGCGCCAATGAGTAGGCCAGCACAGACGAGACGTCGAGCACAAATGAATCAACATCACTTCCACTCTCGGTAAGAGCTTCTAACATTGATGCCGTCGCATCCTCCACTTCACCGTGGAATAATTTGGCCGCAGCTCGCTGGGTCAACGCCAATGGATTGCTAGGCTGCAAACGAATAAAACGATCTGCATTCTCGCTTAGCGAGTCATACTCGCGCAAGTCCAGTAGCAGCCGTCCCCGGATTGCCAGTGCCCAAGCAGCGTTGGGGTGCTCCTGTAAGATTGATGACAATTGATCGAGTGCAGGTACCACCTGTCCACCATCAACCATGCTCAGAACGGCATCCAATTCAGATACCGAGTCATTGCAGCAAAATTTGATTTTCTTTCCCGTGCCGCAGGGGCAAACAGCATATTTATCGACAGACATCAGGTCGCTTTGCCAATCAGGTAAAAGGAACGGGGCGAGGCCGCCGCCGAAAGCACAGACTTTACCATGACAGACGGCCAAGCCCATAGCCCTGCCAGCCTACAGAACAGACAGATACCGTTATTAGCAAGCATATTTCCACACGATCCTTCCCGCGGAAATCAATCCCCGCCAGCCCCGCGTATTTCGGGATCATGACGTTGAGGCTCGAGACGGCTCCGAATGCCTATCGACTTGACGTGTTGCAACCACACACCCTCGGTACTCGTTTTCAGAATTCACAGGAATATGAGACGACGCCTTGGACCCGCATTGCCAGAAAGCCCCAACCAAAGTGACTCAATTACGATTTGGGACGCCAGTGCCTTCCGCCGGCTTCCGCGACACAGCCCCAGGTCGCAGCAGGTCATGCAATTTGGAATCTGGCGGCAACGGCTTTCGCCCGTGCGATGTCTCGCGGTCCAGTTCGCGGTATCGAATGGCAATCAGGTCAGTCAACTCATCAAACACGGCACGCGTTTCACGCTCAACCAGTTTGTCTGTCAATTCGCGTCCCGCGACTTCCCCTGGGGCTAATGAATGGCGTATCACTCTGCGTTGTCTGAGCACTTCGGCAAACCGCTTGGCAAAGCGAGGATCCGTTGATATCCGCAAATGATCAAGCTCGTGCAGCAACACGTCATTCGACCAAAACTCTTCTTCCTCAGGTTCATCTCGCAACCAGATCACATGCCGGGGCTTCCATTGCACATGGCTGAAACCTGCGTCAATGATCAAGACTCTTGACCCCTGATCATCCCGCAACAGTTGCCACTTGGCTTCACTTTTGTAGTGATAAGAAATGTAATAGCGGGTTTCACCAATGATCCGAGGATCCTCCGCATTTACCCTCGGCCCCAGTTCAAAGGTAACTGCCCCCGCAGACAGCAATTTTTTCAGCTGCCGGGGTGGCTCCGGCAGACTTGACATCGACAGTCTTCGCGGTTGCTGGCCCACGACCGCTCCAGTCGTCATCAAAACGACAGCAAAACCGACTACTTTCAACATTACTGCTAAGACAGCTGTTTTTTTAAAAAAACGGTATTTACCCATCGCAACGAACCTTGCTAACGGTATTCATGTTGGCGCCACTGCGCAACTGCTGGCGGTGTCCCGGAACAAACCAAACGATCTCCGATTGAAGGAATCATGCCATGGTGTTGTTATACAAAATTGCGGCAGTCTTGATACTTTGGCCGGGTACAGGTTCCATCGATTCCAGCAGTTCGACGCCCAGTGTTACTCGGGCAAAAGTCGATCTGATAGAACTGAATCACTTTCTCGACGTTGAAGGCCGTGAAGTCTTTCAGCAGGTGATCTTCTACGACTGGTGCCAAACCAAGCACCAGTTCCACGTTCGTGCTTGGCGGCTGGTCAAAAAAGAAAGCCAGCGGCCAATTCGGCACTGGAAACCCCATTTTTACCAATGCACCTGGCACGATGGGCCCAGGCTAAGACAAGTTCGGGCCAGCAAAATGAGAGAGACGTGGAGCCAGCAAGATCCTGAACGGATGAATCGAGCTCTCCTGCCAGAGGAACAACGCATTCCCCTTTTTCCACAATCCATTGCGAAGCATCCAAACAGTCTTTCAACCAACCCGAGGTCTACAACGCATAGTCCAACAACTCGCTGACACACGAACCAACAGTCACCTGCACTTTCCCAAAACGGCTAACCGTGCTCAGGTGAAATCCTGTATCACTGTTCAATGCAGCGGCAACTGATTTCGCGAAACGAGTGTGGCACACAAGCAAGGTGAAACGTTGCGTTGCAGACACAAGAATCAGCTCTGCTGCACGCGTCCTAACGTCTGGGTAGTAAAATCTCGCGCGTGATCAAGCAGCTCATCGTAAGACAGCGTCTCGACGTCCTCACCGATCAACTCTACCTCGAACGGTCCCTGATAGTGATAGTCTCGCAGTGTCCCCAAAATTGTTGTCAGGGGAACACAGCCGTCTCCCAGGAGGCATCGATTCATCTCACCCAAGGGCGAGTGCCTCGCATCACCCAATTGCACAAGATGAAGGTAAGGAATCACGTCAGGCAGCCATCGCACGACCTCTTCGTCCATACCAACGTGATAGGTATCAAGAACGAGGCCCAACTGGGGACTGTTCACTGCCTCGATAATATCGAGCGTCGACTGCAGATCGTTGACGAACGACCATTCGTTTCCACAACCAGGGTGAATGGGCTCAATCGAAAGCCGTACACCAAATTCTTCGGCAACTTCAGCAATTTCTTTCAAGGCATCGCAAAGAGTCCGCTTGGCATGGTTGCGGATGTGATTGTTCCGCCCGCCCGCTAATACAATTAATGTTTCAGCCCGCAAAGTTGCAGCATCGTGCACCGCACTGACAGCATCAACCACAGCATCTTCAAACGCACGACCATCACTACCAGTGAACCCTCCGGCCCACGACAACGAGGTAACACCCAACTCAGACTCGGCCAACAGATCAACGGCGCGTTCCACGCCAAAGTCTTCTAATTTTGGCCGATAAACTCCAATGCCCTTGAATCCTCTAACAGCATAGGCGCATACATCGTCGTCAAACGCCCAGCGAAGTGTCGAGACCTGACTGATTGCAAGCGTATTCATCCGTGGCTACTGGCTTGTACAGAAAGAGTCTGGAAGTGAGACGCGGCAGTATGTTTTGTAATGCGTCGCTTGTAAAGATTCCGCAGCAGAATATCGGTTGGAATCCCACAATCCAATCTCACTTCATATGCGGTAACCGACGGCCTTGACGGCTTGCTTTGGTCAATTGTTCATTCAATTCATCAACGGATAGCGGCACAATAGAGATGGTCATTAACGATTGCGGGTCGATTTCGCTACTCGCCCGACGCTTTGCTAGCTGTTCAACTTCTTCCTCAAGAGCATCGAGCCACGCGGGAACATCCAACCCCACACCGGTGGGATGCTGTGTCAACAATTCTGCTTCCTGCATCAACAAATCGAACGAGCGACTCTCCCGATTAGCTTCGGCATCCCGCATCGCGGGGCCAATGAGAGCACGCATCCTATCGATCGTCATCGGCTGAACAAAACGCTCTTGAATACGATCCGCAACGGTTGGCATCCGCATCGCATATTCAGTCTGCAGCTGCCTCAATTTTTGGACGTAAATATCAGCTTCGGTACCGATTCGCTCGCTGAGGCTACGT
>DOPG01000012.1:273106-282622 GCA_003513555.1 Rhodopirellula sp. | reverse complement strand
CATCGGGAATCGTGTCAGCGAGTAAGCGCTCACGAATCCATTTACCGCGTCGAATTGGGTCGTTGTCGAAGTTCCCACTCCAGGCAATCAACCATGCCGGATGAGTCAGAATCCCGGCTCGCTGACCAACAGGCATCTTGAACGGCTGTTGAACCGGATAGTCCCATGTAGCGTGATCGAGATTATAAAAGTTTACGTACTGCCGCGAACTTGGGCCTTCGATCGGAATGGGATGACGCCCTGCAGCCTCTGAGCGCTGAAGGTACTTGGTATTGAAATCAAAGTTGGCGTCATTTCTATTCGTCTTGATGTAATGTAAATCTTTCTCGATGTGGTCGAGTGATCCCAGATAAGCCACAAAGTACTCATCCGTGGTCAACAACTGGTTGAGGACATCGCGGTCCCGGTCAAAGATGTGCATGACCAACTGATCTGCATCATCCACCATTCGCTCAGTCAGATAACGATCACCAAACCCAATTCGTTTTGCATCCTTGAAGACATTAGGAGCATGGTGATACCCGAAGAAATCCCGAAAAAATCGCAAGGTACGCGTATTGCGGATGCCATGATCCTGTGTAAACATCCGGTAGTCAGCCGTCGACATGTTATTGTTGTCGAGTATCTGTAGAACAACACGTTGTATGTCTGCTGTTTCCACAAGCTCTCCGCCCAAGGCGAGATGCAGTAGATCAACCTTGGTTTCACCATTTCTGGCCACCACTTCAATTTCACTGGGCCCTTTATCCGTAAGTGCGCGAGCGATCGCAAAAGCAAGTTCAGTCGGCGAAAGCCGGCGTCGACCATAACGATCCTCCGGACCTAACCCAATTTCCATCCGGTACACAGCCTCAGGCTTCATCAGAATCGCTTGCAGCATGGTCTGCAAGGCCTTGATGTTCCCACCAACTTTGGCCGCCTTGCGAAAGAACCCACCCAGCAGTTCATATTCCGATTCACTCGCACCCCGTTCCAACAACAACTCGAATTCAAACGCTATCGCTGCGCGAAGCACTTCATCTGTTGGCCTCTCGTGCGATCGCAGAATGACCTCAAATTCTGCGGGTGTTCTTTTTGAGGTCCTGAGTTTGCTTTCGTGGTCGCGAAACACCACCCCAGTGGTTTGATACTCAGCCAGCGTTTGGCAATTCATCATCAACAATTGTAAAGTGCCCTCGCCGGCAAACTGCTGGGCCGAAAAGTCGGCAATCTCACCTCGCGTGGTATCGAGTGCAAAGGGTTGATGGATCGCCGTGACTTCACGCAAGTGCTGCCCAAATCCATTTAGGAATTCGTCGTAGACATACGGGCTAACACGCCACAGACGTGGCGGTGACGATCCTGGGCCAGAATGCGATCCATCAAAAAGCTTTTCATGGCTCACATAATTACCAAACTGTGGCGACTTTAGCTTGTGCCAAACGTCCGGCGTATGGCCAACCTTACGGAGTTGCTGAATGATCCACCCAGTGAGATATTCAACTTCCCTCATTGACAACTGCGATGAATCTTCCGGTGGCATGACCCCCAGAGTTATTTGCTCATGGATTCGCTGCCAAGTGTCGACAAGTTTTTCATCAGCAAAATCAACCCGCAGATTATCTAAGCACAGGCCTGCTTCGGGGTTTGTTATGCCATGACAATCTGAGCAGTGTGCTTTCAATAGTGATAGCACTCGGTCGCTCTCTTCTCGCTCAGCGGCCACCGCTGGCGAACAAGCAAGCATCAAAATACACAGCTGAAGTAAAAAGAACTTGATTTCGATTACCCTATTTCCGCACTTGGAACTTGTTGTACTACCAGTTACATGGCTCGTCATCGCATCCCAAGAACGCGAACTCCGAAAACAGCCTCAATAGAACATTTCTAGAGGGTACCATAGTTGGCCTGCTTTGAGCTCTCAACACTCAACCACAAATACATCTCAGCGATATCGCGATTGCGTTAGTACATGACAACCACATCTGATCGAACACCGAATGGATACGCAGAGTTGTTCGCGTGGTTGCTTGGCGTCGGCAAAAAGGGTGTACGGGGATTGTATCTCTGCCTGCGAGGTACTGATTATCAATCATTGGCCGAATTTTCACGCAACTTTGGTGTCTGCATGAATTCAGTCGCTGATGTAGAAAAGGGCCTGGAACTCTGCATTCGCCCCATGCGTCGCACTCTCATTGGCCGACATTGGAAGACTGCAGTTGAAACCGTTCAGCAGGGCGGCTCTCTTACTGATGCACTCAGCCCAGCACGTGAGTTTCTTCCGGGTTTCTATCTGCCACTTGTGCAGGCAGGCGAACAATCGGGACGACTAGCGGAGGTCTTTCAATTTTTGCACGACCACTGCAAAGCACTCCATGAACCCTTGACCAACTTACGTCGCACATGGATTTTTCCCCTTGCCATCTTTTTTGCCGGTTCCGTATTCCGCATTCTGATGTGCTTGCTAAACGGCGATGTGATACTGGCAATCCAACTTGCATTCTCGGAAGCCCTCGGCTGGGCATTGACTGCCCTGATCTTTGGATTAGTCATGCTAAGCCCAATCCGTTATTCCATCGACCAACTTCGACTCTCGCTACCCTTGGTTGGTACCTTGGAACGCGAAATTGCAACGCACCGATTCTTTCGCGTAATGTCCATGATGTACGCCGTGGGCGAGCACCGGGTCGAATCAATGATTCGCCTAGCAGCTGAGACGGTCACCAATCGCGCCGCACGCATGGATCTAGAAAAGGCCGCGATCGCCATCGAAAATCATCAAACCATGGCGGAAGCATTCCAGAAGGTCGGGTTTCTTTTCGCTCAAACTCAAACCACAATCAAAACTACCGAGCTTTCGGGAACACTCGCGCGAGGCTTTCAACACATTTCAGATGAAGCTGGGACATCGATGGTTATGAAACTAAGTTGGATTCAGCCCATTCTGTTCCGCCTTGTCGTCTTGATGGTAGCACTCTCAATACTGTCGACATTACTGAAAATCGCTATCGGACTCATTTAAGTTCGCGATAACGAACGGCTAAAACTCAGCTTCAATACCGGCAGTAAGTCCGCATAAGGTGATCGCTTCATTCCCTACCACGTAACTGATCATGCCGCGCGTTTTCACGCCATGCCAATGCGTTCATAAATGCCTGCCGAGTGTAGGGATTTAAATCCTGCTTCAACATGTATTCCAAATAGTCACCAGGAACGGCTTCGAACTCATCTGTGCTGAACAGATACTTTCCTCGATGCTTTCCCCAAGCGATCTGCTTCGGATGAGTTCGTGCGTGGTGTGAGAAGTTAAAGAACTGGCCCCCACTTTTGATTTTCTGCCGCCGAACAATCTGTGTCGCTAATAAATGCAACATCCTGACATCTGCCTCAGCGCTGTGCGCCTCCTTGGCCAAATCCCGGAGCCAACGTTCATATCCGAACAGATGATAAAGAACTGCCAGCTGTTTATGGCAGTCAATCTCTGGCCACAGATACTGGGAGATGCCCAAAGTATCGATACAGCGGACATCAGGAGGTGAGCCAATCACCCCGTAATCGAAATCGACATTGTGCGCAACAATAAAATCATCGGGCTCCAACGGGATAAAACCAGCCGCCTCAGCTGAGGGTGGGCAGTGCTCCAATTCTTGGGGAAGAATGCCATGCACAACGACTGCCCCCAGCTTCATTTCTCCGGTCGGTCGGAATCTTTGAACATGAACCACTGGGTCTGCAGTAGGGTCAAACAATGCCCAAGCCACCTCGATCGCCTCATTAGGATCTCCCCCCGTGGTTTCAGTGTCGATCAAATATATTTTGTTCAAATAGAACTCCAACCCAGAATAACGAAATCCTTCAACAACACTTCCGTGACATCAAACTGACAATGCTTCTCGTGCTACAACAATCCCAAAGCGTCGTTAGGTGAACACCTACACATAGTAACGATCATAATTGGTTGCTGTTGCATTCCAGTCGACCTTCCCCAAAGCTAAAAACACCATCTCATCGATCGATTGTCCAAGCACATCACCAAACCAGCAGATTTGCAAACGCGAAAAATCATCAGGAGCACCGGAAGACGTCGGGTAAGGTGATTCCAAAGTGGCCTTAAAGCAGTAACGCGGAAGTGGAAACACACCCGGTCGGATGAAGGTAAAGCCTGTCCCTTTACATGCACTCTGTTTCTTACGCCTTTCAAAGTCCACCATAATACAATGGCTGATCGACTCAGGACTTCCCTCCAAATGATGGTCATAAGTCTTTTCCAATCCAAATCTGCTCAAACTCAACTTCCGACTCTTGAAAAAATCTTTCCCCTTCTGAATGGATTTGAGATTTACCTGTTCCAACGGATGGGTTGAGTCATCATCCTGGAAAAACGACTGTGGTGAGGCACGGCGAATTGCCTGCTGTTCCTGCAGCACTGCGAGGGCATGCAACGCAGTGGTTCGATGAATATCAAGCACTGGTGAGATGGATCCTTCAGCATCGCGTTGGTAACCACCTGCAAGATTCCAGACAATGGGTACTCTTTGGGTAAGGAACTGATCAAAAACAACCCGATCTCTCTCAGACAATTCAGCGTCATCCAGAACACCACCCAACGGATCGTCACGATGTGCATCTGCCCCTGCTTGATACAGCACAATATCGACACGGGCCTCTCGCATAACCTTGATAACGTCATCAAGCCACACAAAATACCTACGTGAGTTGGCGAGACGCTGGGCGCCTGAAGAAAAATGCAGAATGGAATCCTGCAGGCCCATCTCTCGAATGATGTCATCCGTCCCATCCCCGGCATGCCAATCACAATCCAGAATTCCAATGTTGTTAATTTCAACACGTTGCAACAATCGATTTGCTGCAACCATCAGGCCATTGAAAGTGCAAAATCCATGATTAGAAGCGAAGCCTGCGTGGTGAAAACCGCTCGATGGTGAACAGGCCATTCCTGATTCCAGTGCATCCTCAGCTGCAGCGACCATGGAACCAACCGTCCATCGAGTCGACTCAGCCACAGCGGCGTCGGTATTACCATGACCATTGGAAACTTCACCACTGAACACATCCAGCACATACTGCGGATCATGAACCATTTGAAGTTCTTCTATCGAAATAGGATCAAAGACAACCCGTTTGACTAACCTGTGTTGCACCCAATCTTCGTAAACGGAAGTCGGTTTTTCTCCCGAGGGCGAATAACCACCTGATGGACAGGACATGCGATCATCATAAAAAGTTCGCAAAAGATGCTTCAAGAGAAAAACCTCATGATACGACGGAGAAGATTTTGTGCCCAAAATGCGCCGCGGACCGTGAAGTACTGCCAAGCTGGACAAGGGAACATCGAAAGTCCTGAATCACATACTGTTACGACAACCAGTACGGTTCTATAGTCACATTTCGGAGCCGCTCAGGGCGCACAAAAATCCGTTGATTGCACATACCGATAACATCAGTCAAACGAATGGACCGAATATGAAACCGCTTCTTTTTCTCCATTCCACTGAATATTATCACTTGGCCACTTCAGCACAGATCACGCCGTGGGTAAGTCACTATCTGGTTCTTCCAGCACCATGGATCTGAGCAAGATCGATTTAAGTTAGACAGATGGCTGGATGCGTGTGCCACTCTGTCCCGTGCCGACAGTGATGGTGACCCGCGATCTTTTCTTGCCCATCGAGTAGACGTGAAGCCCACCTAAAAAAGCAGATTGATCTATGTTGCGGCAACTGCTGCTTGGAGTGGTTCGCGCCATGCTGACTTGTCTGTACCTATAGTTTATTAAAAATCATGCTGGGAACGCGTATCGGGCAGTCTTGATTTACCTGGTACTCGGTTTCTTATTTCCCAAAAACCCTTACTTCAGCGGCCTCTGACTGCTATCGCATCTGTCTTTACAATCGAGTTGGGCGACTCTATCACGCACCATGGATTGATTCGCTACGACAAATGGTGTTGGATGGATTGACTCTTGGTTTCGACTTCACAGCGATGGACCTCGTTGGCTATAGACCTGGAATCTAATATCGTGCTGTACTCGAATCGGTGCTGAAACGGAAATACTCCAATCAACAGACCCTGATTAACCGGTGAGAGAGCGAAGTAAACGCACGGTCTCTGTTGCCCCACTGACTGGCGGCAAAGCGGTTGATGCGATTCCAGAGACAACTTTAGTAATGTTGTGATCCACTCGTCCGCTACTGCTCCACACTTGCCCATCAGGAGCCGTGATGTAGACAGAGAATGTACGATGGCCCGTCCCAGGCCGTTCCCCAATCACATGCAAAAGTGCTCTCGGTCCCTTGGACTGAGCGAACAGAATTTCACCAATTTGGTAGCCCACCCTGACGCGTCCCGAGTTAACAACAATATTGTCTGGAGCAGGCTGAAATGCGGCGCGAACCAATTGTTCCCGCAAGCTTTCCAGGAATGGCCGCAGGTGGTTCTTCTCCATAATCGACAAGGCATTGAGCCCGTCGGAGATTACGATCTGGACGTTGAATTGATTATCATGCTTGATACGAAGTCCTTCCAACTTCAATACAGACGGCTCAAGCAATCTTTCACCACTAGTCGGATGTAAAATGTAGTCGTTTCGATCTTTCGACTGGGTCTCTAGAACCGTAGACACAGGAACTTCTCCGATGAATCGAGGTGTCAGTTGTGCCCAAATGCTTTTTTTCGCATCGTCGTAAATACGATCAATACTGCGCTGAGTCGATGCCGGGATATCTGATACGGATGCTCCGTGACCTTCAGTGATGAACACTCCTCTACTCCGGACTGCGGCAATCTGGTCCTTAGCTTCTCGCCTGATTGCCTGCTCGGACCTGACGTCTCCTGTTCGTTGCTGATATTGATAATAGACCCATGCGGGGTCACCAAAATGTAGAGTTGGTTTCCCCTGTTCATCGATCACTTTGATCGTGCGAAAGAAATCCCACATCGGGTCATTCACCCGATAACCAAACTTCTGTCGTATGCGCAAATGATCATGATAGCCGGTGGTCAGATAACCCAGCATCGGATCAATCTTGGTTGGCAACGCCATCAGATACGCCGGGTTTGCCGGCATGATCTGGTCAAGACACCAATCCAGATCCTTCAAGGAGACATCCATGTGCAGGGTGGAGCAGACATCGAGACCAATCGTCAAACCATGTAGTTTTCCCATGACGATATCCTCAAGGCAACATCGAACCAATTGCTCTTTGGTTCGGAACACTTCAGGGCCGATAAAACCTGCGACATCATTCAAATGGACCCATGGCTTCAAGTCAGTCCCTGACTTGGCCCTCGCAACTTCATGCTTCAATGCCCGCGCAAAACCATACTTCCTTGACTCATGCACAACCATGTCAAAACCGTTGCCATGACCATTTGTAAAATCTGCACCCTGTCCGGTTTCAAAATAAAGATCAAATTTCCCAGTGCGTTGCCGAGCATAAGCCAACATCTTCTCTACACTGATATCAAAAGTCTGGTTAGCACTATCGGTACCAGCAATGCTCTGGAACCAAAGCGCTGTGCTACCCGGCTGTCGCTGCTCAACGTCAGCCTGCACGTCGATGTGTGACAATACACAATGGGGCAAATCGTCCTGCAAACCAAAGACTTCAATGATGTGCTGCAACGTGCGTTCAACCGCAGCTACCGATTTCGGGTCGCTGGAAACTGGATTGGTTCCCAACAAAACATCACCAACACCATACGCCCATGCATCAAACACCTGCCAACGAATATCCTCAAGATTGTCAGTAGGGGAGTTAGGCTGCACACGTGCTCCCAAGTAGCCCCGAGCACCAATGTTGCTATTGGGAAGAGGATTGAATATTTTCGCTGCGACCGTGACCAATTCTTCGTTACTCATTAATTTAACGACGCAGCCAATCGCGAGACTGGACAGCGAAGGAAGCACAGCCTTGATTACTACTTCATCGCGATCGAGGAGAAATCGCCTCAATTGTCCAACGGTTTGGCTTTGAATCGCCTTTTGTTCGCGACGCACCATGCCCTGCCGCAGCAACTGAGACAAGCGATCTTGCGTAATTGGATGGGCATCCAAGCCTGCCAGTCTGGTGTTTGACAGCAACTGGCGAGCGGTATCCCGCACCGCACTATTAGCAGCCGCAACACCCAACATCACGTCACCTTCTTTGAAAGGATTTGCTGACCCGATGATCTTACGATAGGTATCCGCGTCGAATCTTGACCGCACACGATTCAAGTATTGAAAAACATCTTCTCCAAGCATCGCGTTCGGTAGAGTAACTGACTGTGGCACTTCGTCAGCTGCGTTGAGAAGTTTTGAGATACCTGCCAGAGCCGCAACCCCACCGAGACTTCCTGCCTGTGCGAATTGCCTTCTGCTAATTCTCATCATTGTCTCGCAACATCTTGTATGCACTATTTTTACATGCAGATCACTGTGGATCACAGATATCTTCTAGAGGAGGATTAGATCTTGGATTCATCAAAACAATCCCCTCGGTTCATCGAAAACAAAAGCAAGCTTGTTTTCGAAGGCCTCACACATCCTGTAAAGGATACACCGTGCAACCAGCGTTGGACAACGTTTCGACCGTCAATTCCCACTGTTGGCTTTTGACCAACAAGTAATCAGTATTGAACGTTGATACTGCAAACACACTGATGTTTGCCTCTGCTAGGTACTTTGTAATACGTGCGAGAATTCCAACCACCGAAAAATCCAGTTTTCCCGCAACTCGCATGCACATCCAGTCGGCCTCTGATTCGATGTGATCAGGCACAATGGCTTCTCGGCACACAACAGACAGTTCGTCTGGGGTCCAGGAGCACGACAGGAACTGTGGCTTCACCCATTGCTTTTGCGACGCCCACTGCGGCAACGGTTCATCCGGTGAAAGCCGACACACGGCATAGCGGTCCGCGAGAACCTCGAAGCTCAAGATTAGTTGGTCTTGACGGGCCCGATCACGAGCCACGACCTTGCTTTTGAGAAACTGCGTCAGAGCCACAGGGTCATCAGTACCAATCCTCAACTTTCGGCCCTGCCGATACCAAACGTCCACACAATCAAATCCCCAAAGATTCCAGACCCACCCTCCACTGGGACTCATATGAATACCCCAGCCATCCATGATAGTGGATCGAGCTTGCTCCACCTTCTCAAGTTCGGAGTACTGCAAACGTCGTTTAAAGAACGGCAAGGGCCCAAAACAGATCAACAACTCTGTTCCCTCATCGCTCACTGTCAAATTCCGGAAACTGAAAGCAAACAGAAGCATTAAAGCTCCGGAACTCAAGCAGACTGTCTGTACGACAATCTCACCCACAAAAATCGATGCAGCAAATATCCCGATCGCAAACGCCAAGAGCAGTAGATATAGCGATGCAGACTGTGTGTGATCATAACCCATGGTCCACTCACCTAATCGTCAAGATTGAACTCAAAGCACTAACTTTCCAACCCTCTCAATTTAACAGGCAAGGAGTTCCAATTACTCGCCTGTTGATTCAAAGAGGACACAAGACCATAAAAAA
>DOPG01000012.1:226308-272893 GCA_003513555.1 Rhodopirellula sp. | reverse complement strand
AAGCTACATGTAGAGAATGCTAATGACAACCGAGTTGGCCGGTAAAACAATGGCATACCGCCGCATGACTACCGAACGCAAGTTTTGTAATACCCAAGAGAAGAAGATGCTTACAGGATCGGCAAAGTCATTAATCCATTCTCCAGAAACAACTTGCCCCGTTCCTTGCATGGCATCTTTGTTTTGACCTGAATTCCCACGAACAGCAAAGCAGAGTAACCTACTGACATCACGAAGATCTTAAACTCAAATAGGTTTTACGAGGAGACGTTAAGCTCATCATGGAAATGGAACTACGTCTATCAAATGACGCACCACTGATACCAAGCATTCAAGCCTTTGTTCGTTCCACTCTCAATGAAGTGGGTCTTTCAGAAACGACCGTTGCCGGGCTAGAGCAGCTGGTAGGTGAAGTCATCACTCACACTGTCAAGCATGCCTATCCGCATGGGGAAGACGGTGCGATTATGCTGAAAGTTACCGAGTCGAACGGCAAGTTTGAAATCACCATCTCTGATGATGGCGTTCCACAAGATATTAAGAAACTGGAAGCTCAACTGACTCAAGGTCCAATCGACCTGCCGGGGTTACGAAATGCAATCAACACTGGCATTTTGGATGAAATGCATTGGTCGGCGCTAGGACCGAATGGAAAAGCTCTGCATCTAATCAAATGGCTCCACGAAGAATCAGTCCGCGACACCAGCTCTTTTGATGTCAGTACAGATGAGCCTCTAGCACCCGAACAAGAATATGATGTCCGAAAATCGAGATCCGAAGAAGCACTGCAAATCTCACAGTTGATCTATCGCATATACGGAAATACCTATTTCAACGAAGACCTTTACTACCCTGACCGGGTTGCGGCACAGCATGCAAATGGCAAGGTACTATCAATCGTCGCCGCAGACGCGGAAGGCTATCTGGCTGGTCATTGTGCTTTAGAGTTCAACGACGCGGGCCCGGTAGCAGAAGTCGGTCAGGCAGCAGTTGATCCCCGCCACCGAGGCAGAGGACTGCTGAACAAAATGAAAGACGCTTTGGACAAGGAAGCTCAGGCGATCGGACTGGCTGGCTGGTATGCAGATTCTGTTACGGTTCACATTTACACGCAAAAATCGAATGCGCACCACGGCGGGCACATCTGCGGGGTTGGGTTAGGCGTCTCGCCAAAAAACGAGTCGTTTGGCGGCATCGCTGAACAACTGGCACAGCGCGTGAGTTGTGTGATCTATTTTCACTGGGTCACAGAACCTGCTGAACGTCGAATTTTTGTTACAGATCGACATCAGCAAATTGTATCGGAGATCTACCAAAACCTCGGATGCCCCGTCCAATTCGGCACTGCTGCACCCACAAACCAGGCACACGGAACACTGTCCATCAAGGTAAACCCGCGGGCTCACTTTGCTGCGATCCATGTAGAAACACTTGGTCAGGATACCGTTCAAAATATTCGACGAGCAGCTAGGGAGCTTGTCGAACTTTCACATGTGGAAGCTCTTGTGGTGGAATTGCCACTGGCAAACCCAGGCACGCCACAAGTCTGTGAAGCGTTGGAGCAACATGGGTTTGGATTTACCGGTATCGGACCACACTTCATGGCAGCTTGTGACGTGATCAAACTGGAATACTTGGTAGAGCCACTAGAAAAAGAGCCAATCAAATTATTCGAACCGTTCGCTGACCGATTGGTCGACTATGCTTTGAACGAACAAAAACGCGTGCGGGAATCCATGTAAAATACCGTGCCATATCGACTTGGACCTGATACTGTTTTGTTACCAACAGATGTCCAGTCATCATCACGCAGCAATTAACTCAACAAATTTGGCAACTTCAGAATCTTGGCGATGCAAAACATTACCACCGACCGACCGACGTTTGTCACGCACTTGGAATGTGGCAAGACAGAAACTCACTACGCCGCAGACCAGTTGCATGGATTATCTGAAATTGGAAGTCCTTTGATCGTACGATACGATTTGCAGGGGATATCAAAAGCAGTGAGCAAAGACGAACTGCAATCCCGTCCCGCCGACCTCTGGCGATATAGAGAATTCTTGCCGGTACGTCAGACCCATAACATTGTGAGCCTTGGCGAGATAATGACTCCTCTGATCGAACTTGCTAGTTTGCAAAGCGGTCGAGGGCGTGTCATTGTAAAGGACGAGGGTCGGTTACCGACTGGCTCATTCAAAGCACGGGGTCTCTGCATGGCTGTTTCGATGGCCAAGGAACTCGGTGTTACAAAACTGGCAATGCCAACCAATGGGAATGCCGGTGCCGCCATGGCTGCATATGCCAGCCGCGCAGGATTGGAAACCTATATTTTCTGTCCAGACGACACCCCTGAAACCAACGTCAGGGAAATTGCTGCACAAGGTGCAAGAGTATGGCGAGTCAATGGATTGATTAACGACTGCGGCAAGCTAGTCGGAGCCGGTAAAGAAATCCAAGATTGGTTCGATTGCTCCACACTCAAAGAACCGTACCGAATCGAAGGTAAGAAAACGATGGGTCTGGAGTTGGCAGACCAGTTCGATTGGGAACTCCCTGACGTGATTTTCTATCCCACTGGTGGAGGCACTGGATTGATTGGGATGTGGAAAGCTTTTCAGGAACTGCAAGCAATAGGTTGGATCAAGGGCCGTTTACCACGAATGGTCGCCGTCCAAGCGACAGGCTGCGCTCCGATTGTGAAAGCCTATAACGAACAGAAACAACACGCCGAACTGTGGCAGGATGCACACACGGTAGCTGCTGGAATTCGGGTCCCAGCAGCCATCGGTGATTTTCTGATCCTAAATGCTGTACGCGAAAGCGACGGATTTGCAACAGCTGTAACCGACGAAGCGATCTTGCTCGCCCGTGATGAAGCTTCCACAAAAGAAGGACTGCTGATGTGTCCAGAGGGGGCCGCGACCCTCGCGGCATACCAACAAGAAGTAGCATCAGGAAGAGTTTCACCCGATGAAACTTGTGTTTTGTTCAACTGTGCCACGGGCCTGAAATACCCATTGCCGGCCATGGACGCAAGCATCGACTTGAACGGAACTATCGATTTTACTTCTTTGTAGACTCGAAGCAGGATTCCAACCACAATCAACTTCATGTTTTCGATCATCCCACGTAATTGGTTAGCCCTACTCAATCAATCCATGATTGATAACGGTGCATGAATGGGATCGTATTGTACATCAATCCTCGCAGGATCATCCCATGATTCCGGCTTCCATCTTCGTTGCTATTCTGCTGCTGATCGGTGTGGGATTGCGCCTGAGATTCTCTATATTTCGCTGGCTTTACATCCCTGCTTCAGTGCTTGCGGGAATGATGGGCTTGCTGATTTGTCAACTCGACCTCAGTGCAAGCTTTACATCACACACCACTTCTTGGACCGAAACGCTAAAGGGGTGGCCTGGATTTTTGATCGCCGTAATCTTCGCCGGTATGCTACTGGAGCGCAAACCCGCACCTTTGCAAAAAAGCATTTCGCGAGTCGGGCGGCAGGGGCTGATGGTGTGGGTCATTGTGTTGGGCGAAACGGCCATCGGATTGATTGCTACCTGGCTGCTCATCAAACCGTTTTTTGATGTCCCCCATTCCATTGGAACACTCATCGAGACTGGTTTTGCAGGCGGGCACGGTACTGCGGCAGCGATGGGCCAAGTCTTCAAACATCCAACCATTCAACTCGACAGTGGATTGGATCTCGGAATCCTGATGGCTACCTGTGGCCTGCTCTATGGATTGATTTCAGGTATTTTCTGGATCAACATCGCCGTGAGGCGAGGATGGATTGGAAAACAAAACACCAAACAACGAAACATTGACAGTGAAAACTGTGACCATGAAAACAAAGCCCATTCTGCTTCCACAATTCGACCTGCTATCGGTTATGCACGAATTGGCAAGGAAACGATTGATCCTCTGCTATTGCAAGTACTATGGCTGGCCATCGCTTTCGGCATTGGATTAGGACTTCAAAGCATCGTAACCTCATCCATCGGGTTCATCGAGAATCTGGGCGACGATTTGACAACCACCGTCGTCAAGGGTGAAGAACAACTGTCAGAGCGACTGACGCTCGAAAGTATGGCAGGTAGCTTTCCTCTATTCATCTACACGCTGTTTGGTGGATGGATCGTACGCAGCACGATTAGTTCATTCGGCTACGAAAGCGCCATCGATCGTGAAACTATCAATCGTCTGACATCGACGGCGATGGATATCTTGATTGTTTCTGCGATCACCACACTGAACATCACCGCAGTAAGCACCTTGATCCTCCCCTTCGCGATCCTGTTTCTATCCGGCGCTGTCTGGACGGGATTCTGCCTCATGTTTCTGGCACGAAAAATATTACCGCGCGAGCACTGGTTTGAATTGGGTCTGATCAACTATGGCATGTCGACCGGCACGACTGCAACCGGTTTTGTGCTACTGAGATTGGTTGACCCGGAGCTTGAATCAGGTGCCGCAGAAGATTACGCCTTGGCAGCCCCCTTATCCTCACCCTTCATTGGTGGAGGTATGATCACGGTAGCGTTGCCACTGCTTGTTCTGGAACGAGTGCCACTGTCAGTCACGGCGATAACTATGACACTACTTGTTGCAGGTCTAATCTACCTTGGCCAACTGTGGAATTGCCACACGAGCGAATCACATCAGAACGAGGATAGCGATGCTGAATAGCAAGCGACGGGCACTCTACATCATCATGGCCTTGATTGTTTCCGACGTGTGCGTCGCTGCTGACACGGAGACAAAAGGCACAAAGCCAAACAAACAGCATGAAGAATCTGGTTCTCAACGCGTCGACCTGTTGCACCAGCAGGTGATCGATCTCTCGCATACGTTCGACAAACAAACAATCTACTGGCCCACGGAAAAGGGTTTTCAACTGATACCAGAAAAAGCCGGCATCACGGAAAAGGGATATTACTACTCGTCGAATCGATTCTTGGCAGCCGAACATGGTGGCACTCATCTCGATGCACCGGTCCACTTCAATGAAAATGGTAAGTCAGTTGATAAATTACCACTGCAGCAATTAATGGGTGAAGCTGCTGTGATCGATGTCACAGCAGCATGTCGTCGAGATCCCGATTATCAAATCAGCATTGCTGATTTGAGAGCGTGGGAGGAAAAAACGGGACGGCAGTTGGTAGATGTGATTGTCCTGCTGAACACTGGATATTCCCAACACTGGTCGAATCGAAAAAAGTACCTGGGTACAGACCAATTGGGTCCAGAAGCAATCGCACAATTGCATTTCCCCGGACTTGACCCGGACGCTGCACGATGGCTAACGGAACACCGAGCCATCAAAGCCATTGGCCTCGACACGGCAAGCATCGACTATGGTCAATCAACACGATTCCAAAGCCACGTCACGCTGTTCAAACACGAGATCCCGGCGTTCGAAAACGTAGCCGATATGAGTCGCTTACCAATTTCCGGGTCCATGATCATCGCTTTACCGATGAAAATTGGTAGCGGCAGCGGAGGGCCTCTGCGAATTATCGCGTGGTTACCTAATAAGAACCAGCATGGAGCATCACGCAAACCCAGGTGACACACTCTCGCATATAGTGAAGTAAACAAACTGATCACATCTGAAGCACAGAGTAGATCCGATGGCCGCAATGCGCTAGGATGTACCGGAATGCTCTGGGTAAGCGACACTGTGAACCTCTCGTTCGTCCCCTCAGCCCTTCAGGTTCGACCCTCGCGCAACTGGTCCGACATCATCGAAGGGCCGCCCCAACTGCGAGGGCGTCGGCAGGTTGGCGACTACCATTCAATTGACCTGCCTTGAGAGGATTCCTGAGAACACCTCAATTTCACAACTAGGAGGGTCAATCATCAAGAGGCATCGCTTCCCGCATCGTAAACGGGTCGCTGGTAACAATGGAGATCACCAACTCACTGAATCGATATCCCTTAGATTGAAGGCGCGAATAGGCATCATTGATAACACAACGATCATACGTCGTTAGCCCTCGGCCCAAACCATAGGTCAGCAGTTTCTGCGCAAGACACCGACAAAACTGTTCAGCTTTATTCTCAGTCAGAATCTTCATCAATCCGTCGGCACCATCAAAGCTTATGCCACCTGGAAGTTGTCCGCTTGCATCGATTTCGAATTTCCCATCTCGATCCCGCCACGCCCCGATCGCATCGAAATTCTCGAGGCCAAAACCTAGTGCGTCCATCGTACGATGGCATACGGCACAGGATTCATTAGCTCGGTGCTGCTCCATTTGCTCGCGTAACGAACCCAGCGTTTCGATTCCTTCCTCAAGCTCAGGTACATCAGCTGGAGGCGGTGGCGGTGGTTCAGCGAGAATATTGTCGAGAATCCACTTCCCGCGTTTCACGGGCGACGTGCGTGTGGGATTTGATGTCAGCATCAAAATACTGGCATGTGTGAGGATACCGCGTCGCCCCTGCAACAATTTCACTCTTTGGAAACCCTCGTCTTTGACAGGCTGCATGCCGTAATGGGTTGCAAGCTTTTGATCGACATAAGTGAAATCAGCTGTTAGAAACTCAAGTACGTTTCGATCTTCACTGACCATCGCCTGAAAAAAGAGTTCTGTCTCCTTTCGCATCGATTGCTGCAGTTCATCATCGAAGGTGGGAAATAAATCTGGGTCAGGTTCCAACCGGGTCACATCACGCAGTTGCAACCATTGGCCCGCGAAGTTTTCAACAATCGCACTCGCCTTTGGATCCAGAAGCATACGTTTGGTCTCAGTCACGAGCACATCCCGTTCAGTCAATTTGCCAGTCTTGGCAAGGTCCAGTAATCGCTGATCGGGCATGCTGCTCCACAGAAAGTATGAGAGTCGAGAAGCCAATTCGAATCCATCCAGTTTTCGAATCCCATCGTCATCATCTTTTTCGGGATCCTTCTCGATTCTGAAAAGGAAATGTGGGCTGGTAAGCACTGCAACCACCACTGTCTTATAAATCTCTGTGGACTCAACATCTTGCCCCCACGCATCACGCATGATGGTGAAGAGCCGTACTTGCTCGTCCTGAGTCACAGGTCGCCTGAACGCTCTTGATGCGAAGTGTTGGATATTGAGTTGCGCTGCCTGCGCCTGCGCTAACAGATTGTCTGACGCTGGTTCGTGAGGGAAAACTTGTTTGGATAGCTTCTTATCCTCAAAAATTCCGTCCGCAATGGTGTAAGCGGCTTCGAGATATTTCTCCAAGAGAATTGGTGGAAGCGATAACACATCTCCGATGTTATCAAATCCCTCACCAACATCATCCGAGGGAAATCCATCGGCAAGCTTCAGATCCAGCCCCGTAAGATCACGAATCGTATTGTTGTACTCGGCTTTATTGAGTCGCCGTATGGTCACCCGACCAGGATGCTTGTCGGCTGAGCAATCAAAGCTTTCCAACACCGCCTTCAGCGCTAACGACACCTCGGCAATCTCATCGGCAGACGGCTGTGGTTGATCTGCTGGAGGCATTTGGTGCTCGTTGACCAGACGAATCACTTGCTCCCAAAGATCATAGTTTTGCTGTACGTTGGCAGATTTGTTGTATTTTTCAAAAGCAATTCCGCCTTCAGATTCATCTGCGTTATGGCATTCATAGCAATGAGCTTTTAGAAACGGCACCACCTCATCAACAAAAGATTTCGTGGCGATTTTATCTTGGCTCTTGGCAACGTCGCACGAAGCAAGCAATAAGCCGAAAACAACAAGAATCTTGCAAGGTTTTAAAGTGTTCATGTAGAAATTTTAGCCTTCGAACCACCCCTTCATCGCCACGCCCCGACTCTCCATGGTACCCGCCCACTTTCAGGGACGGCAACTGACATTCAAATCGTGGCCGATCTGTAGATTCAATCTAATCACCGGTACGGATGCACCGTAGCAAATTTAGACTAAAAGTGGGACTAAGGTTGCTCTGACTCACGTCGACTTGTGTGCCGGACCTACGCGACTGCTGACCGTCGCCACATGGCTGAATCATTGGGTCGCAGCATCCTTAGAATGCCGTTACTCCACAGTCTGGGACCTAGGTTCGCAGTACCTGCACTGGACAGGTTGCCAGCCTGACGAACCGCTCCGCTGCTGAACCGACGAGTAGGTGTTCGAGGAATTCCCACCCCTGAGAAAAAAGGACTAAAATGGCCGCCGCGACCTTCTGTGCAAAATTTGCGATTTCGCGTCCCTCACCGCCAATGGTGACATGAATCTGAAGATCCGTGTATTTTTTATCTGATAACTCTTTCTTCAGATGCTCTTTTGGCGAGTCAATCCATAATTGAGTAGTGATGGTGCCGTACCAATTCCCCGGTTCCATGGTCGACAACGCTGGTTAAACGTGAATCACACGCACCTTGCCTACTCCACGACTGATTTCCAAGGCGGAATCCAATCCCGCAGATGAAAAAAATCACTGAAGTCAATTGGAACCACTGTGTTCTCTGACATCATGTCTGGCATGATTAGCGTCCTGAAGGTAAGAATTGAGCTCTTACGAAACTACCAGATTCGACTCAAACACCGCACATGACAGCGAGTCCTCCTTGAACCAAGAGGAGCTCGATTGATGGAATCACCTCTTTCATTGTAGGCAGGCAGCTCAGACTGAGATGAAGACGAAAATAATATCAAGGCTGTACTGAATCTTATTTTTGCGTTCACTCGCAAGCCACATTTGATTTACGATGAAAATGTGACATGGCCCAGCTTGATCGGCTATCCATGATTGCTTCCGACAATTGATTGAGTTCGGCAGTTAGTTCGCTGGCAGTTGTCGAAAGCACCACGGGCCTTAATTCCCCATGCGACCGATCTTTGATGGGTATATGCTTGAAGTGAAAGATCTAGTTTTCTGCTGCGCCGCAACAATTGCACTTGATGATGAAAAATTCTGGATAGAAGCGAGACTCAAGGAATGAAAAAAGTACTGTTTGCGACTGATGGTTCACACAACTCCCGTGAAGCGGCAAGATTAATATCCAGATTAGCCGGCGGTGAGACCTTGGATTTGATTGTGGTCACGGTTTTGCAAGTGCCACATAACGTTCTACAAGTGGGCACGACCAATCAGCGAGAAGAACTGATTGCAGCGGAAGCTGCAGCGGCTGTGACAACCTTTGAAGAAATCAAGCAGATATTCGACAACACAGATAGCAGGTTGCGTCACGTCACGCGTGAAGGCCATTGTGGAAAAGAAATATGCGATCTCGCTGCTACTGAAAAGGCCGAATTAATCGTGACTGGTGCGAAGGGTCGTTCCATGATCGAAAGAACGCTACTTGGCAGCACCAGCGACTATATTGCGCACCATGCTCCATGCAGTGTTCTCGTGGCTCGCCCGACAGAAACCAAAGATGCGACGACTAACTTTAAAATCGTAATTGGCTATCAGGATTCAGAAGCAGCAAAACATGCTCTGGAGGAATTCAGGCTGGTTCGCTGGAGAATCAAAAGTGATGTACAGCTTGTCTCAGTGATCTCACTCGTTTCTTCTTTCCAAACAGAAATTGTCGTTGACACCGATAAAATTAGGCATTCAGCCAATGATACGTTACTCAAAGCGAAAGACTACTTGGCGCAATCAGGAATCGAAGCCACAACACACTTGATCGAGGCCGACCACATCGCTGACAGTCTGGTTGATTATGCCGAACAACAGGGATGCGACCTGCTGGTTGTCGGTGAAAACCAGCACAATGTACTCAGCCGCATCCTCATGGGCAGTATCTCGAGATTTGTCCTGCGATATGCTCCTTGCAATCTCTGGATATCCAGAAACCAAAGGCAAGCTTAAATCCACAACAGCCGCCCAGCACAAGCACATTGACCAGGGCAATACTGCAACGGTGATTCGCTCCGTTGCAAATCACGTTAACGCTGATCTGCTGGCGATGGGTACTCTCTGCCGATCAGGAGATGCGGGTTTACTGATCGACAATGCGGAGGAAACGCTGCTCGCACTGAAACCCGATGGGTTTGTCTCGCCAGTCCAAATCGATCAGAGACCTGCAGGAAGTCTTTCACACTGATGCCCGCAGAGTCTGAGAAATGCCCAAAGTCGGGCAACTTCAACAAGCCGAACCCCAAGAAATCTGTTTCCGGCAAGATTCGATCAATTGACATGTCGCGATATCCCGATATTATGTAACTGAAGAAGGAGATAGTGATGGCAACCAACACAACTCAACCTGACAAGCCAGCGGGCAGTACGGAATCGTTCAACGAAGCTGCAGAGTGCCTGCGAATACTCGCACACCCAGTACGTTTACGAATGGTGCAAATGTTATTGCATGGACGATATGCAGTCGGCCAACTCGCTGAAGATGCTGGCATTCCCGGTAACGTTGCTTCCGAGCATCTACGACTCATGCAACGCTGTGGTTTCTTCACCAGCGAGCGAAAAGGACGACACGTGTATTACCAAGTTGCAGAACCACACCTGCAAGAATTGATGAACTGTGTGGAGAGTCGCTTTCTAGGATGAGCTGCGATCTAGGAGAGTTTCTGAGTCGCTTTTTTCAACCTGAATACCTCGCCACATTGCGACCTCACTCTAGCCAGAGGCCTAGGGCAGAAGCATGCGATCCATCAGCGTCCAAGAGTTAGCAAGACACCATGCTGAACAGCCCATTGAGCTGATTGATGTACGAACGCGCATTGAGTACTCAGAACTCCATGCCGCTCACGCCAGAAATATACCACTCAGTGAGCTTGATCCTGATGCGGTCATGGCAAGGCATACCGAATTGTTTGACGATCAACCTCTTTATCTGATTTGCCAAAGTGGCAAACGCTCTTTGAAAGCCTGCGAAAAATTCCTGACCGCTGGTTACGACAACATTATCAACGTTGTTGGCGGGACCCAAGAATGGCGGGCAACAGGACTACCCATTGAACAAAACGAGCAGGTCATTTCGCTGGAGCGGCAAGTCCGTATTGCTGCTGGCACGGTCACGCTGCTGGGAATTCTTCTTGCCTACCTCATCCACTCCTATTTCTTGGCAATGGCAATATTTGTAGGGGCAGGACTTGTATTTGCTGGGATCAGCGACACCTGTGGCATGGCGATGCTACTGAGCAGGATGCCTTGGAACCGAGGCTTGTGTGGTGAGCTCGATACTTACTCCAAAAATACCTGACCTTGAGCGCTACGGCAGAAATAGAATTAGTTCAAAGGTACAAAAAGGCTAGTCTGACCGTGGTTCCCACTGTGGAATCAGAAACTCTTTTAAACAGCTGACACCGTAGCCTATCGACTTTGTCGACTAAACTGTCAGTAACAGGCCGACGAAAATACCAACAGGTGCTAACATCGCAACGACGAAGCGAGAAAAAAGTGAGACCTCCGCAAACACTGGAACATCAGATTTACGGATCTTTGCAAAAGTCTGGGGAGTCTTTCTTCTGGTGCTGGTCCTTTCCACGTATCCACTGTGGTTTGTGCCACCAAGCTCCCAAATGTCCTTGGCTGTCTCGCTGATTCCCTCCATCATTCCGATGTCCGATGGTGCACTGCTTCTGCCATCCGTCACTCTTTTGATTGGTTTGAGCATTGCGATCACGGCATGCAATAACAAACAAGTTCGACTCGGTTGGATGATGGTGGCTGGATCGCTACTGACCTCTTTTCTAATTGATCAACACCGACTTCAACCATGGGCTTATCAATCGTTGTTTTACGCATTGATATTCTGCACCATGAATTCCGTTTCTGGTCGCAAGTGGATCATGCTTCTCGCTGCGAGTGTCTATGTTTACAGTGCGGCTGGGAAATTTGACTTCCAGTTCCAGCATACAGTGGGTCAGGATCTGCTAGGTGTGTTGGCTAACTTTCTGGGGGGACTACCCTTCAATCTTGATGCTAACACAGCCACCCGGATAACGCTGTTATTCCCCACGGTCGAGCTCTTGGCTGGATTGGGACTTTACCTGCCAAAAACTCGCAGATTGTCGGTTGTGGTGCTGGTGTTGATGCACATCTCGTTATTGATCCTGCTCGGTCCTTGGGGCCTCAACCACAGTCGCGGTGTGTTGATTTGGAATCTCATGTTGATTGCACAGGCATATCTGTTGTTCTGGGTACGGCCAGCCGCTCAGCCAACAGTAACAGAATCAAAAAATGCCGATCACGCCATGCTTCCTCACAGTGACGACCCGATGCGTTCCGGGACAACTTTGTTCGTCAAGCTCGTGATCCTGCTGGCGATCCTCTGTCCATTGCTTGAACGTTCTGGCTACTGGGATCATTGGACCTCATGGTCGCTCTACTCACCGCACACGAGTCGTGCCGAAATTGAGCTGCATCGATCTGTCTGTGGCGAGCTGGACTCAGAATTGACCGCTTTTTTAGAAGAAGATGAAGACCGTGACGGCTGGCAACGACTATCACTAGAGTCCATGTCACTGGGCAGCCGCTTTGTCCCAATCTATCCACAGGCTCGCTATCAACTGGCGGTCGCCAATCAAATCTGTTCATCGAATGGGCTGGACAGCGAAGTTCGTGTGAAGCTCAAAGGAGTCGCCGACCGCTGGACCGGGAAACGCAGCGAAAGCCACTTGATTGGGAAACAACAGATTCAAGAAGCCTGCGAGGACTTCTGGCTGAACACTGGAGTCACCAGTGATTGATCGCAGATATCCATCTGTTGCAGAACTTCTGCGATACTGTCCAAGATTTCGGTAAGCACTACATGAGACTTCTCGAATCTCTTGCAGAATGACTGACATGCTGACTGAGAAATTTTTTCTGTTCGCTCCCGCATCCAAAACAGCTTCAAGATCTCGCATCACTGTTTGCAATTTCTGGACATCCTCAGCTGCCAGATGATTAGCTACCGCCAATTCTAGCTATACAACGGCAACGGTATCGGTAAGTTGTAGTTGACTCATGACTGAATTTGTTCCTGCAATTCTCGATATGTAAAGCATAGGCGGCTCATATGGTACGACTCACTCAAGACCTTACGTCATCAAAGTGGATGTACACAAAAGCCTTTCTGCTGCTGTTGATCGCTTTGATTTCCGCATCGCTAATTCTCATTCAGATACCGAGATGGGATATTCTTGTCCTATTGCTGATTTGTCTCTGGGCAAGTTGCCGGTCCTACTATTTTGCGTTTTATGTGATTCAAAATTACGTAGATCCCAAGTATCGCTTTAGTGGTTTATTTGACTTTACGTGTTACCTGTTGAATCGAAATTCTCAGGATGATCCCAACGACCACTGGAACACTAAGGTTCAATAGAAATAAAAAATCCCCCATTCAACGAACGGGGGATTCCTATCTGAACCATTCTAAAAATCAGGTCAAACCTGTTTCCAATTTCGCTCCGCAGCACTGCTGAGAACCGCATCACAAACCCGCTGCGTTTCTTGTGCATCACGGAAATTTGGATGCGCTTCTTCTCCAGCTTGGAGAGCCTGAAGGAAGTCAGCTACGTGATGAACAAACGTATGTTCATAACCGATTTGGAGCCCAGGCACCCACCATTTGTCCATGTAGGGATGCTCCCCACCGTGGTCAGTCACATGTATGGATCGCCAACCTCTCAATTTTCCTTCATCGCTGTGATCGAAATACTCAAGACGATGAAGATCATGCAAATCCCAGCGGATCGAAGCATTCTCACCGTTTATTTCAAATGTATAGAGCGCCTTGTGTCCCCGTGCGTAACGAGTTGACTCAAAGAGTCCCAATGACCCATTTTCGAAGTGGCACAGGAACGCACATGCATCATCAATTCCAACGGGCTCCATTTTTCCCGTTTCGGTGTGCATGCGTTCCTTGACAAAAGTCTCTGTCATAGCAGAAACATCTTTGATGGAACCATTCAGCCAAATGGCTGTATCGATACAGTGGGCCAATAAGTCGCCAGTAACACCGGAGCCAGCCGCAGCGACATCTAAACGCCACAGTGCAGCGCCCCCCTGTGGTACGTCATCGGAAATGGTCCAGTCCTGCAGGAAGTTAGCTCGATAATGGAAGATTCGACCAAGTCTTCCTTCGTCGATCAGCTGCTTTGCCATTGTGACGGCAGGTGCCCGTCGATAGTTGTACCAAACCGTATTGTTGACCCCTGCTTTCTCTACAGCCGCAATCATCTTCTCTCCCTCTTCGGGATTTAAAGCAAGCGGCTTCTCACACAAGATCATCTTGCCGGCTTCAGCAGCGGCAATTGCAATTTCTGCATGGGAATTATTTGGCGTGCAGATATCAACGGCATCAATATCATCACGAGCGATCAATGCTCGCCAATCCGTTTCAATGGATTCGTACTGCCATTGGTCAGCAAAGTCTTGGACCTTTTCTGCATTACGTCCGCAAACCGCTTTTAAAACGGGTCGATATTCTAGCTCCGGGAAAAAATCGTTGACCCTTTTGTAGCCATTACTGTGGGTCCGTCCCATGAACCCGTAGCCGATAAGTCCAATATTGAGTGGTTTCATTCTTATTGTTTGATAGGGAGTAAATTGGAAAAAATTGATGCCTGCCTGACAACTCAAATCCGCTGCGCAAGCGTCTCACACCATGACTGATGCAAGTCGAAAGTGTTTAACAGGGGAATCAGATAGTACTGCCATGAGCATCACGGACTTCGACCATAGCTTTCAGGATCTGATTCCACGTCTCTGGATTCTCAAGCACTTCATTTGGGAACATGCATCCGTCCCAGCAAATATGTTGGATACCACGCGAGGAAGCATCTTTCAGCCAGTAGCCAGCTGTACGAGTGATATCAAGCTTGCCATTGGGATCATCGGCTTGGCAATGCTTGCCAGTCTTGTCGTGCGAACCTGCCCCGTGGACGGTGCCATCATTCTGAGCGACGTGGAAATCGATTGTCCAAGGTCGCAACTTGTCCGTCATCTGCTCATAGGCTGCATAGAATTCTTCGTCGCTATAACCATCTTGCAGCAGAGCGTGCTCTGGCGCGTTGTATCCCATCAAATAGAGATAGGTGTGCGCCTGATCCGCCTGGAACCCGAGAGTTTCGGGTTTACCGACTGCTTCCAGTAGATCCAGCATGTCTTTCCAACTGTGCATGCCAGCCCAACAGATCTCACCTTCGCAAGCGAGACGCTCACCATGTTCGGCAGCGATTTCAGCTGCCTTGGTGAACGTGTCTACAATTCTGGCTGTACCAGCAGCAGGATCGTCTTTCCATTTCTCGACCCCAAACTCTGCCGAATCGATTCTTATCGCACCGTATTCACGGATGCCGTGCTCATTAAAGACTTTTGCGATGCGACAGGCTTTTTCAATGGCTTGGAGAAACTTTCCCTGTTGCTCATCGTCACCCATTGCTGAATCACCAACCGTACCGGGCCACACAGGAGCCACTAACGAGCCAACTTTGAGCCCATAACTCCCAATCAAGTCAGCGATTCTTTTCAGCTCATCATCACTGGCATCTGGATCGGTATGGGGGTGAAATAGAAAGTAATCGACACCTTCAAACTTTTGACCATCAACTTCTGCGTTGGCAGTCAACTCAAGCATTCTCTCCAGACTGATGGGCGGTTCCTGACCTTCATCATCTCCCTTTCCAACGAGGCCTGGCCACATTGCGTTGTGAAGTTTTGGGTAATTTTTGTGCTGGTCAGACATGTTGCTCTGTAAATAGTTCAAAGGAAAACGAAAAGGTAAATCTGAGCCGAGAAGTATAGTTTAACGTGTTCCAGATCAGCGATGGTCACCTTGCACACGCTATCCGCGGCGTGACTCGGATCATGCTGTTGGAAAATCAATGTGGGGTTCGGTACCAAGGTTTCTTGACCCCACCAGTGATGATAGTGCCCCTACATTCTCAATTCTGACGCCTCGGGTCACGGCAAAAGAAGAGATATAGTTCGTCAGTGGTAATTTCACCAAACCAAATCATCGCCAGAGCCTGTAGAGCTAGTAACCCCATTGGCCCAGTCTCCGGAACAGTGATCCAAATGGCTGCACCAGCGTCCAGAAACGTGCACATCGTCTAATTTGACGTTCCTCATTGGCAGTTCAATTCACTCAACAATCTGGGGATGTTTTTCCAAAAGCCGGCAAACGGCAAGTCTGCTCGGTAGCCAGCATTCGACATAGATGTTTTATTGACTGACAGCCTCGGGTACAAGAACGCGAGGAAAGTGTCTTTCTATTGAGCAAAAATAACCTTCGGGATTATCCCGAAGACCGAATTGAGCGTTACCACCAGTCCCACAATCACCTTATGGCGACCAAATCCGCGAATTACCGTTCACTCGGATCCCGAGTTCCCAGCATTCTCTGGGATCAAAACTCTCCTCTATCACTGCAAATTGACACCCGCAAAGGGGAAATCAGCACCCGCCATGGGCGGTTTTCCGGGGGAGCGGCTGATCAAGTGGAGGTGATTGAGGTCGATACTGGCGCGATTCGCGTCATGATTTTACCAACCCGAGGCATGTCAATCTGGAGAATGGAGGCCAGCGGGGTACGTTTTGGCTGGCAATCTCCGATCTTTGGCCCCGTGCACCCCTCTCAGGTTCCCATATTCGATTCCAGTGGAATTGGTTGGCTGGAAGGTTTTGACGAGCTGCTCGTACGATGTGGGCTGGAAAGTAACGGTGCCCCTGAACATGACGCAGAAGGGAATCTGGTTCACCCCCTGCACGGGCGTATCGGCAATCTGCCAGCTGATTCACTGACGATCGAGTACGACGAGGCGTCGGGAAGACTCGAAGTGATCGGTGAAGTTCTGGAATCACGTCTTTTCGTCAAACGACTCCGGTTACGCAGCCGAATTCGTTTTGAAGCAGGCAGCGCCGAAGTTGCAGTTCTGGACGATGTGACCAACGAACTCTCAAAACCAGCGTCGATTCAATTGCTGTATCACATCAATGTTGGAGCACCCATACTCGGGGAAGGTGCGAAAATCGAAGCACCACTTGAATCACTTGCACCCAAAGACTCGCTTTCAGCCAGTGAAATGGAAACATGGAACAAATTCGGCCCGCCTGAAGAAGGCTATGCAGAGCGTGTTTACTTTGCACGACTTCGAGCAGATGAATCGAGTGCGACCACAGCAATGCTCAGATCCGCAGATGGCGAAAAAGGTCTGGGTGTTACCTTCAACGTCAATGGCCTGCCAAGATTCATTGTGTGGAAAAACACAGCCGCGGAAAGTGATGGTTATGTCACCGGTTTGGAACCGGCCACCAACTACCCCAATATTCGCTCATTCGAAGAGAAACAGGGTCGCACCGTTGAACTTGATGGTGGAGCGACAGCATCATTTCGCGTCAAGTTGATGCCGTTAACTACGGCAGAACAAGTTGATGACGTGTCGCGGCAGATCCAGAAGCTGCAGGGAGATGACGATCCGGAAATTCATCTCCGGCCCAGACCCGGTTGGTCACCTGGTGCATGACAGCACAAGATTCCTGAAATTCGAAGCCGCAATCTACTTAACGTTCACACCATCAATCTTGAAGATTGCAAAGTGGCTTGCGCCTCGTGGACCATCCCCATTGGGGGACTTGTACTTCTCAGTATCGATCTTGAATTTGCCTTCAACCGTGACTGGTCGTGTCACAAAGTCCGTTGTCTTGCCCGGTACCATTTCAACGATCACACAATCAAAGAGAGCTGCACCAGGGCCAAAACAACATTCCTGATTATCTCTGACCAGCACAAACTGATCGATGTTGGTTTCCTTGAACAAGGTACTGGGCAGGATGTAACCCCGCAATTTGACCTTCACTCCATCGAGTTTCTTGATTTCGTCCGTCAACAAAGCTGAATTGAACTTAGCATCCTTTTCAATCTTGAAGCTCAGGTCATCAAAATTGATATCACCTTTGGCTCGCGCCGATTCACTGCTCTTGCGGACTTCAACCTTGGTTTTGGAGCCAGCTTTTTCGCTGGTGACCTGAGCAACACGATCAGCCTGCTGCTTGCCAGCAACCTCGCCTGAACCACTGGTTCTTGGGCTGCTCGTCTTTTGGTCCTGCTTGGGATTCGTCAGTGGCGGACTTGCCGCTTGTGAAACCCCAGCTTGTAGATTGGAGTACACAATCAACGCGAAAAGCAAAAGTCTCATGTATTGGCTCGAAAGGGACCTGTTGCTGCAACGAGAACTACACCCTCGTCTTACTTGCCCCAGTATACGCACAGGCAGGAGACAGCGCACACATCAAAATAAATGACGCTGACTCAGCGAATTTGATCGACTTTCATCTGATAGAACACGGTGTTGTCAAAGTCAGTCACTTTCTGCGGCCCTCGATTAAGCGTGAAGGTGCCAGCCAGTTTTTTCTTTGTCAAACCAGCTTTCGTCGTTTGACCATTGAGCAACCTGACTTCGATCATATCGCTACTTTTGGGCTGCCCTCCAAAGCAACAAGTTCCCAAGTCAGGAACGAGGATAAAGCGCTTCAGCAATCCGCTGCCCGAGGAGGGATGAATATAACCCTTCAAGAAAATGTCATTGCCGTTGATCTCAATTGCTTTTGAGCTCGGTTGATCACCCGGTGAATTGGAAGGCTGCTGCAATTCCCAGAAATGAACGCGTGTGTAGCCCTCAGGCACCTCAGTCAAGTAAATGTAGCTATGCAGGCTGACACCACCCAAAATGACCAGAGTATTCAAAACGATCCCTGTCATCGCCAAAGAATGACCCGCGAATTCCTGAGGAAACCGCTTGATCTTCGAGAACCCCACAAAGCCCAAAACCATGCCCACAAAAGCCAAGCCCAAAAAGGCCCAGACAAACAAGCCCAGCAACGACACCACGGCAAAGACAACCGAAGCAATCGCGGTCGTGCTCAGAGCACGGTAGGGAAATTCCTGCACGCTAGCCGTGGAGCTTATCTCAATATCAGCTGACATTTTTCCATTTCACCAAGATGATCTAAGACATGTTGGCGACTCAATCAAGACCGTTCGACTATCCCTTGGCAGGCTGTGTTCCGCCGGAAAGCAGCAAGAACTGAACAATCATAATGGTCACCAACGCAAGCCCCAATACGTAGCCCAACCGCCAAGGGTTCATTCCTTCTTGCAAAGCAGGCGGCGCAGTCAGCGTGGTGGAGCCTAGAGTTGCTAATGGCAGAGTGCGTGGTGCCAAGGCTGCTGTGGCCTGCCCTGGTTGGGCAAATAGGGAATTTTCATCCATCCCGAGCTCATTTTCATCACGATCAGAGAACCCCGCTGCTCCAGAAAATTTACCCTCCGTGTCTGGATCCACAGATGAACTGGAACCAGATTTACCAGTTTCGCGGCTGGGGACTGGGATTGAGAAAAAAGTATTAGCACGGCGGACACTTTCAGGGTCAATTGCTTCCAATTTTTCCAACGCCTTCTTGGCTGCTGGCAAGGGACAAGCACGAAGATAGTTGACCACAGGCACACGTACCCAGTTGTTATCCGGGTCTGCTTTGACGAATAAATCTACCAATCGATCGACTTGGCTCCAATCGCTCCATCGTGCGAGATCAGGGATCACCAAGTCGGCCAGATCTTTGCGATCCAACACGTGATGTAGAGATTCGACCAAAGCACTGCGTGGCAGCACATCGCCCTCGGTTCCATGGAAACGCACCGCCATGATTGCCGCATACGTGTCTGCATAGGGTGCATCCTTGTTTGCCAGGAACAATTCATCCACCAGCGGCAAACCCTTTTCCCCAGCCAAGGTGAGATAGCAGGCGATCAGAGCATCGAGCCCACCCCGAGTACTTTTCTGAGTACTACGAAGCATTTTCTCAAGGAACGGCAGATTTTTTTCGTCGCCACAAACGCCCAACATGGTCAAGTACAACCGTTTGCGGTCAGTTGCCATTTCAGGATCGCCAATCCATTCGAGCAACTGCTCACGATCCATTTCGGGACCCAGCCTTCTAACAGCATCGTAGGGGGCTACTGCAAACTCGTCGTAGGCATCGCGTGCCAACATCGATTCTTCGTCTTGCAAGAACTTGCGGTAGAAGCGTAATCGCTCCAGTGAATCATCGGGCAATTTCGTAATGTTACCAATGTACCTTTCTGCTCTTTTACTGACTGGCAGACAAGACCATTGCAGGTCGGGTGGATCAACACCCGAGAGCATGAATCGACGGCCGATGCTCATCTCACCGTAATAGATCGCTTTGACTTCTTGACCAACTTTGATGAGGTCAGCCCCTTTCAAAACGACCTCCACCCTCATCAATACTTCACCAGTTTCTTTATTTCGAGTCAGATCGTCTTGAAGTGACGTCGCAATGACAACAGCATCCATGGAACCCATTTCCTGCCGCAAGGTCTGCGACACAGCATTGCAAAATGGACATGCTTCTGCGTTGGACGCCAAGAAACAGCCAGCGGTCAGCAATGAGACGACAAGTAGCGGTCGGATCGAGGATTGCGATACGAACATTCGAGATACCACGGTGCAAGGGATTGGGTGCAGGCCTTCGCTGCCTTCTAGCATCAACTCTCATACGGTCATCAGTCGATGATCAACTGCACTGCCTCCAAAGATTGCAGCGGAGCTATGGGGTAATCATAGGTGGCAAAGATGGTTCATGAGAAGTCGTTCAATAGAAGTGTGGACCTGTTCCGCAGAGTTTTCCCCGCATAATCCACCCCTGAACGACTCAACCGATGCTACCCAACGTGCCGATAGTGACGGTACGTCGGGTTGTGTTACCGAGTTTGCACGCGAATTACGCCCAAAACAAGGCAAATATTTGCACCGTTGTGAATATCGAGCATCACGACAAGACAGCCGGGCAAGATAGCTGATGACTCAGAAAAACAGCCAATTGCCAGGAATTAGCCTAAATAATCCCGCGATATTCGCCTCAGCTTGGCGAGTTCGTACGTCTCGAGGGGGGACGCAGTGATGCTTCGTCATCTTTTGATCGCCGCCGTACTGTCATGCAGTTACGTCGCTCTGGCCGACAATGCTTCGGCTGACCAGCGGGCCTATGGCCGCGCCTGGGGTGGGCAGTCCGATTTCCGCGATTGGAATCGGTTCTACCACTATCCGTACGTCTACTATCCCCAGAATTTCTGGGGACAAGAGTACTTTCGCAGTAGTGATAGCCTGTACCACAGGTATCCGCCAGAAATGCGGATTCCCGTCTACAACAAAAAGTGGCACAACTATTACCCCAGCCACCGCCGATTCCATTCGGGTCACCACTTCATCTTGGATGTCTTTTAGACACGATCACGCGTCATCGCACTCGGCTGATGAGTCCAAGCTGCTGCCACTGGCAAATTTGTCAGTCGGGTGTTCGCTGTTCATCACTTCAAACGAGTTGGCTGGCGGTACTGATGGTATCTGGAACAGGGATTCGGCCGTTTGTTCGGCTGTTGGATAAATCGAAAGCATCGGTCTGGGCAATCAGCCCAGGCGGGAAGCTGATTTATTTGTCTCCAGGATGCAGCCAATGGCTCGGATTCGACAGTGAGCTTCTGTTGGACCGACGCTCGGTTGCTGGTGCGCCGATCTCAAACGAGAAACTGGACCTGATTGCAGCCTCTCTGGCCGCCCCATCCGGGCTGATGCGGCGTGGCACTGCATCTCTTCGAATCACCCCACCCGGTTTGGAGGGTCAACGTCCCGAGACCCGCGAAGTGCGATTCATCAAAATCGGGAGTGGAAATACAACTCTCGTATTGGCGATTGCCGGTGATTTCGATGATCGTCTACCTGATCCAGAACTCAAAGATGCTATTGCAATAAGGCAACAGCTCGATTCTTGGCGAAGACACCACGCCGCAACCTCGATCAACATCGCAGCCGGCACTTCAAAACAAGCTGTCCGGCTGAGGCGTCGCATCCATGTTGCCGCGTCCACCCGAACAGATGTTGGCTTGTTTGGACCATCAGGTTCCGGTGGTGATTCCATCTTGATGCGTATCCACGAGCTGTCAGCACCAGGTGAAACTGTGATCAACGTTGACGGACCACTGATGGATTCGGACCTGCTCGATGCAACATTGATGCCCGCGCGGCATCAACTTGCAGAGAACAAGGACGCCCATATCACCGCTCTGGTGCGAGGTTTAGATCAGATGCCATTCGAAGCGCAACAGCGGTTAGCGGGGCTGCTAGACACATTCTCAGGCCGTCTGAGGCTGCTAGCGAGTTGTGGAGCCCAGCTGATTGAACTGAACGCACCCACCGATGATGTGATCAGCGAAAGTCTGTCGCTCGAAGATGACCGAGCCATTGGCCTGTGCTCACGATTGATTGACGTCATCAGCTCGCTGACAATCGTCAATCCGCCACTCGCTCTGCGAGTAGAAGACATTCCACTGATTGCCACAGCAATGCTTGACACCCGACGTGCCGCCGGGGAAGGTTCCGCTGAACGGCTCAATCGAGCCGCGCTCGATGCGTTGGTGATTTACCCATGGCCGCACAACTGCGAGGAACTGGAAGATGCCATTCGACATTCGATCCGAACCGCAACTGGAAGTGTAATTGCGTGCGAACATCTGCCTCTGGCGATTCGTTCTTACCAGCCCGGTTCCATCTCGAAGCGTGCCAAACATCCAAAAATTTCCCTCGACGATGCAATTCAGAGGTATGAACTGAGACTAATCAACGAAACTCTCGAGTCGGCTGATGGCAACCGTGCAGAAGCCGCACGGCGGCTCGGAATCAGCAGAGCGCGTTTGCTTCGACGCCTTGATGATCATTCCCGCAGTTCGTCCTCACCCAAGGAATCTGATTGAATGAATTGGTCTTTGGTTGATCCAGGCGTCATTCGACCGTGGCTTATCTGTGAAACGGGTAGCCGATGGCTCACCGCGGTGCGACGATTTGGACAGGATATGATTCCTGCAGAGCTCGTTGCGAGAGTCGAATCAGCAAGCCAAGATGAAATACTCACAAACCTCACTCTTGCCGAACCTCTCATTATTCTTTGGGAAATCCGCGGGGATTCGCTGGCTGCCCATTGCAATGCACTCGTTCGATCCACCGCAATCAACCCGCAGGCATTGCAAATTATCGCCTGCCATCATTTGACATACCGTGAACAGTCGTGCCTGACCTCTTTTCCAGTCGCTGCGATGGTCCAGCATCCCGAAGAGCTACCGCGTTTGACCCGCATGATTCACCTCCACTTCGCAAGGTGGACCCAATTCATAGACTAAGGGCATGCGGTCATCTGGTCAGATGGCCCAAAAATTCGCAATGGAAGTGACGGGTGCCATCAACATTCGCCGCAATCGTGTTCTCAAGATAAAACCATCTCTCGGGCCGTTCTCGGCCCCCTGAGCGGTTTTGTTTTATGAATACGGCATCCTAAAACGTCGCGGCCTTAGCTGAATCCCAAAAATCGCAGTCCTTCAATAGTGTTACGAGACCGATCATGAGCAACCTGTCCCCCGAAACCGTTCGTAAGGCTATTTCCGATCACCCCGACCCGGAAACAGGACGTGGGTTGGATTCCATGGGCCAAATCAAGGACATCGTTGTCGACCAAGACAACGCTGCCCTCACCATAGGATTGACGAGCCACAGCGCCCCCATGGCTGATGAACTATCAGACGCTTTGGAATCCAAAATCGTCGCAGCCGCACCAGGAAGCAAAGTCACAATCACCTACGTCAACCATCCGCGGCCACCAGCTCGGATCGGACAAATTGGGTTAAAAGCAAAAAGCGTGATCGCAGTGGGCAGTGGCAAAGGAGGTGTCGGAAAGAGCACCGTCGCAGCTTCTTTGGCACTGACCTTACGGCGATACGGTGCCAAAGTGGGATTGATGGATGCTGATGTTTATGGCCCAAGCATCCCTCAATTGCTGGGATTAACTGGTCGTCCTGCCATCACAACGCAAAAGCGAATTGATCCTATCAAACTCGATGGTGATCTTCCGGTGATGTCGATGGGATTCCTTGTCGAACCCGATCAGGCGGTCATCTGGAGAGGTCCAATGCTACATGGATCAATCAACCAATTTCTCGGTGAAACCGATTGGGGTGATCTGGACTACCTGATCATTGATATGCCACCAGGTACTGGTGATGTTGCACTGACCCTGTCACAAGCACTTCCGCTGGCAGGTGCTGTCATCGTGTGCACTCCTCAAGAAGTTGCCCTGCTTGATGCTATCAAGGCTGTCAGCATGTTTCGTAAAGTTGAAATTCCCATATTAGGAATGGTAGAAAACATGAGCGGCTTTCAGTGCCCAGACAGCGGTAAGACGTATGACATTTTTGGTAAAGGTGGGGCGCGAAACAAAGCAGAGGAGCTTAATGTGCCATTCCTCGGTGGGCTGCCAATCGATATCACACTTCGGATTGCTGGCGATGAGGGCAAGCTGTCGGATGTGATCCAGTCAAATGATGCATCGCGAGCACCATTTGATGCGATCTGCAAAGCAGTAGTACGCGAATTGGCCATGCGGGCGGCCAACCAACCAACCAAAGTGAGTCTACCCACCCTCTGATTAGCCAAAGAAGATGTTGCCCTCACCCTTCTGACTCTTCAAAATCGGTGGGCCACTACCTGTGTTTCAAATAAGAAAGTCTGCTGATTGCTAGCAAACAGTAGACTTAGAACTCGATCACGCGATAAACCTCCCGTTGAGACATGGGGCGTTTCGGTCACGAGCGTCTTCGCGATGCACAGTTAGGCATCTGGGATTCTCCGCAACTAGGCATCTGCCGCCACGTAGATTGCTAGCTATAAAGCTCAAAATCGTTGACGTTCCGTCGGGATTGTAATCGCATCTATCGCTGGGTCTTGAAGTATAAATCTTGTCAGCTCATTTCTAATTCTCGTCAGTTACTTCAAATCACCCTACCGTTGGATCACGAGCCCAAGCATCGGTGCCGTCTGCACTGGAGATGGAATCCGGCTACGAATTGGTTTGAGAACGGGGTATTCTTCGTCACGCGCATAAAAAAAGCCGCATCGGAGCAGAGCTCTGACACAGCTTTTTTGTTTGTAACGGTTCAGTCAAGACTGAACTGTGATGCAACCTAGCGACGCTTTTTAGCGGCTTTTTTCTTTGTAGAACGCTTTTTAGTAGCCTTCTTCTTGGTTGCTTTTTTCTTGGCGGCTTTCTTCTTAGTCGCCTTTTTCTTAGTAGCTTTTTTCTTAGTAGCTTTCTTAGTAGCTTTCTTAGCAGCTTTTTTCTTAGTTGCCTTTTTTGCAACTTTTTTCTTGGCGGCTTTCTTCTTAGTCGAACGCTTTGCAGCCTTCTTCTTAGTCGCCTTCTTCTTAGTAGCTGCTTTCTTCTTTGCTTTCTTCTTGGCCACGTTCTTCCTCCGCTGAGAAAGGAAACGTTGGCGAGTCCTCGAGACTTTTAAAGCAAAGCTTTAGAAGTCACCGGCCACGGCTCACCAACCGTCATGTGTGGTTGAATCTCCGAGCCTTGATGTCCAACATCGTTCCGGCTCATCCTTCCAACCGTTTAAAACTGGGCGTAACTTTACGCGCTTCTACAAATTCCGCAACATCTTTTTTAAAAAAAAGTGGTTGCGTACCCAAAAAAAATTGTTACGTGAATCCTCTTTTTCCATTTAATTGCGCGCTTTAGTGCGCAAACGAACGTGCAAAACAGACGTCCTTAACGAAAAAAAGCGAACAACTCGCCTTTCAAACACAATTCAATAACCCATTCGATTGCTTTGTTGAATCGCTTGAAAATTTGTCCAACCAAGCATCAAAAAAAGTATCCCTAAATACGTTTGACCATTGCTGAAGCCATAAAAACCAACCACACCTGCAACAATCACACTGACCCAAAGTGCTTGAACGATGTTACCGCCGCTCAATTGCACAACTGATCTCATCACTTGACCGCCATCCAAGGGCACCACCGGTAAGAGGTTCAGCAAAGCCCATAAAATGCTTGGGAAAATGTAGGAAGTGACAAGCACAAAGAGTCCTGGGCTATCGATTGCGTTGCCTTCGACGAGAGATGGAACAAAGTTGAGAAACTGGGGCATCATTTTGAAGACAAACAGTTGGTATCCGGCCAATTTCACGGCAAGCACAACCAACACACCAGATCCAAGCTGTGCCAAGGGACCCGCAAGTGAAATCCAGATATTCTGTTCTGGAGTCAGCCCACCAAAAGAGTGGTCTGTTGTCCGCGCCCTTCCCGGAATCGCCATTCCACCAAAGTGATAAAGAACAATCGATGAATCGATTCCATAACGACGAAATGCGAGCGAGTGACCCAACTCATGGATGACGATGGAAACAAACAAACATGCTGACCAGACCAACAAGGTTTGCAGCAATCCGATACTGTTTGCACCCAGAATAAAATCCAGACTCTGCGAAAGGCTGTATCCAAAAACGAATGCAGCGATCCAGAACGTCCACGATACGCGAATGGGAATATCAAAGAGATTGAATCGCAAATCGTAAGGCGACTGAGCAGGTTCTTGCAGCAGCATATTATCGAAGGCCCAACCGGGGTGGCAAAAAGAAAATGAAAGGCAAAAGGAACCAAGCCGTAGCAGTTTCCTGTACTTAAAGCAGACAACGCGAGTGAGTGCTCGTCGCTGTCTGCGTTGCTGAAGCGAGACAGCCGTTTCGCTCTCAGCATGAGAAGTGTTGAACAGCCGTCAAGCTGGGACACGGTCACCGAAGCCGATAACTAGTTCAGATTCGCAATCAAAAAAGCCCACAAATCTGCGTACTCATCAATTCGTTTGCTGATGGGTGTCCCCGCTCCGTGACCAGCTCGGGTTTCGATTCTGATCAAGGTGGGCCGATCACACCCTTGCGATGCCTGCAAGGCAGCAGCAAATTTGAAACTGTGTCCTGGAACGACTCGATCATCCCGTTCGGCTGTTGTTACCAGCGTAGCTGGGTAACACGTGCCACGTTTCAGATTGTGAAGTGGTGAGTAGGAAAGCAGGTTGTCGATCTGGTCTTCTTCATCACTACTTCCATATTCAGCGGCCCATGCCCAACCGATCGTGAACTTGTGATATCGCAACATGTCCATGACACCTACGGCGGGCAGACACGCACCAAACAAATCGGGTCGTTGAGTCATTACCGCCCCAACCAACAACCCACCATTGCTACGACCCTGCAATGCAAGTCGACTTGGCTGGGTATAGCCTTGCTTAACAAGGTGTTCGGCTGACGCAATGCAGTCATTGAATACATTCTGCTTCTTGAGTCGCATTCCATCTTCATGCCATTGGCGACCATACTCACCACCACCACGTAGATTGGCGACAGCATAAATGCCTCCACTTTCAACCCAACCGACAGTGGCGGGAGAAAACGACGGTGTTATCGAAATATTGAATCCGCCGTATCCATACAACAAAGTACGATTGGACCCATCCAGTTTTGAATCCTTTCTGCGAGTCACAATGATTGGTACCGTCGTACCATCCTTGCTTTTGCAAAACAGCTGCTCGGTCAAAAATTCATCTACATTAAAATCCACTTCAGGCCGACGCCATAAAGTGATATTTCCATCTGGCAAACTCACACGATAGATCGACGCAGGGGTGACGTAGTTAGTGAAGGAAAAGAAGGTTTCTTTCGCATCACGCTTGCCTCCAAATCCACTGACCGTACCAACACCAGGCAATTCAATTTCACTTAGCAGCACACCATCCATAGCGTGCCGAGTCACCTTTCCACGAGCATCCTTCAGCCAGCTGGCATAAAACACCGAGCCGAATAAATTCGCACCCTCAAGAACATCATCTGTTTGGGGAATTATTTCTCGCCACGCGCTCCGCTCGGATTGTTTCGCTGATACCGCGATCAATCGTCGTTTAGGCGCTTCATGATCAGTCATGAAAAACAACGTATCTCCATCGGAAGCAATCCATTCATATTCGGCATCAAAGCCGGTGATCAACGGTTCCACTTGAGAATCTGACTGCTGCAGGTCCTTAATGAAGATCTGTGACTTTGGCTCGCTACCTTTCCAATTCTGAATGATCAGGTAGCGGCCATCATCAGTCACTGCTGGTGAAAATCCCCATTTCGGATGATCCGGTCGTTCTAAAATCAGCTGATCTTTACTTTGTGGATCTCCGATCCTGTGAAAATACATTCGCTGGTTTTCGTTGGTCCCTATCAGTTCTTGCCCTTCCTTTGGTGCTGCATATCTTCCGTAAAAGAACCCACTCCCATCAGGCATCCACGCAATGCTACTGAACTTGACCCACTGAACCGAATCTTCAAGGTCTTTGCCTGACGCGACATCACGAACTTTCCACGTCCGCCAATCACTACCACCATCAGCCAATCCATAAGCAAGCAATTTCCCGTCTTTGCTCACTACTGCACCTGCTAAAGCAACCGTGCCATCCTTGCTCAACATATTAGGGTTCAGCAGAACCTGACGTGGGGCTTCCAGAGAGCTGGCTTTGTAGTAAATACTCTGGTTCTGGAGCCCATCATTGTGGGTATAAAAGTAAGTTTCGCCGCGATGGCTTGGCATCCCAAATCGTTCATAGTTCCACAACTGTTTTAGTCGTTGCTGCATCGTCTTTCGTTCGGGAATTGATTGCAAATACCGTTGCGTGATTTTATTTTCTGCCGCAATCCAGTCTGCTGTCTGTTCACTTTCCGTGTTTTCCAGCCAGCGATACGGATCAGCAACCTTCCGACCGTGATAGTCATCGATGACGTCGACCGCCTTGGCTTCGGGATACTTCATTTTGCTGGCGCCGGCATCTTTGGAAATTCCTTGAGCTAGTAAACTTGCAGAAGTTAGGTTGAAAAAAACGAAAAGCGACACCAAGCAATGAAAACGGTGTAAATTCACTTGGAAGATCCTTGTCTTAAAAAGCTCGAAATCTTGGATGCGATGCTCATCACCGCATGCCCCACAAGATAACCGAGTTGGGGAGAGATGAACGCATTGTTTGGGGCACAAAATTTCGATTCGTGGGTAATCACCTGCGCACCTTGGCCACCGCGATCCAAAGTCGACCAACACCCCATGGTGTTGATCGCGATGGCCACGATTTCGGGGGTGCTGCTGGACTTCCTCACCTCGCCGACTCTTTCGACCGCAAGTCGTACGGTCACCGGTTACGGTTGGTTGATTACAGTTTCGATCTGTCTGATGCTGCTCATCCGAGCGAGACCGTCTATCCGTCGGATAGTCGCGGTCCTGGTCTTCGTGCCATTTGGTGGGTACCTACATAACAGCCAAAGCAATCTACATCACAATCGCACTATCTTGCGATATTTGTGCTCGATTCAGCAACCCACCATCATCCGCGGGATTGTCGATCGCCCACCGACGATGCGTAATCGACAATCGAAGCACAATACTGCCGGGCACCATCGTTCACCCTGGCAAACCCAAATCGAGGTGCAAATCACCGAACTACGAGTGGGGCAGGAGTTCAAACGTACCGATGGTCGAGTTTTGGTCATTATCGAAGGCCAGCATCAGGATCTATTACCGGGTGATGTAATCGAGGCGTACGGCAACCTGTGTCAGTTACGTCCGCCTAGCAATCCAGGACAACGCGACCTTCGGCCGGGTTACCGGTATCGCGATTTGCAGGCACAATTCAAAGTCGGTGAGCCCAGCCAAGTCATCGCCTTGCCAGAAACAACAAGCAAACAGAAAGTAATGCATCGATGGATAGCTAAATTCGCTGCCATGGGGCGTGATGAATTACTGCAACACACTTCCGAGTCAGCCGGTCCACTTGCAGTAGCAATGGTGCTCGGACAACGTGACTACATCGACCGTGCTACAAGTGATTTACTGCTAGTAACTGGCACAGCCCATCTCTTGTCGGTCAGTGGGATGCATTTAGCAATCCTGGTCATTCTGGCAAACGTTCTTGCAATGCTGTTACGGTTGCCTATGAGAACGAAAATCACTTGCATTCTTCTGTTCTGTCTATTTTACACTTTCCTTACTGGAGCCCGACCACCAGTCATTCGCGCTGCAGTCCTCGTCGGCGTATTCTTGGTATCCATTTGGTTGCGACGCATGAGTCAACCAATTAATACGTTGTCAATAGCCGCATTGATTTTGATTTTGATCAACCCTGGGAATGTATTGAACACTGGTGTTCAACTCTCGTTTCTGGCAGTAACAACACTGGTTTTGTGTGCACACAAAGTTGCCAGTGAGCCTGCCTGCACAGCGAATGAAAATCAAAATAGACTTTTGGATCAACTGATTGATACAGGCAGAAATCGATTTTTGGTGTTCACAAAACATTGGGCCAGAACACTTCGGCAACTGTTGTGGTTCAGTTGCTGTGTCACCAGCATCTGCATGCCCTTAGTCTGGCATCAATTTCACGTTGTCTCACCGATTAGTGTGCTCGTAAATCTGTTGTTAGCACCATGCCTGATAGTGGCATTGGGATCAGGTGTATTGGTCATCGTACTGGGTATGTTCCATCACTCGCTCGCAATCGTCCCTGCTTGGGTTTGCAGTCGAACGCTCGAATGGATGCAGTGGGTAATGTCGGTGGCGGCGGACGTACCCCTCGGACACGTGTGGTTGCCGGCGCCACCGGTTTATTGGGTTATTACTTTTTACGTCTTTTTGACCGTAAGTTTTTTCGTTCCCTTTCATCGCAGATTGCTTCGCTGCAGCCGATGTATCTGGGTCCTAATCTGGATCACCGCAGCGTACGGACTGGCAACCCATGGGCGCAGAGCACCTGAAGGTAGCTTGGAAGCAACGTTTCTGGATGTGGGCCACGGAACTTGCGTTATCATTCGTCTACCACCAAATGAAACCTGGCTTTACGACTGTGGTCGGCTCGGAAATGAATCATACAGTAGTACCGGAATCGATCGTGCTCTCTGGTCGTTGGGCATCACGCAGCTCAATGGAATCTTCCTGTCTCATGCTGACGCTGATCACTTCAACGCGCTTCCAGGACTCTTAAAACGATTCCAAGTGAATTGTGTGATAACGCCACCAGGGATGCTTGACGAGTCGGAGTCAGCATTGATCCCAATTCAACGCTCGCTAAGGCATTACCAGATTGATGTCCGGGAAGCTCATCACAAGATCGACAGGAGGAAACTCGATAAGTTCGGCCCATCCGATTACAGGTTTCCACAAGCCTTCCAGGTTTTGCATCCACCCATCCGGCGGCTAAATGGCAGCGATAATGCCAACAGTCTTGTGTTGCAACTGTGTTGGCGTGGCCGAAGCATGATCCTTCCTGGAGATCTTGAACCTCCCGGCACCGCTGTGCTGGTCAATTTGCCGCGTCCAAACGCAGGAAGCATTTTGATGGCACCCCATCACGGAAGTCTACGAATGGACGCTGCTTCTGTTTTGGAGTGGGCCCGACCCAGAGAAACGATCGTCAGTGGTGGTCGACGAGCCAGCAAACCCGAAGTGAATGACATGCTTTCAATGCATGGCTCGGAGGTGCACGTCACTGCACGAGTCGGTGCGATTCGCGTGCAAATCGGCAAAGACGGTGAGGTTTGTATCAAAGAGTGGGATTTTAAGGGCTGGTAGTGCGACAATACTGTGCCAAAGCCGACCCTGTAGGCTAAAAATAATCGTTGAATGATTACGATTGATCCCGACGTACCATGTACTGATTCTTCCTCTATCCCACCGCTTGTTACATGCTCGCCTTTCTTAGCGAGATTTCGATCACCTGCGTTGTTTCCAGCTACCTTGTCGTTCTGGTGCTTGAATTGCTACGCCTATTAGGTCGAATTCCCGGCCGACGGTTGTTCGTCATTGGCATGATGTCCGTGGGTTTATTGACCCACATCTGTTACCTGCTCTTGAGGGCAACCACATTGGAAGGGATAGAAGGGCAAAATCAGGAAGTGGGCTTGTTGGCGACGTGGTCGGATTGGTCGCTATTGTTAGCGCTGGGTTTGGCTAGTGCTTTCTTCGTGCTTTACCTGCGACGCCCAGACACAATTATCAGTTTTTTCTTCCTACCTGCTGTTATGGCCTTGTTGGGACTGGCAATCGCCTTGAGTGATCGGCCGCCCTTCAGTCGCACCGAGGCCGTCGAAGTGTGGCGATCGGTTCACGCAATCGCAATGATGGCTGGTTCAACCGCCGTCCTCATCGGATTCTTGGCGGGCATCATGTATCTGGTGCAATCGAGAAGATTAAAACAGAAGCGCGCGGGATCCACATTCCGACTACCGACCCTCGAATCCTTGGGCAGATTAAATCGACGCTGTCTCGTTGGAAGCACAATAGCAGTCGGCATTGGTGTGGTTGCGGGTGTCGTGATGAATCTTAATCGTTGGGGAAGTGTTGGTTGGACAGACCGAGGTGTCCTTCTTAGCACGCTATTATTTGTCTGGCTCTTAATCGCAACAGGCATTGAATATTTTTACGCGCCCGCCAGACGAGGCAGAAAGGCTGTCTACCTCACACTTGCGAGTGGTGGCTTTCTGGTCTTAGCAATGATTGGCGTCCTTACGACCTCGCATGGGCAAACCGATGGTGAGTCATCTCGGATTGAAGAGGTTGGCCAATTATTTTCGTCACAAATCGAATGGTTCACTTCAACGGAGGACATTCGATGAAATTACAGATGATTGGTTGCAGTCATCACGACGCAGCTGTTGAATTTCGAGAAAAGATATCTTTCACGAGTGACCAAGTTAGTCAGGCCGTAAGTGCTTTTCGTCAACGTTTCCCGTCCTCGGAAATCGTATTGATTAGTACTTGTAACCGCGTTGAACTCTATGCGACTGCTGGAAACGACAGCGAGCTTGATCGAGATGCCGTAGCTTCGTTTTTGGCAGATCAGCATCAGTTGAAGGCTGACGAAATCATGGACCAGATGATTTATCGTGCTGGATCCGATGCAGTTGAACACCTTTTTACGGTTGCAGCCAGTCTCGATAGTATGGTCGTGGGAGAGGCGCAGATCTTGTCCCAAGTCAAGCAAGCTTACGATATTGCCTGTCATTCTGGATCCGCAGGGCCACTGACTCACTCAGTATTTCAGGCTGCAAACCGCGCCGCAAAACGTGTTCAGCAAGAAACATCAATTCATCGGCGACGGGTCAGCGTACCCAGCGTCGCTGTTGGCGAAGTTGCAACCGAAGTTTTTGACACACTACAGAACAAACGAGTTGTTCTCTGTGGTGCTGGCGACATGGGTGAAGAAACCCTGCGTTATCTAAAACAGGGTGGAGCCAGCGACATTTGCATCATCAACCGAAGTCACGACCGTGCCGTGGCGCTCGCCAATACATTTAACGCCGAGTCCGCGTTATGGAATGATCTGCGGGGGCAAGTTGTGGGTGCAGATTTATTGATTGGTACAACGTCGGCGAGTGAGCCGATTTTGGACACAGCAAGTTTTTTACCACTGCATGCCAAACGCAAGAATCGCCTGTTGCTCATTCTCGACTTGGCGGTGCCCCGTGATTTTGAGCCATCGATCGGCGAGTTATCAAACGTTTATCTTTACGGAATCGATGATTTGCAATCCGCCTGCGATCGGAATCGCCGCGAACGACAAAAAGAGTGGCCCAAAGCAAAACAACTGATTTCAGAAGAAACGCAGCGATTCATGCAAGCGTTCAATCACAAGGCAACGGGTCCTGTCATTCAACGTCTACGAGAGCAAGCACAAGAACTTAAACAAACCGAATTAGATCGATTGATCAATAAGCTATCTTTGGAAAATCTTGATCCGACAGCGCAGAAAGAAATCGAAAAGTCTTTTGACCGGCTGATCAACAAACTGCTACATCCACCGCTGGCATCTCTGCGTGATGACGCAGCAGAGGGACACCGTCGTGGTTTGCTTGAGGCACTAAGACATCTTTTCAACTTAGCCGATTAACTTACGCAGACGCTTCCCGCGGGCGTCGGAGATTCGAAGCCGGTTGAGTTTCACGAGCAGATCGCGATAGGGGGCAATCGGCTTTGCTGGAATTCTTGTAGTGAACGCCACACGCGGGCGTGTGTCTGGAAGTGATCACTCATTCCAGTCTTCATCATCATCGTCTTCTTGCTCTTCCCATTCATCTTCCTCATCATCAAACTCTTCATCACCGACTTCATCATCGACTTCTTCCCAGCCACCGTCGTCGTCATCCTCATCTAGATCGTCGTCAGCGGATTCATCCCCATCGAGGTCATTGTCCTCGAGTTCGTCCTCATCATCGCTGTCGAGATCATCGTCCTCTTCCTCGAGATCGTCGTCGTCGGAATCCAAATCATCATCGGACTCGTCATCGTCCCAATTTTGATCATCCCAGTCGTCGTCGTCATCGTCGTCGTCGTCATCGTAGTATCCATTCTCCTCATCCTCGATGACTGCCTGAGCAGTATCGTTGTTCGGGGCGGAATCAGCGTGATCGATGGTCGTTACGGATGGGGCAATGACGGCGTGATCGGACGTTGAAAGAGTTGGAACGACTGTGGTACTCACAACGAGGTCCTTCTTTGATGTCGATAATTCATCAGGGTTTGAATCTTCGGGTTCCGGATCATCTTGCAAAGCTTGCCACTTAATAGCCGGCAATGCATCGATATTTGAAAGTCCGAAAATTTGTAAAAAACGTTTGGTAGTTCCGTAAAGGTAAGGACGCCCTAACTCCTCGCTACGACCAACAATTCGAACTAAGTCCCGTTCCATCGTTTGACGCAATAACTCACCGCAACCAACCCCCCGAACAGCCTCAACATCGGCTCGGGATACAGGCTGACGATAAGCAACTACAGCAAGGGTTTCCATCATGGGTGTCGATAATCGTATGGGTGCCGGCAAGTGCCCCAATCGTGCTAGCCACGGCGACAGTGCCGACCTGGTCATCAGGCGGTATCCACCAGCAACCTGCTCGACACGAATCGCACGCCCATATTCTTCAAAAATTGTGTTCAACTGGCGAATTAGTGTACGAGCCTCAGTAGCGTCCGCCAAGTGAGCCATTTGACATAGTTTTCGGAGGCTTAAAGGTGTTTTTGCGAGCAGCAAGACAGCCTCCAATCGCATCCGGGAAAGCCTAGGATCACTCGCTTCCTCTGTTTCCTGTGACTGATCTGACAGAAAAGGAATATCGGTCGGATTTGCCGTTTGGGTTACTCTATAAGGCCTCCAGGGCAAGATTCTCCCAGCCGCGGCTGCCGCCGAAATCGAAGCTGCAGGCCTTGGCGATGCAATCAAGTTGCATGATTCACCTAAGTTCCAGCAAACAGTAGGGGTTCTCAAACGCATCATTGCTTACAGTAAACTGACGAGTACTTGCTCCATTCACTACCCGAACATGCCCCAACAAAGCTCCTGTGTCCACCTCGGTTTCAACATCTCCGCAGCCTGGAAAGTCATCAGCGAAGAAAAATCGCGTGATCCGAATCTGGGTCTCCGTCGCAGCAGCGGTCATTATTTGTGTTGTTCTGGGGCTGGTCATTCGAACTCAGGGCTTTGTACGTGGCAGCGAATTCGCGCCAAGCCATTTTGTGCGAAGAAGTTTCAGTTTCTACGAAATTCCTTTGGTTCATTGGCAAATCACGCCAATCCGACGAAGTGATGACACCCCACCTGCTGCCACGTACGTCAAAACCAAGATACTGCAAAAGGTCCCCAAGGGTACTGCGACTAACTGGCATCTGGTTTCCCTAAGTAGAGGTATCTTGGGCACAACCAACGCGGATGCGAATTTCCTGCTAGCCCAACTTGAATTTAGCGATCAAGATAACTCTGATCCTTACTGGATTGATTGGAGCAAAAACAATCCAAAACACGCCGCAGTTTTGTGGCCGATCATCCAGCGATTAGCCTGCCGTGAGCTTTACATATTCATACCGATGGTTTTCGCAACAGCTGACTCTGGAGGTAAGAGTCCGGCAGAGCTACAAAAGATCATCGATGAGCAATTGGCGGCTGAATATGTCAGCTTGGTCAGTGACATGCGAGAAGCTGGCAAAATGACTGTTGCGGCTACATTACTCAGCGAGGCCGTGGCTGATTACCCAAATCATCCTGGCCTTCAACGCCTCGCAACAAATAAATGAGACGGACTGTGTCGAAGACGCAAGTGATATCAAAAAGAAAATGGCATCATGAAGGTCTATCTCGACAATAACGCTACGACAGCACTCGATCCGCGTGTTGCCGATGTCATGTTGGCTCAGTTTTTGGAGGGGCCAACCAACGCTTCCAGCCAACATGTCTTTGGGAGGCGTTCACGTTCTCGCTTAGATACAGCCATGGAGGCCATCGGCAGCCATTTGGGCACCAGACTGGACCAGCCCAATGGTGCCCGGTTGATCATTACCAGCGGTGGCACCGAATCAAACCACCAAGCACTGACCGGATTGACTGATCAAGGATCGCTTGTGCTGAGCCAAATTGAACACCCAAGCGTCCTTGCGACCGTAAAATGGCTCGAAAAACGGGGTCGCACGCTAAGTTGGCTTGAAACGGACCAAGGTGGCTTGGTTCAACTGGACCAACTCGAGACACTGATCTCTACGGACGAGCATGACATCGCTCTCGTGTCGCTCATGGCGGCTAATAACGAAACGGGCGTCATTCAGCCCATCAGTCAAGCTGCTGAAATCTGCCAGAAGGCCGGAATTCCACTGCACGTCGACGCTACCCAAATCGTAGGGAAACTACCACTAAATTTGGAAGATTCCGGTATCTCAGCGGTGACTTTTACTGCTCACAAATTTCACGGGCCTACTGGCGTTGGCGGGCTTTGGCTTGCACCAGAAGTAAAAGTGGAACCGGTTTTTCATGGTGGGGAACAGCAACTGGAAACTCGGCCCGGCACCGAACCTGTCGCGCTAGTCGTCGGGATGGCCGAAGCTCTCAAACTGGCGGTAGATGAAATGCAGGACTCAACTGAACATTGTGGAATGCTGCGTGATCGATTGGAAAGTGGGCTCCTTGCACGCCATCCTGAGTTGGTCGTTCAAGGCAAAATCCATGATCGTCTACCTGGAACGAGTTCGATTTCTTTTTTGAAAACTGACCGACAGTCGATGCTAATGGCACTCGATATGGCTGGCATTGCCTGCAGCAGCGGCTCCGCTTGCAGCAGTGGTAGCAGTCCACCCAGTCACGTCCTGACGGCCATGAACCGACCTGCGGACGAGATTGAGTCGACACTTCGCTTTGGTGTCTCAAAGTTTTCCACTATTGAAGAAATTGAATTCGCAATCGACTCTATATCCAATGCATACAACAAGTTACGAATAAAACCTTGCGTGGATAACTAGTATTATTTTGCTCGCTTTTTGCTCGCCGGCTCGTAGAATGGCATAACCGTCTCCTGAAGACGATCTTACCCACCCGCCTTTGACGGTCGTTCATGTCGACTGCGACTAGCCCTACCAATCAGGTTCACTCTTTTCCGCTCGAGCGTCCAATCGCCAGAGTAAGGAACCGATCTGCGCCGATTCACAGGGGCAGTTTGCCCTATTTCATCGCTGGTGAAGAAAATCGGATGGTGAACTTTGTTGCCTGCTCCGAAACCTCAGTTTTTGATCTCGGGAATCCACTGCTGGTGATCGGTCCCAGTGGCAGCGGGAAAACAGCGATCGCCCTTCATCTAGCAGCAAGAGAATCAAGCCGATCACAAACGGGTGAGCCATTGCCGGTGCTGTACTATCCGGCAATTGACTTTGCCCGGCTCTATGCAGAAGCGGTAGGCGCTGATGATCTTCCACCTCTTCGCCAAGAAATCAACGAAGCACCGATTCTGGTAATCGATGATCTTCATCTGATGAATGATAAATTAGCCGCTCAAGATGAATTGGCCGCACGAATCGAAGAACGTGTGACGCAAGGGTTACCGACGTTATTGACTTGCAAACGTCTTCCATCAGAGATCAGGGGCATGCGTCCACTGTTGGTAAGTCGAGTCTTGCCTGGACTCACTGTTCCATTGGAAATGCCTGCTGCGGCTGCCAGAACTCAGTTAATTCGTGAATTAGCCGTCCATCTGAATTTGGATCTCAATCCAAAACTGTTCGATTTGCTTGATCGTAAGCTAGAACCCCGGCTGCCAACCCGGGCTCTCGAAGCCGCGTTAAAACAGATCTCTCTGTGGTGCCGAATGCATGATGCTGAACCCACCGAAAATGCAATCATCTCGGCTGTTGCGGTGGTGGGTGAGCGAGAAGAGGTATCGTTAGCAGCGATTGGAACGACAGTCGCCAGATATTTTAGACTCAAAGTGGCCGATATCCGTAGCAGTTCTCGCAAACAGAATCTCGTCCGAGCCCGATCTCTCGGCATGTTCATTGCCAGACAAATGACGTCCAAAAGCATGCATCAAATTGGTGAGTACTTTGGCGGACGCGACCACACCACCGTTCTTCACGCAGTCCGGAAAACAGAATTACTACTCGAATCTGACTCGGAACTGCAGCGTGCAGCCGAAGAAGTCAGAGAAAAATTCACTGATGCTTAAGTTTTTGATTTGTGGACAAGATGTTAATTCCTCGTTGAACCCACGTCCGTTTTGGTGACTTTGATAGCATCCATTGAACATCTACATGTTCTAATTTGTTCAAAACCAAGGCTATTATTCACAAAAACCAAACACCCACCTAACGTGTTTTCCACAGCTATTCTATTTTCTTAAACCAATACCCTGTATTAACTTAGACTCATTTATAACTCCGTCTCAACAGTTCATACTGGGGGATTATGATTAAGACGATAGATAAAATTAACTTATAGAGAAAGCAAGAGCTAATCAGCCAATGATGAAGTTGGTTTGTCCCCATGCAAGCGAAGCATCAACGGGGTACAACATGCGAACCTGATTGATAGAGAACTTCCACGGTATCGGTTTGCATTTCCATGAAGATCACCTGCCAACGAGAATCATTAACGAACGCGTTTGCACTTGCGGCCAGCATCGCACCTGCACGATCTCCCAAAGAGATCCTGCAGAATGTAAAAGTCACCGCTGCTGGTGGAAAAATCACATTGACCGCGACTGATATGGAAGTCGGGATCCGATTGGACTTGGAAGAAGGTGTCACGGTCGAAACAGAGGGCACTGCTTTGCTTCCTGTTCAGCGGACGATGGCAATCTTACGAGAGAATCATGATGAGGTTTTGGAGTTTGAGACTGATGAGTCAGGGATTCGTGTCAAAGGAAAACGCAGTAAGTTCAAACTTCCCGGTAACAACCCTGATGAGTTTCCGGCTGTCGCTGGTTTTGATGAAGACAAATACCATGTTCTTCCTACGCGCTTATTCCGCGAGATGGTGAAACGGACGGTGTTCGCCACTGATTCAGATAGCAGCAGGTTTGCACTGGGTGGCGTTCTTCTTGAAATGGAAGAGTCACGCGTTACAGCCGTTGGAACCGATGGACGACGATTGGCTCGGATGGAAGGAACAGGTGAATCAGTCGGAGGTCATCAGACAACTGGTTCCAGCACGATTGTTCCTACTCGTGCGATTCAATTAATCGAGCGGGCCTTGAATGACAAAGACGAGACAGTCGACGTAGCGGCAAGAAATAACGACTTGATGGTTCGCACCCCTCAAGCAGTTATTTATTCCCGTTTGGTGGAAGGTCGTTATCCAAATTGGAGACAGGTCTTTCCTACACGAGAGAATGCAGTCCAACTGGATGTCACTGTGGGGCCACTTTTTGCCGCTTTACGGCAGGCAGCGATTGTGACGGATCATGAGAGTCGTGGGATTGATTTCACCTTTGCGGATGGAACCTTGAAAATGGAAGCCAGCACAGCAGAGATAGGAGAGTCGCAGATTGAAATTCCAATCGCGTACGAGGGAGAGTCGATCACGATGACAATGGACCATCGTTATCTGGCGGATTTCTGCAAAGTTCTTGATAACGAAGTGAGTTTTATCTTGGAAATAGAATCAGGAGCAGCACCGGCATTGCTAACGACTGATGATGGTTATGGTTATGTGATCATGCCGATGGCACGAGACCGCTAGATTGGGCCTTACAGCGGTTTGACTGCTGATCCTCAGGCATTCCTTCCAGTTCACAGATTAGGCATCTCGCAGTTATCTTCGTGAAGAGCACGAAAAAAGCGGCGAATGGTGATTCGCCGCTCAAAGATTTTTTCAAGGGAAGCCAGAGATCAGCTTTCGTCGTCGGCCTCTGCCTCATTCCCTTCCGCAACACCAGCACTGACTGGTTCAGCAGCGTCTGCTAGCCCGCGATTTTCGCCGTTGAATTCGAGTTGGATAATTTTTACTCGTTTTCCATCGGGGTCTAGCATCTTTCCATCTTCATTGGTGGTGACATCTTGGGTATCGATCCGATCTCCATCGGAGTTTTCCAGAATCCCGGTCACGACGATGGTATCTTTCCCCTCAAAAGCACCACGCAGCAGTTCTTCGCTCAGTGGGTCTTCAATTCGCTGTTCCAATGCTCTTCGAAGAGGGCGAGCACCGTAATCGAGATTACTTCCTTTGGTGACCAGGAATTCCTTCGCTTCATCGGTGAGTTCAATTGACAATCCACGATCAAGTAATCGTTCACGTACTTTGGCAAGTTCGTAGTCGATCACGTTCTTCAGATCATCCTTGGTGAGATGCCGGAAGATGATAGTGTCGTCGAGTCGGTTCAGGAATTCTGGGCGGAATACTCGTTCGATTTGGTCCATCACCCGTTGTTTCATGGAATCGTAACTGGCATCACCATCAGGTTTTTGAAAACCGAATGCTGATTCATTCTTGATCGCTTCAGCACCAGCGTTGGTGGTCATGATCAGAATGGTGTTACGAAAGTCGACATTCCTGCCAAATGAGTCAGTCAGTCGCCCTTCTTCCATCACTTGCAGCATCATGTTGAAGACATCGGGATGTGCTTTCTCGATTTCATCGAACAGGACAACGGCGTAGGGACGCCTACGAATTTTCTCGGTTAACTGGCCGCCCTCTTCGTAACCGACGAATCCGGGAGGTGCCCCAATCAGACGGCTGACGTTGTGCTTTTCCATGTACTCACTCATATCGATATGAACGAGTGCTTCGGAGTCGCCGAACATGTATTCAGCCAGAGCCTTCGCTAGCAGCGTTTTACCAACACCGGTGGGACCGGCAAAGATAAACGATCCAGTAGGTCGTCGTGGATCTTTCAAACCACTACGGCTTCTTCGGACAGCTTTTGAAACGGCAGTGACAGCGGCATCCTGACTGACAACACGTTTATGAAGTTCTTCTTCCATTTGCATCAACCGCAGGCTGTCTTCGGTAGACAGACGGGTCAATGGAATTCCAGTCATCTTGCTGACGACTTCAGCGATGATTTCCTCATCAACGACGCCATCGGTCTGCTGACTTTTGTCTCGCCATTCTTGAGTGATCTGATCTTTTTTCTTCCGCAGTTTTTCAGCTTGATCTCTGAGATTTGCTGCTTTCTCGAAGTCCTGGTTGGCGACAGCGTCTTCTTTTTCCTTGTTCAGTTTCTCGACTTCTTCATCGATTTCCTTTAGATCTGGTGGACGTGTCATGGTTCGCAGACGAACTCTTGCGCCAGCCTCATCAATCACGTCGATTGCTTTATCAGGAAGACATCGGGCTGTGATGTATCTTTCACTCATTTCGACGGCGGCGACGACAGCGTCATCAGTGAATTGCACCCGATGATGCTCTTCGTATCGTCCTCGGAGACCTTTCAGAATTTCAATCGTCTCGTCTTTTGCGGTAGGTTCAACGATGATTTCCTGGAAACGACGAGCCAAGGCGTTGTCTTTTTCGATGTATTTTCGATATTCGTCGAGCGTGGTTGCACCAATGCACTGAATTTCACCGCGAGCAAGAGCCGGCTTCAATACGTTGGCAGCGTCAATTGCACCTTCAGCTCCACCAGCTCCCACGAGCGTATGAAGTTCATCGATGAATAGAATTGTGTTCTTTACACGACGTACCTCAGTCATCACTGCTTTGATGCGTTCTTCGAATTGGCCGCGGTACTTTGTTCCCGCAACCATCATCGCCAGGTCGAGTACAACAATTCGCTTTTCGGCCAGAATCTCTGGCACTTCGCCTTCGATGACACGCTGCGCGAATCCTTCGACGATGGCGGTTTTGCCAACACCCGCTTCTCCAAGCAGCACAGGATTATTCTTAGTTCTTCGACAGAGGATCTGAATAGCGCGTTCGATCTCCCGAGCACGACCAATCACGGGGTCCAATTCACCCTTCTTTGCCAATTCCGTCAAATCTCGACCAAAGCTGTCCAGAGCAGGGGTTTTGCTCTTCCCACTTTTCCCAGAGCTACTTGGGTTTTCACTCTCGCTGCCACGTCCGCCGCGTTCGCCAACTTCTGCACCTTCCAAGCCGTGTCCAAGCAAGTTTAAGACTTCTTCGCGAACATCTTCCAGCTTCAGGCCCAAATTCATCAGTACCTGAGCAGCAACGCCCTCCTGCTCTCTTAGTAAACCGAGCAGGATGTGTTCAGTCCCAACATAGCTGTGATTTAGGTTTCGGGCTTCCTCCATCGAATATTCGATGACTTTCTTTGCCCGCGGGGTTTGTGGCAATTTGCCAACGGTGACCATTTCCGGACCACTTTGGACCAGTTTTTCAACTTCCAGGCGGATCTTTCGCAGGTCGACTTCCAGGTTTTTCAGCACATTTGCGGCAACTCCGCTTCCTTCCTTGACCAAGCCAAGCAGAATGTGCTCCGTGCCAATGTACTCGTGGTTAAAACGTTGAGCCTCTTGATTGGCCAGCTGCATGACCTTACGGGCGCGGTCTGTAAATCTTTCGTACATATGTTGTCTCTATTACCCTTGTCTTATCCGACTCTGTCGGGAGTGGGTGACTCCGCGGCAGGTCGATTGGCTGTACCCCACGAACTCAAGTCTCAGACCACCAACGGAATGAATCAATCGGCTCTGAGATGAAAATCAGGGGTGGGTGCTGTCAAATTGGCGAATTTTTCGTTTCTGAAACGTGTAGTAGCAAACCGTACGCCACTTCTCTGCATTACGGTTTCCTGTTTTTTCGCCAGGATCCGAGATAGCGACTGCAGTGGTGTTCGAGCAAGCTTAGCGTGATTCTATCGGTTACGGTAAAAAGCGGGGATAGGAGCTTTCAGGTGCGTTTACCCGAAAAGTATCGTTCTGGGTCTAAAATCAAACTTTTTTGCTTACGACTCATTGTTTTCCCGCGGCAAGCGCAAACCGTTTCTGTGGGTTCTTCTGTCATTTAGGCAGCATCTGTTGGCTCGGACACGTGGTTTTTTGTGTCAGATCGTTCTGATTCGTTTTCTGCTTCGACGGCTCGTGCTAAACGCTTGGATTCGGTCTCGATTTCCAGTAACCAGCCATCTGCGACTTCTAGACGGGATATTTCTTGTAGCAACACTTCAGCAGCTTCCAAACGCCCCGTGTGACGGTAAACACCGGTCAAAAGTAACAAAGCAGGTGGATCTCTTGGTTCTATTGCTAGCACATCAGTCAACAAACCTTCGGCGTCTTCCCATCGTCCACCCAGATACGCAATTCTCGCATCGGGAAAGTGATCGGGTTCCTCAGTCGTTTCGCGAGGGTTGATGAGGGCCGGCAGTTCCCGAGTGGTGCGAATGATGTAAAAAAACAACGTGATGAGCCCGCCCCAGAAGGCTAATGACACCAAACCGCCATGAATCCATCCGGGATACAGGTATCGGGCGACCAAGATCAGGTTCACCACCAAGGTGAATGCAAACGCTGCAGGGAGGGCAGATAACCGCCCACGCCACCAGAGTTCGGCCAGTCCCGGCCAAAAACACGTTGCATAGTATTTCGCTTCCATAGACCACTCTTTACGCCGTGTCGCAATATTAAATCAAGGTGATTTAGTGAATTGCTTAGCTAGCGAATCTATTTGTAAGTTGTTGGTGGCAGTTTGTGACTCACCTTTCATCGGTCACATATTCCCGAATTCCCAAACAGAGCGATATGCGTTGAGTGTTTCAAAGTGTTCGAGCATGTCGGCATAGAATTGATGGGACGCGAGGGTAGCACTGTCGCCAATAACAATCAGTTTTCGTCTGGCTCGCGTGAGTGCGACGTTAGTTCGCCTTGTGTCCGCCAAAAAACCTATTTCGCGACGGTCATTACTTCGCACCATGGTGACGATGATGACTTCCTTTTCCCGTCCCTGAAAACCGTCGACGGTATCAATTTCCAGGCCAATCACATTCAGCTTGCCCCGCAGCAGTCGAGCTTGGGCCGCGTAGGGCGCGATGATTCCCATTTCCTCTGGTGAGATACCAGCTTCGATTAAGTCTCCGATCAATTGAATAACGAGATCAGCTTCTTTCGGATTTAGTTTACTCTCACCATCGGGTTCGAGCTGTTCTTCATACTCCGCACCTGCGGTGTCAATGAATTCCAGTGGTGTGTCCGTCAAGGGTATTTCGACTACATCAGGCAGGTCACAGAGCCGGTGTTTTCGGATGGATGTATCGGCAATCAGTTTGCCGTCATAAAAAGTATCGGAAGAGAACTGCATGATAGATTCATGCATGCGGTATTGAACCGTCAGTTGTCGATAGATAGATTCGCCGTCACGTTCGATTAAACGTTGCATCAGAGAGTCTTTCATTCCTCGGGCTGCTGCTTGATCACTTAATACGGTGGGCGGTAATTGGCAGTGGTCACCGGCGAGAATCAACTTCTCTGCCCGAAGAGCAGCCTGCCAGACACTTGGTACTGTGCATTGGCAGGCCTCATCAATCACAACCAAGTCGAACGATCGCGTGCTCAACAGTTCATCGTCGATCGTGGTGGTTGTGCAAACGACGTCAGCAGAATCAAGCACGTTTTGAATTACAGCTTTCTCCAATGATCGGATCTGACCCCGTAGTTGGCCGGCTTCCGCAAATAATTCACGTTTCCGACGGTGTCCATCACGTGAGCGAAATCCTTTTTCTGCAATGCGAATCAATTCTTTCACTTCGCGTCGCATGTCCCGAACCACTTCAGTCGAAGGATCGTTGTCTACCAATTCGTCCAATGTGTGCCCTCGTAGCGATTCAAAGACTCGTGCTGGATGTCCGACCCTAACAACCGCGGGCATCAGTGAAACCAACTTTTCCAGCAGGTTATCGACAGCAGTATTACTTGGTGCACAGGCCAGCACTTTCTGGCCACTTTGAACAGCCTGGTAGATCAATTCAGCGAGCGTTGTTGTCTTTCCCGTTCCAGGTGGTCCATGGATGACAGCAACATCTTTTGCTGCAAGTCCAAAGGCTACAGCATCCAATTGCGGTGGGTTGAGCGTCGTCAGGCACTTGGTGACAGGATTATTTTCAGCAAATCGTGATTCCCGTTTTCCAAGCAGAACATCACGGAGTTTTGCAGGTCGACCAGTGGCGAGTCGAGCTTTAGCCATCGCGGCCGATTGTCTTCGTCTCGTGGTTTCATCAGGTGACAGGTCAATTCGATATCGCTTGCCTTCAGGCCACGTATCGGTTGCTACTTGAATGGTGTGATGTTTACGACGACTGACGACACCGGCAATACCTTTGTCCGCAGGATTATCATTATCTGAAACCACAACGGGTGATCCAACTTTTAGACGATTCATTGGGAGGCTTTGATCTCCCGGCTTGCAGAAATCGAGCAACAGACGACCAGCCAAACCAGTTTGATGATCTTGCATTTGCAGTCCGATGATCGTTTCGCCTGTCCTTTCAACATGTGTCTGGGATCGGATTTTCCGCCGTCGAGCCATGCGTTCCCGCTCAGCCTCCCCCTCAAGTTCCAGCCAATATCCAAGTTCATCAAAATAACGATCAAGGTCAGGATTTTGATCGAGCGGAAAAAGAGACATGCAAAGAAAGCCTGATTCTGGTAACGATAAGGGTGCAAAGCGATAATAAGAGCAACGAATGAAAGGATCCCATGGCAGACGAATATGCTGAAAACAATATTGATCTGGACTGTGCTAAGCAGCGTTGTGACAACTGGAATGTATGTTTGGGACAAACAAATGGCAGTTCAGGAGCGGCATCGGATTTCTGAACGCGTATTGCTCGTGTGGTGCCTGTTGGGTGGCTGGCCCGGAGCTTGGATCACAGGACGTCGAATTCGTCATAAGACCAGTAAGCAGTCTTATCGACTGAAGTTTGGCGTTTGTGTTGTAATCAACATTGTGGCTGCGATTGGGATTTTGTGGTTAGGAAATTGATTGTCGGGAACATAACAGATGGAATTTGTTGAAATCGATTGGAACAGCAATCTCTACAGTCTCGAAATTGAACTCCGTGCTCGTCTGTTGCGGACGCCTTTGGGGCTGACATTCTCTTCCGAGGAATTAGAAGCGGAGTCCGCTGAATTACATTTTGCTCTGGTGGATAAGGACCAGGTCCGAGCTTGTGCGGTGATCGTGCCTCTTTCCTCTGATCTCGCTAAGCTTCGACAGATGGTTGTTCACGAAAACTATCAACGACAAGGCCTGGGTTCCAGTCTGATACGCCAGATTGAGCCAACACTCCAACATCGGGGCTTTCAGAAAATTGAATTGAATGCTCGTGAAGAGGCAGTTAATTTCTATCAACGTTTGGGGTATCAGACAGTAGGCGACCGTTTCATGGAAGTGGGAATTGGTCACTGGAAGATGTATCGCCCACTGGACCAGCCTGCCAGGCATGTGTAATTAAGTTGGCAATTGCTGGTGGGTAATACGCAACTTGATTGGATCGCTTCGTGATCAAGATTCGTG
>DOPG01000012.1:198084-226067 GCA_003513555.1 Rhodopirellula sp. | reverse complement strand
TCAAGATTCGTGTTCAAGGATCCACCGTTCGACATCCGAGGTCATTGGCAGATTTTCCAATCGAGTATCACCCAGTTCATCATCCAAAATGTTGAGCAGGATTTTGCGCAAGATAGGATTATTGATGTTCGTGGGGTCCGCATCACGAATAGGTCTGGCAATGTACTCAGCAAAAGCAAATTCCCCATCGGCGATAAAATCACGGGCAAGAGACATTCGACGTTGAAGCTCAGAATTTATTTCAGTGCTTTTTGGGTACGTGTTTTCAATCAGCTTTACCGCGTCAAGAAAGCGTCGTGAATCAATAGGCAGGTGTGATTCTGTTTTGACGTAGCGAAAAGTTCCCCCACTGAGCTTTGCAATTCGTTCCATGGAATCCTTCGTGAATGGATTCTCAAATGAGATGCTGTGGATGGGGATCGATGACATGTGGTTTGCGATTCCATCCAAGACACTCGTTTGTGATCTTTCTCCATTGGGTAGTAGCCAACCGGTTTCGGGAGTGGGTGCAGTCGGGTGATTGAATTGACCATCTGACAGTAGGAAAATCGCATCCGGTTGCATCGCCTTCGCTAACGACAAAGCATCTCGTGGATCTGTTCCCGAACTAAGTGCCGTGCCATTTAGCCAACGAGTCAGTTTGTTTACGTGGTTCTTTTCGACGGTTATCCATGCAGGCGGCCGATCGTACCGCATCGTTTTGGTCCGCCAAGAAAATAGAATAACCACGTAACTCTGTTCTGGTGTCAGGTTCGACACTGATCGGAGCAATTCATTTTTGGCACGTTGATATCGTTCCATATTTCGTGCATCCATGCTCAATGAAATATCGACGACGAATGCTATTTTGCTACTGACCGCCTTCACCCCGAAGAAGTTAACGACTGGAGTTGATTCCGGATTATCCTCGGGCTCACCTTCCAAATCCATCTCCTCAGCGACATCCGTCACACTGTCTGATAGAGCTTCCAGCAGCAGATCCGAAATTGTGGAATCAGTGGATATCGCTGGCTCGTTTCCATCGATTACTGAAGAGTCTGCTGGTTGAACAGTGTGGGATAGTTTCAGGGATGTCGTGCTGCTGGAAGTACTCAGTGAAGCGTTAAGTCGAATGTAAGTACGCGGTTTCGCTTGCAAAACAAGTAACCACAAGATGGCAGCAAGTATGCCATGAAGCATCAATGACATCGCTGGCGGTAGCAACCGCGAGTTCGATGGTTGATCGTCATTTTCCAGGTCTTCAAGGACCATGAGATGGGCGTATTTTTCCGTTGAGCGTGAAAATTACTTGTTCCAAATTATCGTAGCAACTTTTCACACCTTTGCGGTGAGACTTTCACAGACGTTCCGAGTGGTTGTGCAAATAAACTGATTCTCAATTCCTCGAGCATCCAACGAAATTCGGACATTGCTTGCTGGTCAGGTTTTTGTTGTTTCTCGGGAATCATCTGTAGCCAGCGTTGCTTGAGATTGTCGATGGTTTCCGAGGCACTAGTGTCACGTGAAGCAGCACCACTTTTTACCTTTTCGATACGGTAAGCGATGCCTTGCATGTACCGCGGGTAATGTTTTAACCAATCCCACGGCGTACATGAAAGAAATCGGGGGTGGATTAGCCAATCAAGCTGTTGATGTACATCGCTGCAGACATTGGCCATTCGAGTGTTTCCTTGCGAACTCTCCAATTCACGCCGGACAATGAACGCATGCTCAGCAAAATTGCCCAGCCATACTGCGACGTCTTGGGTAGCTATAGCTATTCGTTGACCTCGGTCCTTCCGACGTGCATTGAATTCATCACTCGTACGCACTACGGGTAACTTCTCCACGAATGCGATTCTGGCTAAGAGATCAACGAGAGAAGTTTCAAGGTCATCCGCTTTGATCAGTCCTGTGAGCTTGACTTTGATCGCCTGTAATTCCGGTAACCAACGCACTTGGTTGCGCAGTTCTTTTCGTTCACTATGTGCGTACAGTTTTGTGACACCGTTCAAGATCGCAACTTCGGCAGTTGCTTGATCAGAAAACAGGTCAGTTGCCACGCCGTCTTCCTGTATTCGCAACCCCGGGTACTGGGCGACTTGAACACCGCCCCGTAACCGGATCACCTCAACTGGTAACATTTCTATGTCAAAGCCTGTCATGCAGGTACGGGTCCATGATTCATCTGCTGGATCTGATTGTGTCATGCTGGAAGATGTTTGACGATGATCAAATTGCCGTTGCAACTCGGTGACTTGCCGGCTTTCAGCAATCAGTTCACCCTCATCGTCAACAACCTGTACCAGCATGTTGAACTGTGGCCCGATCTTTTCTGCTTGAAAATCGGTCGGTCGAACAGGCATTTCAGCATGTTCCGTCATGGCGGCACAGACTGTCTGCATGAACGGTACTTTTCCGTAATTTGACTCCAATTCGTCAGCGATCTTTTTGGCCACCTCAGCAGCCGGCACAAGGTTCCGTCGAATACGCTTAGGTAAGGATTTGATCATGCTGATCAATTTGGGCTGAAGCAGTCCCGGCACTAACCAACCGAGTCGGTCGTCACTGATCTGAGATAAGGCTGATTGGTGGACTGTCATGCTGATTCCGTCTCGATCGGAACCAGGTTCGAAGTGATAATCGAGAGGTAGTTTTGAATTGCCTAACGTGAGCAGATCAGGGAATTCATTTTCGCCTGGTGTTTCAAAGGCTATGTCCAGCACATCAACTGGACGCATGTAAAGACCAGCGGACTCAGTTGATGGGGCAGGACTTTCCAACCACTGGGTGAGCCAGTTGGTGTCGATAGGGCCTTTGGCCCACGGGGGGACGATTGTTTCGCGGTCGAGCTTTTCGAGTCGACCTCGGTCACAGATATTTTCGGGTAATTGTGATTGGTAAAACTTGGCAATTTGGTAGCTGTCAACAATAAGATCGCGGCGCCGAGTTTTCGCAGCTAGTTTCTCAATACTGTCGAGAATGGCTTGGTTGTGTCTGATGAATTTCGCTGTGGTTCGTAATTGTCTTTGCACGAGCCCGTGATCAATCATCAAAGTGCGAGCGGTGACTGAATCTAGCGGCGGCAACGGAACACGGCGCCGGGTGACGATGGGTAGTCCGAACAGGAACATGTTTTCATAACAAAACGCGCCCCCTGACTTCGTACTCCAGTGTGGATCCTGATGAGAACGTTTGAGTAGATGACCAGCAATCTTCTCAATCCATGCGGGATCGATCCTTGCAACAGTACGGGCAAACTGGCGAGAGGTTTCGACAAGTTCACCAGCGATCACCCATTTTGGGTTGGTATTGAAAACGCCACTGCCCGGCCAGAGAAACAGTTTCAAACCACCAGCACCGTTGTATTCATTTTTTTCACCCGCCATGGCGATGCCGGACAATAAGCCGGTCATCAATGACTGATGGATGGCAGCGTAACGATTGTCATCGACGATTTGCGTTTGATTATCACTGTATTGAATAGAGCCGATTGAGCGTTTGCGTTTTTTTGACCGATGGTGTCCCGACGATGCTATCATCTCTTTGAGTTGTCGATAAACATCCGACCATTCGCGCATTCGATTGGGTGACAAAAACTGCTTCCGAAGCACACGAGCCAATTTATTACGACTGTGATCGCTCCGGGCTTGCTCGTAGTAACGCCATAATCGGAGATAAGATAAAAAGTCACTTCGGCTATCAATGAATGCGGCGTGTGCTTCATCTGCTGCTTGCTTCTTCTCTGGGGGTCGATCACGTGGATCCTGAATTTCAAGTGCCGCGGCAATGGGTAGAACTTCTGGTAGCACACCATTTTCATCGGCAGCCAAAATCATTCTTCCGACCCGTGGATCGACTGGGAATTTTCCCAATTGCTGTCCGATAGCGGTCAGTTCCTGTTTTTCGTTCAGTGCGCCGAGTTCAAACAGGGTGCGGATTCCCTCACGAATGGCTTCGGGTCGTGGTGGATCAAGCAGAGGAAATTCTTCGAGTTTGCCCAGTTTCAAGGTTTTGGTTTGCAATACGACCGAGGCCAGGTTGGTGCGTCTGATTTCGGGCGTGGTGAACTCATCTCGCGCCTCGTAATCTTCCTCTGAATAGAGCCTGATACAGACACCGGGGCCGATTCGACCACATCTTCCTGATCGTTGATCAGCACTGGCTTTGCTGACCGCTTCGATAGGCAGTCGTTGCATTTTGCTTCGGGCACTGTAACGACTGATTCGAGCAGTACCTGAATCAATGACATACCTGATACCTGGAACAGTTAATGAACTCTCAGCAACATTGGTTGCAAAGATGATCCGGCGTTTACCGCCCTGAGGGTGAAAGATTCTTTGTTGTTCGGATTGTGGCAGGCGAGCATACAGAGGTAGTAAATCAACCAGTTTTTCCATTCCCAGCTGGTGATAATGAGAGCCGACACGATGAGAAACTTCCCGAATGTCGCGTTCAGTGGGGAGGAAAACAAGCATATCGCCTGGTCCATTCTGTCCTGCTCTTTCGATTCCTTTGATTACATGTTGGGAAAGATCAGGATTTCGTGTTTCATCATCAACCACTTCCTCCCATGGCAGGTACACCATTTCGACGGGAAATCCACGACCTTCCACGTTGACAATGGGAGCCGGGCCGAGCTCATCAGAAAAGTGTTCTGAGAATCTCTCAGCATCAATCGTCGCAGAAGTGATGACAATCTTGAGGTCACTTCTTTTCCCCTGTAGTCGTCTCAGGAAGCCCAGCAGAAAATCAATGTTCAAAGAACGCTCGTGCGCCTCGTCAATGATGATTGCATCGTAAGCATCGAGAAAACGATCAGATTGAGTTTCTGCCAGTAGAATTCCATCCGTCATCGATTTGACCAGTGACCGCTCGCTCGTTTGATCACCGAATCGGACCTGATAGCCTACCAATTCACCCAGCGGGGTTTGTAGTTCTTCTGCAAGCCGTGTGGCAATGCTGCGTGCAGCAAGTCGGCGAGGTTGGGTATGGCCAATCATTGCTTTGCGACCCAAGCCTGATTCCAGCAGGATCTTGGGTAACTGCGTACTCTTGCCGCTCCCCGTTTCTCCACATACCACAATCACTTGGCGGCTGCGAATCAATGCAATCAGCTCATCACGATGGTGGCTTATCGGTAGTTCATCGGAGTATTCAATCCAGGGCTGTGCTGCTATTCGTGTGGCATGGAGATCGACCGACTTTTTGAGTTGTGCTTGGTACTCATCCACTGACAACCGTTTTTGTGCCCGCTTCAATCGATACTGATCAATTCGCATTGCATTATCGATCAGCGGCTTCAGCACTTCATTGTTGATTGCCGTCCCATCATTTTGTGCCGCCTGATTTTGTGGCGTTTGCTGGGGGGGAGATGTCGGATTGAGTGACGGGCTCTGTGGGCGGAATTTCATAGCTTTTTCATCACCAACTGCGACATCATCAATGGAGATAGGCATGGACGGCTACTTGGTGTCATAGCCGCAGGATCCGCGGGCAGCATCACAAAGGCCAAACCTGTGGTACTACCAGCATCGTGACCATAAACACGATGATGCTCAATGGCAGTCCAAATCGTACATAGTCATAGAATCGATAACCGCCTACGCCATAAACCATCAGATTCGTTTGGTAGCCAAACGGCGTAATAAAGCTGGCAGAAGCAGCAATCATGACGGCGATTACAAATGGTGTTGGGTCGGCTTCCAGACCCATTGCGGTTTCTAGAGCGATGGGGAACATCAGAACGGCAGCCGCATTATTGGTAATCAACTCGGTGCACAGCATGGTTGCCAGATAGACCGCCGCTAAGGTCAGCATCGGGTTTTCGCCCGCGATTCCCAATAGCCCTACGGCGATTCCTCGAGCGGCCTGACTTTGTTCCATGGCCATGCCAATACCAATGGCTGATCCAATTACAATCAGGACCGACCAGTCGACGCTTCGCCTTGCTTCGCCGGTAGTGCAGCAACGGAATCCGACCATGGCAACAGCCGCCAGCAAAGCAGCAGTCAGAATAGAGATTCCCGTCGTCGTCGCGGCCAAAACCATTAACAACAAGATAGTGATCGAGATCCAAGCTTTTTCGGGACGTCGTATTGTGCCCTGTTCAACGGCACTGACAAGAAAGAAGTCACGCGATTCGCGGCGGCGGTGCAAAAATGATGGTGAGGCTTCCAACAGTAGCACGTCACCAACCTCCAATCGCACGTCTCCGAGTTTACCAGTCAGACGCTTATCACCTCGAGCAACAGCAACCACCGCAGCGTTGTAGTGTGAGCGAAATCTGCCTTCGCGAATCGTTTTACCCAGTAAACCGCACCGTGTGCTGACAACTGCTTCGACCAGTGTTCGCCGCCAAGCAGGGACTTCCAACTTGCGGGCCTGATTGTCCGGGATCGTCAGGCCCCGGATTTTCCGAAGATCAACCACACTCTCCAGTGCGCCAACTAGAATCAATACATCGTCAGGCCGCAAACGCTCATTAGGCTTTGCTGCTGCAATGATCCCATCTTCGCGTTGAATTTCAGCAATATAAAGTCCTGGTAGGTGACGTAGTCCGGCTTCTTCGATACTGCGACCCACTAGAGGCCCTGTGGGGTCGACCTGCATTTCGACTGTGTACTGCCGGGGGTCGTCACTGACACTGACAGCGGGACGCCGCTCCGGCAGCAGCCAACGTGATGCAACCATCATGTAAATCAAGCCAATGATGGTTGCTGGGATTCCCACAGCAGCAGGTGAAAAAAAGTGAAGCGGTTTTGCGATACTGCCACTAGCGATGGCCTGCGTATTTAGATCAGCAATGATCAAATTGGTGCTGGTACCGATCAGAGTACACATGCCACCTAAGATGGCCGCGTAACTTAGTGGCAGTAACAACCGGCTCGTACTGGCCGAAATGCGTTTGGCCAAGTCATTTACCACGGGCATCAGGGCAACAACGACGGGAGTATTGTTGAGAAAACCACTCAACATCGCGACAGGGACAAATAGCCTTGCCTGAGCAGTCGTAAGATTTTTTGCCTTGTTGAGGAACCAGCCGGTGGCCAATTCTGTGCCGCCTGTGCACTCCAGACCCGCGACGACCGCGAACAGAAGAGCAATCGTGATCAGCCCTTGGTTACCAAAACCGGCTACGGCCTGCTCGGGTGTTGGGAGGGCGTTCGACCCCGTGATGTTCTGAATTAATACAAGAATTCCGAGACAAAACAGGGCTAAAAGATCAGTTGCCGCTATGCGCAGCGCCAAACCCACCAGCAACGTGCAGGCTACAGCGATGGTTAACCATGCTTCCCAAGTCTCCAAAAATACGCCTTTTAGCGAGTTCTCGTGCGTCTACTTTACTAACAGCGGTCAAATTTTTGCCGACTGATTTGACTGTCCCGACAGGATATTCGCTTTTGTCCGATATCGAACTGCTACCAACGTTGTCGTGAGCCTAATTTTGTCCTGACTCGGTCTGAATTACACTGCTGCCAACTGGTTGCAGGGACCTAGACCGTCCACAGCCGGTTTTCGTTCGCTCTATGTCATATTTCCCTGTTCCATGAGGCAACAGATGAAAGCTTCCAAGTCCCGTGGGCCGGTGATTATTGCGGCTCTCGTGCTGCTGTTGCTCATTCTGCATCAAGATAATTGGTTTTGGACGGATGCCACGCTCGTGTTTGGATTCATTCCTATCGCTCTTTTTTGGCATGCGTGTATTTCCATGGCGGCCGTCGCAACTTGGTTTCTTGCGACTCGAATTGCCTGGCCTCTGTCAGATGACGTCGAAGATCACGAGGGAGGTGTATGATGGATCATCCAGGGTTACCACAACTGATCATTATCCTTGTCTACTTGGGCTTGCTCCTTGCCTTAGGCTTGTTTTCAAGCCGTTTATTCAAGGGCACCAAGGAAGATTATCAAGTTGCTAGCCATTCGATTGGCCCGTTCTTATTGTTGATGAGCATCTTCGGAACAACGATGACGGCTTTTGCTCTGGTCGGTAGCAGTGGAGAGGCATTTCGTGAGGGTGTGGGTGTTTATGGCATGCTTGCCAGTAGCAGTGGTATCGTACATTCACTCTGTTTTTTCTTGATTGGCGTCAAGGTTTGGAAATTGGCACGACGTCACAAATACACGACGCAAATCGAATTTTTCCGTGATCGACTGGACAGTGATTTTGTCGGTTACCTGATGTTTCCAATTTTGGTTGGACTGGTGATCCCCTACCTCTTGATCGGGGTGATTAGCGGCGGAGCAGTGATTCAGTCGTTGACAGGCGGTTTGGCACCCGACTTGCCAATGTTTCAAGTGTTTGATGCAGAGGGTGATGCGAATCCGGCTTTGCACGGCGGTGTACCACCTTGGCTGGGATCGATGGTGATCTGTGTAGTTGTTCTGGTTTATGTCTTTTTCGGTGGTATGCGTGGAACAACTTGGGCGAATACATTTCAGACGTTGGTCTTCATGATCTTGGGTGTGGTTACCTTCTTTGTGATTGCGAACAAGTTGGGTGGCCAGGAATCCCTCCTCGATAATCTTAAGACATTGGCTAACTCGGTCCCGGAGGATAAAGTCACACGCTCCGAAATGAGCAAGACGAAGTTCTTCACTTACCTTTTTATTCCACTTTCGGTGGGGATGTTTCCGCATCTATTTCAACATTGGATGACGGCTAAGAGTTCGGATGCTTTTAAGTTGCCTGTCGTTTGTCATCCATTTTTTATCATGATTGTCTGGGTTCCCTGTGTGTTGGTCGGTATTTGGGCGACTGGTCTTCCGGCAGATATGCACTTGCCTGCCAACCCCAACACCATTCTGCCGTTTCTTGTGAAAACCCAAACGGGACCCATTTTAGGAGGGTTTCTGGCTGCGGGTATTTTGGCGGCGATCATGTCCAGTCTGGATAGTCAGTTTCTGTGCATCGGTACGATTTTCAACAACGATGTTGTGACGCATCTTGCGGGAAAAGACCGGTTCAGTGATCGACAACAGGTCATGTTCACTCGACTGTTCATCATCGGGATTGTTGCGATCACTTACTTTTTGAGTCTGGGAAACGTGCGCAGCGTTTTCGCTCTTGGTGTTTGGTGTTTCAGTGGTTTTAGTGCACTATTTCCGATCGTGGTAGCAGCACTGTATTGGCGCGGTCTTAGTGCTGCAGGGGCTATCAGTGGAGTCTTTGCCGCGATCACCAGTTGGTGCATCTTGTTCTATCAGGGGACCAAAGTACCGCTGGAACAAGGTGGTTTGAGTAAGTTTGTCTTGGAACTGCCGCTTGGTGGGGAGAGTTATGAACTGATGCCAGTGGTTGCCATGATGTTGAGTTCGACTGTCACCATGATCTTGGTCTCGCTTGTTACGCCAAGGCCGAGCGAAGAAAAGTTGGAAAAGTTTTTTGGCTAGCCCAGATGCAGACCAATGATCATCCGCTTTTTGAACTGTCCAAGCTGAATGACGGGGAAACCCAGCGAGGCCTCAGGACTGTGTGTCATTTAAGCTCGAGCGTTCCAAAGGTGGATGTATCTTGCCATGAATCGTCTTCGGTGTGAAACCATTTTGCGATGGCATCACGTTGGGCACTGCCATGGTCGTCATTGACTTGAAACTCGATCCCCATCACAGTTCCGGTCTTGTTGTCAGCCGCATGGGTCCGGATTGCCATTTCAACGAGATAGCCTTTTTTGTTTTTCTTTGTGGCTGCCTTGATATCAGCTTCGTCGTAGCCAGTACCCTGTCCTGAAATTTTGCCTTCAAAATTGACCCGGTATTGGGCGTCATCATTTTCATACGAGGTGGATTTGTCCTGTTGCTGATCAAGAAACAATTCGACCGAATCTTGAGCCCAATCATCGCCAGCATCAGCGGATAGTTCTGCGTCCTTGACCACCCAAAGCGCGTACAGGTAGCGATCGTCCCAAAGCAATCTTACGGTCGCCGTTGCCATATCTTTGGAGTCGATTTCCAGCAGGTCAGCGATGGGTTGATTTACCAAGTATTTTGGGCAGGTCTTCCATATTTCATCGATCTTTGCGTCAACCTTTGGTGTTCCTTTTTTTGCGACAGCGACACCTTTCTTTGATTTGTCAAGCTGATCCTGCGACCATGCTGTGGCTGCAAAGGAAATGAGAAGGCATGCAGACAAGAATCGAATCATTTGTGGCTCACACTTTGATGGATGGAATATTTCGATGGTTCAATAGATAACGCCGCTTGATCAGTGTAGTCGACCGCATGTGACATAAAAAAAGACGGTGAGCAGATGTATCTACTCACCGTCGTCGTATTTATTTTGGCACGATTAGCCAGCGATTGCAGGATTACCCTCCGAATGGATCACCACCGAACGGATCAGCGCCAGCAGCAGGTGTGCCGCCGCCTCCGAACGGATCAGCGCCAGCAGCAGGTGTGCCGCCGCCTCCGAATGGATCAGCGCCAGCAGCAGGTGTGCCACCGCCTCCGAATGGATCAGCACCAGCTGCAGGTGCGGCTCCGCCCCCGAATGGATCGACACCACCAGCTGCCGGAGCGGCGCCAGCGGCAGCTGCGTTGGGCTTGTCGTCAAATGGTTCTTTCATTGCTCCCGCAAGAGCGTCATCCGCCATCTTGGTCGGTGCCGGTTGCCCACCTACGCTCGAGGCAAATGGGTTTGCTGCGGCGGGTGGCGTCGGCGGTGGTGTGACAGGTCGTGACGGAACACGGCTAGGCGGTTTGACGGCTGCCGAATTTTCTGGTGTAGCCTGAATTTCACCGTAACGTTGGCGGGATCGTGCGTTGGCTTCTGCCAAAGCCTTGATTCGCGCTGCCTGGCGAATTTGTTCCAGTTTGAGTCGACCATTGCCTTGAAATCTCGCAAGCGAGCGACCAATCGATGGATTTGGTCCGCCTAATGCTTCAATGCCAGCACCGGCCTGCCAATCTTTAACGGCCTCTTCTGGACGTCCGGAAACGTAGTTGACAATTCCGCGGTAGTAGTAGACACGTGGGTCCCGACTACCATTGTCAATCGCGAGCGAGAAGAATTCGAGAGCATCGTTCAAGCGGCCACCGTTGTAGGCGTGCACACCTTGGCCATAAGTCTCGGCCAAGATCGCGTTTTGGTTTTGAGCTGATGCGAGATTGGTATTCAGGCTGCCAATAGTCGCCAAAGCTATTGCAAAGATGGTCAATGCGTATTTTTTCATCGCGGAAGCATCCTCCCCCAGAAAGATGTAAAGAAAGCCCTAAACCGGTAACGGTTTATCAAATGGAGTATTCCGTGGGCCCAGAAAAGTTTAATTGATCAATCCCCCAAACTCTAATCTTGACAACCGTCGGCGGCAAACGTTTTTCGACAGTATCAGCGTTGATGTGGGCAATCAGACGTGCGATTTGGTTCGGTTATGACACCGCCGATCGTTTCTAAAGTGCTTTGAAGCTTATGGGTAACTGGCCAGCGGCTATCTCAACTTGAGTCGCCGGAAGGCATGAATTATTCAATCCAGCCTCCTCCGAGAACCCGGGTTCCGTCGTAAACCACCGCTGCCTGGCCCGGTGCAACTGCGAGTTGTGGAGCCTCAAATTCCGCCGAAAACCGGGTCGAGTCGGAGGGATCAACAACGATCTGAGCAGGCTGGGGAGGAGCATTGTAGCGAATTTGGATTGATACTTGGGCAGGTAGCCGTATTGGATCGACTAGCCAATTCGCTTCATTTGCTGTGAGGCTGGGCTTTGCCAGTTGTTCCTTTGAGCCAATCACGACCTGATTGGTTTTGGGGTTGATTTCCGTGACAAAGAAAGGTGTACCCATGGCTACCCCCAGACCCTTGCGTTGTCCGATCGTAAATGCCTCGTACCCAGCGTGGTGACCGACAATTTCCCCATCAGTGGTTATGATCTCACCACCGGTGTGAGCAGATTTCTCTGGTTCTCGGGCTCGAACGAAATCACTGTGGTGTCCTTGCGTGACGAAGCAGATTTCCTGACTGTCTTTTTTTCCAGCGACTCCCAGCCCTAGTTCTTCGGCGATTTCCCTAATTCTTGGTTTCTCGAAACCCCCAACCGGTAATAGCATTCTGGGAAGTAATTCGGGGCGTATTCCGAAGAGTGCATAAGACTGGTCTTTCGCAGAATCGAGTCCTCGATGGAGTTCGTGGGAGTGGGGATTCCCATTCATTGAGACCTTTTGGGCGTAGTGCCCCGTGGCGACGAATTCGGCGTCAACACCGTCGGCGTAGTCAAAAAGTCGTCCAAATTTGATCCATTGATTACATCTGACACACGGATTGGGAGTCCGACCGTGTAGGTAGTCGTCGACGAAGTAGTCCACGATTCGGCGAAAATCTTCCTGCAAGTCGAGTGCATAGAACGGGATATCCATTCGCGAGGCCACGCGTCTCGCATCTGCCGCGTCAGAAGCCGTACAGCAGCCCTGTTTGTGATCAGCTCGTCCTTGAGCCATTCCACCGAGGATTGGTAAGCCGGGTTTCCCACCTTCGACTCGACAGGCCTGGCTGGATTCCTCTCCATGACGCATGAAAATACCGATCACTTCGTGACCGGATTCCAACAGCAAGTGTGCAGCAACGCTTGAATCAACGCCGCCACTCATCGCGAGAACGACTCGGGCCATGTATATTTCAACTCCGGTGAGAGGTCATGTTTGTTCCCCATCGACGCCAAGTCGGGGGGGCAGCAGCCATTCATCTGATTTCGATTGCCGACGCCACCGAAATCCTGTCCCACATCATACGCATGGAGACCGTCACGAGAATGGATGCTGAACTGGTTAACCGAAGTAATGAGATTCACGGGCGCCTGAAACAACTCGGAGACTCTCTTTGACTACGCTTCCAAACAGGGAGAAATCAAGCAAATTGAAGTGAAGATGGGTGATCCGGGATTTTGGGACGACAATGAGTCGGCACAAAAAACGGTAGTGGATCTCAAGTCACTCAAGGCCATTGTCGGTCCGATGGATGAATTGACTTCGTCGGCTGAGGATCTTGCCGCGCTGTTTGAAATGGCGGAAGAGGATGAGTCAATCGCGGAGGAGGTGACGAGCGAGATCGTCCGACTGGAAAAAATCCTTGAAGAACTTGAGCTAAAGGCTTTGCTCAATGGCCCCAATGATTCCGCTGGCGCTATTCTATCAATCAATGCTCGCGACGGTGGAACTGATGCTAACGACTGGGCAGATATGATGCTTCGGATGTATTCTGCCTGGGCGGTTGGTGAAGGATATAGCATCGATTTGTTGGACCGGCAGGAAAATGAAGAAGCTGGGATCAACCATGCTTCGATTGCCGTGCGCGGGCCGATGGCTTATGGCTACTTGAAAGGTGAAGAAGGGATGCATCGGTTGGTCAGGATTAGCCCTTTCAATAGTGAAGGAAAACGACAAACCAGTTTTGCAGCTGTCAGTGTGTCACCTGAAATCGATGATTCGATAGAGATAGATATCGAAGAGAAAGATGTCAGAGAAGACCGCTATCGTGCGGGTGGTGCGGGTGGTCAGCATGTCAATAAAACGGACAGCGCAATCAGATTGACACACCTTCCGACAAACACGGTTGTTCAGTGCCAGAATGAACGTAGCCAACATCAAAATAGAGCTACCGCTTGGAAGATGTTACGCGCTAAGATGGCTCGGCTAGAAGAAGAGAAGCGGGAAGCAGAGGAAGCCAAAAAATACGAAACTCAAGCCCGTACCGGTTTCGGAAGTCAGATTCGAAACTACTTCTTGCATCCTGATCAGCGAGTGAAAGATTCCCGAACCGGTCACTATGTGGGTAACTTCAATAGCGTGCTGGATGGTAGTGAACTGCAAGGATTTTTTGATGCATTCCTGCGGCTGAAAGCAGGCAAGACCGAGCGAGAGGCCTAGCCATTGCGAAGCAATAAGAAGAGCATGGGTTGATGAGTGAGCGGAATAATAGCCAAAAAGACCCTTATCGAAGTCCTCATGAAGTAGCTGACTCGAAGTCAGTTGCAAAAAAATGGGGGTGGAGAAGTTTGGTTGTGGTTGGTTTCGTGCTCTTAGCGCTGAGTGTGTCAGGTATGCTTGCCTTTTACACAACTGCAACATTCAATATTCAACGTGCTCGCCCCATTGAAGTTGACGCAGCTCAAGCGGTGGAGTCCGGTACTTCGGATTTGGAAGAAGGACCGTCCGCTGCTGAGGACGATGTGCTTCCAGATGCTGAGAGCACCCAGAATCCGTGACATTCGATGGACTGAGCGGGCTGGTCATGAATGATATGTTGCCACGTAACCATGCAGACAGTCCCGATCACTTGTACGATGTGCCTCGCCTTGGTTTCCCGTATCACGCAGCTTTATGATCAGATTCAGTTTCTGGTTTACGGGTGTCGTCTGTGATTTGAAGTGCTGAGGAAGCACTCCGTTCACGACGCAGATCCCGAATCTTCTTAATGTGGTCGTGCAATTGATTCTCCATGTCGCGGATGCGATCTTGACCCTTGGCATTGGTATCCAAGCTGTCCTCGAGTTCATCGCGTACGCTGCTGAGATGGGTTCTCAATTCTGTCACTTCCTGTTTCAACTGATCCCGCTCTCTACGATCAGATTCAGCATTTTGCAGTGCATTGGTTAAGCGTTCAATTTCACGAATTTGATGTGCGGCCTCAGCACTCTTCTGACTGATATCGCTAAGGATCACCTCATACTGTTCCGATTTGGATTCCAGTTGCTCCTCCAACTCATCTATCTTTATCGTCAGTTGTGTATTCTCATCGTGTACGGATCTCACTAATTCAAGTTGACTCGACAGCTCGTCGATTTCTATTTTTTGTTGATCAAGTTTGCTCGTTTTTGCTGCTAGATCATCAACAACCGAATCGTGCTGCTTTGATCTGGCAGTCAGTTGTGTTTTTAATTCAGTGATGGTGGTGTCTCGTGCCTCCACTTCTGCTTGCAAAGCAATTTCCACTTGCTCATGGTCCCTGGCTGTCTGTGACAGTACCTCACTACTCTGCTTGAATTCTGTCAGGTGGTTCGTGATTTGATTCCCTAGGCGACTAATGGTGGCTTCAAGATCGTCGCGTGTGGCGAGCAGTTGTTCACGTTCTTGTTTGATGGTATTCAGTTCGGCCGTAGATTCATCGAGCTGCTGTTGACTAAGGCTTGCCTGCTCAACAGCGTGTTGTTGGGCAGTAGTCAGAAGAGCATTATCGGTCGTTAGCGATTCAATATTGTTGGACATTGAAAGCATGCGAGCTTCCAATGCGTGAATTTCGGTAATGGTCACTGCAAGTTCACTTTGGGTTTCATCGCAGATTCGCTCGGCTGCAAGAATGGTGGTCTCATGCTGTTCGATTTCATCACAGGCAAGCTCGAGTTCACGTTGTCTGCGTTGCAGCGCAAGTTCCAATTCGGGAATGTAGTCAACTTGACGGGTCAGTTCTGAAATCTGATTTGTCTGGTGAACAAATAGATTTTCTAAAGCCGTATTACGCTTGTGGTGTTGCTGGATTGTCTGTTGGGCTGTGGCCAATTCAGCTCGAGTAGTATCCCATTCGTTTGACTGTTCTTTTAGCTCTGCTACAGCAGAGATTTCCAATGCCAGTTGTGCTCGTGTGTCTGCCAAGTCCAAAACGCGAATCGCATGTTCCTCACGGATGGCACAGAGTTCAGTCACCTGCTGCTGTTGCTGTTCAACGACTTGTTGCAATTCAGCAACTTTCGAGCGGAAAGCAATGTTCTTCGCATTGGACTGTGCAAGCTCAAGCGTCAAGTCGGATATTTCTGCTTTTGCATTCGCGTTTGTTTTTTTAGCAACATCCAGTGCAAGGTCAGAGTGGACACATTCCGCGGTTTTGTCACTTAGTTGCGACTCCAATTCAGCAAGCTGGGTTTCGCAGGCAGCATTGAATTGTTCCAGCTGAGAACGGTTTTCACGCTCATCCGTCAGCTGTAGGTTGACGTCGCTTAATTGTTCCGTTTGTTCAGCAAGTGTTGCATTATTCAGTTCCAGCTCGGACTCACATTGTTCCAATGCCTGCCGCTGTTCGGAAAGTGAACTCGCAGCCGTGGCTAGATCGGCGGCAAACTCGTCACGTTCTGTCTGAATCTGTTTCGACAAGCTGAGATCCGTTTCAAGTTTTGACAGGGTTTGTGCGTGGGTCTGTGATTGTTGATCAAGTCGGTCTCTTTCAGTCCGAATCGCGTCGAGATCTTTACATCTTGCGACCAAATCCTGTTGGGTTTGGAGGAGCGATTCATTCGCTTGCTCCAACGCCTGAGTGTTTACTTCGAGGCGGTGTTCAAGATCTTTTATTGTATGATGTTGTTGCTCTTGGTCAGTCTGTTGGATGTGTGCCTTTGCTAGCGCGGTATCGAGTTCATCTTGGGCAGTTTCAAGGTTGGACACACACTGGCGATATTGCTGGTCTAATTTTTCGTAGCTCTCTTGATGAGCTTGATTCCCGGTTGTCAGGGTAGCGTTCTTTTCAATCAATTCTTGAAGCTGAACAATGACTGTCTGGTTCCGCTTTTCCTCGTTCCCAAGCTGAATCTCGGCTTCGTTGAGAGAATGGCGAAATTGGTTGATTTCTTCTTGTGAGCTTAGTGAAATCTGTTCCAGACGCTTGTTTTTTGCACGGAGAGTAGAGTGCGCTTGCCGCAGATTTGTTAAATCTTCATCGATTGAATCATTGTGTTTTTGCAGTTCTTTGAGCTGACTTTTGCGTTTTTTGAGCGAACTTCGGATTTTCAAGTACCGCGTTTCAAGCTCTGGATCGTTGGTGGAGTTTTTTCCACGATCTCGATACCACAGCAAGTGTCCGAGCAACGTCCCTGCCAGCAAAAATAACGCGGCCGATGACAGGGGCATGCCCAAAAGTTGGATGGAATTACCAAACAGGTCGATCATTGAAGTTTCCATGTTCGCGAGAACGCGTCCTGCGCGCAGCGAGAGCCAGTAGGGTTCATGCAGGCTGATAGCATGAATTGTCCAGCGGCGTCGACGTTGAATCTGAGGAGATTGTTTCACCAAGTGTTCGTGAAACACATTTCGCTGGTTCAGCTGGATCGCTGGGTGGAGGGAATGACTCGAATGACGACGCCCTTGAATGCAGGTGTTTTGCTATTCGGATCGGCATGTCGAGAGACGAGGACGTTGGCCTCGGGAAAGTACATCAGAGCATTACCCGGTCGAATGGATTCGTAGCATCGCGCCAAAATATTTGGCAAGGTGCCTGTATCACTAGTGACGTCAACGTAATCTTCGTGCCCCAGCCCGAGGCGTTTGAGATCATCGGGGTGCATCAAGATGATGTCTCGACGGGTCTGATTTCGATACAGGTCTTCTTCTTCGTAAACGACTGTGTTGAATTGGCCCTCGCTCCGCACCGTCATGAGCCTCAATTCCTGATCTCTGCGACCTTTGAGTTCGGGAATGGTGTGTGTGTGCAGATTTGCACGGCCATCTGGGGTAGCAAACTCTGGTTTGTGGAAGGTTCGTCCACCAATTTGAAATTCTTTCCGTGTTTGTTCGATGTCAGCAATTTGGTCGTATCCTGGGACCACATCGGCAATCCATTTTCGAATCGTGCTGGTTTGCTGCATTGTGTTCCAGTCAACTCCACTAATCTCGGGGATCAGACGTTTTCCGAGCTCGGCGATGACTTCGACTTCACTTCGGGGGCCCGGGAGGCGTCTTGGACCCCCATCACTCAGACGCACATAGTTGAACATTGATTCCTGAGTGGTCGGTGTAGATTCCTCGTCACGGGCCAGCACTGGCAGGATGTAGGTCTCTGTAGCTAAGCCATTCACGTGGCCGGTATTCATGGTGGTGCTAAGCATCACATTCATGTCCAAACGTGAAAGTGCTTCTGCGGCAAATTTGGAATCCGGGTTCGATCCAAACAGATTTCCACCCAGCGAAAATCCAAACGAAAGCTCGAACCTGCTGGCTGCTTCCATGCACTCCAGGGTATCTTTTCCTACGGTTGTTGGCAGCTTGACCTGATATTTGGACTGGAGGGCATCAAAAATCTGGGTCTTGAGTTTCGGAGTCACACCAACACTGCCAATACCTTGCACATTGCTGTGGCCTCGAATTGGCATCAGACCACAGCCCGTTTTTCCAACCATTCCCCGACAGAGCGCGAGGTTTGCTACGGCCTGTACATTTTGAACACCATGTGCATGGTGAGTAATTCCCATCGTCCATGCAAAGATGCACCGTTTGGAATCGGAGTAGACTTTTGCAATATTCTCGATTTCACTGCGTGCTACACCTGACTTTGTTTCAATCTCTTCCCAAGTAATTGCATTGATTGCGTGTTGCCAATTTTCGACATCATTGCAATGGCTTTGAAGGTAATCGAGATCCAGCGAGCCGAGTTGGCTGACTGCTTTTGCAAGGCCCCAAAGCAGGGCCAAATCGCCTCCGATGTGAGGTTGCACATAATGACTTGCAATCTTCGACCCCTTTAACAGGGAAACAGGGTCACTTGGGACCCGAAACTTAAGCATACCTGTTTCGCGAACGGGATTGATCACAATAACCTTGCCGCCGCGACGTCGAAGATGCATCAGACTAGTCATCAGTCGAGGATGATTACTGGCAGGGTTTCCACCGATCACAAACACGCAGTCAGCTTGATCTACATCTTCAAGTACCACGGTGGCGGTACCGCTTCCGACTGCTGTTTGAAGTCCCACCCCACTTGCCTGGTGACAGTAGTAACTGCAATTGTTGATGTTGTTGGTGCCGTAAACTCGTGCCATCAACTGCAGCAGAAATCCAGCTTCATTGCTGCTTCGCCCACTGAAATACCAGAATGTACGATCAGCGTCTGTTTGACGAAGTTTTTCGATAATCGCGGCATAGGCGTCCTGCCAAGTCACTGTTTCAAAGTGTGAGGCACCTTTTCGGTATCTGATCGGATGAACGAGTCGACCTAAATGCTCCAGTTCACGGGGTGAACATTTTTTTAAATCATCGATCGAATTCTGTTTCCAGAAATTTGGTTCAATAGCTGGTTGCATATCAGCAACCATCGCCTGCAGTGATTTTTTGCAGACTTCCGGAAAGGATCCGCTTTCATTGACCATGCCGCCTTTCTGGCCACCCATTCCCAGCGCGCAGGTTTTGCACGAATTGCGGGTGCGCATCGCTTTGTACAGCTTCCACAGTCCACCAGCTTCCCTTCCCTTTTTCCAGGTGTAGCGGATTGCTCGAAATCCGCCCCCGCTGCCAACCTTCATCAGCGTTCCTTTCCTCAAGGTGCAATCATTGCTGTTGCTGTGTCACTGTTTATTTCAGAAAACAGACCTGACAGCCATCAGATTACCGCTGCAGTACTGTTCGTATGTTTTCAAGGCAGATTTTACTGAATCGTTTTCGTTGTTCTTTGCTTCCACGATTGACATCTGTTCAGGGGAAGTAAACGCGTCATGTTATGAACCAGTCAGCGAAGCGATTAGGGTCGCAGCTTCTCACCTCTCGCATGTCGAGCGAGCGTCTCCTGATATTTCTGCTTGCCTTCTTCAACCGATTTTCTAATCTCTTTGGCACTGTCCTCGGATTCTTTTCTCAAGTCAGCAATCATTTCCAGGGACTCAACCTGAAAACCGCTGATGGCATCGACGAGTTTCTGTACGGATTCCGGATTGATGGTGCTTCCATAACCTGCTTTCAGGGCAGCACGCTCCAATTCTCTGCCGAGGTCTGCGATGTCTTCCAGCCCTTTGTTGACTCCAGTCTTCATCGCTTCGGTGGCTTGAGTGACTTCGTGCAGTCCGTGTTGGCTGGTGTAGACCGTCCCCAGAATTGTGAAAACATGTTCATTGGTTGTGAAGAATGTTACAGACCTTCGATACACCCGTTCTTTTACGTCATGGGTTTGTTTGAGTTTGGTGATCAGTGTTTCACCGACGTCGTAGCCAACTTCGAGATTTTCTGCGATGTCCTTAAGCAGTTGGTAGGTCGCATCTTCTTTCTCAAAGCCGTAACGAGCTTCGTCACGGGTTAATTCGAGTCTGCTTTTTTCACTTTCATCATCACCACTGTAAGCGTCCAATGCGTCTTGAGTTTCGCTCAGGGAAACTTTTGCTTGTTCCAGAATGGGCACTTGTGCATCGAACAGATCACGGGCCAGTATTTCTGCTTCCTTCAGTGCGAAACGGAAATCAATGTAGCCTTCCATGATGGCTTCTTCACGTTTCAGCTGTTCTTTCGTGTCTTTCGCAACTTCGCTGTAGACTTCGACGATTTTTTCAAACCGATCACTCGGAGTTCCGCGTCGCATCTTCATCCACCAGTTTGACACTTTCTCGGTGCCGCTGATTTTACCATCATCAAGTTGATTGATCAGGCGTTTACTGTCTTCGCGGACCGAATCAAACATCTGAGTAATACTCATGTACCGGTCACCTACCGATATTCCTTCGACATTTTCGCGGACAAGAGCGTTGAAGGCACTCATGTGCTGAATGACATCCGCAATTGCGAGGACTTTGGCCTCATCGAGGTGTTTGACATCTTCAAGTAGGCTGATGAGCTCCTGTGGCGCCGTATTTGAACTGTCAACTCCGAAGTCCTTTAGCACATTGACGGCTCGACCCAAATATTTTCGCATGGAGGTCGAATCCTGAGCCTGGGTGTTGGAAGCTCTAGGTTCAGGGGCAGGTTGCTGGGCTTGATCTGACATGACGGCAAATTCTCCAAGGAATAAGTGGTTGGAGAATCGGCGTTTCCGATCCTTCCCAACCATTATTAGATTAGCGCGTGAGCCTCGCGGCTGCAATCAGCTACTCAGGGGGGAACCGTGATTTCCAGCCAGCTTACGGTTTTCACTCTCCCCGAATGCGGAAAACGTGCCGATTGAATAGACTACATGTCGGTCAGGAAACCCCAACCCCGCTCGGCGAAGATCATGGCTAGTCAGTCTCAGGCCCAGACGCCTTATCGATCCACAGCTTCGACCCAAAGAAGATCGAGCTCGCTACCCGAGGAAAGTCTATCGCTTCAGGAGACCCTTCGAGTCATGGATGTGGCTCGCGAAATGCGGGATCAGCGCGAAACAGCCGAAGAGATGTTTCGACGCGATGATCTAAGGGCTCAGTTGCGTGACAAGCTGGTTCGTACGGCTCATATGTCCGGTGACAATGTCACGGAAGCAGAAATCGAGCTCGCCATTGAGCAGTTTTTTGAATCCGTCCATAGCTACCAAGACCCTCAGCCGGGTTTGAAATCCTTCTTGGCTCATTGCTGGGTTAGGCGTGGTCGCCTGACTCTAGCAGCCGCAGCTCTCACCACGGTCCTCGGTGGACTCTGGTTTATGTTTTCGTGATGTTATAGTTCAAGGTTGCTCGCGAGATGACGATTCCTGGTCCCACCGTGCATCAACGACTGATGGATGCATACAAAAGCTTGACCGAGCAATTGGAACAAGACCGGCAGGGCATGCATGATGTGCAACAAGAGTATGAGCAACTTGATGCAGAACGTGATGATGCACTACGCAGTCTTGCGGAACACTATCTTCCAGAATTGACAGCTGATGCGATCGCTTCAACATGGCGAGAGGTTCAATCAGAGATCTCGACGCTTTTATTGCAAAAAGGAGACGAGGAACGGTTGTTGCAGCAAGAATTGAAACAGTTGCAGAAAAATCGATCAGTCGCCGAAAAGGCCCTTGTGGAAGCAACCCATGTTCTGGATGCGGCAATTCTGGAACAGAACGAGATCTCAGCCGTCGTTGAGAAGCGTTTGCAGGCAGATACCCAGTTTGTGGAGTTGGCAGACCGCGCAGCTATCGCTGAAGTAGCACTCGAGAGAGCTGAATTAAATCTACACGAAATTGATCAGGATGCTGCCAGGAAACTTCCTTCCTATCAAGCGAGTGCTTTGTTTCAATATTTATATGATCGTGGCTACGGTCAAAAAAAATATCAAAGCCGGGGACTGACTCGCCGCATTGATCGTTGGCTAGCTCGCTACATCGATTTCACAAAGGCAAAGCAGGGGTACGATTTTCTGAAGCAGACACCGGATCAAATGCGAAAGATCATCGCGGAAGATCGTCGCTCCTTGAATGTGGTGATGGAGGAATTGGAACGAAAGCGTGATCGTGTTGCTAATGCACTGGGCCTGCCAGAGAGAATACGTCTCACTGAACGATTCACCAAGGATCGACAGCAAAGCGTGCAAACAGCGAATTACATTTCTGAATCAGTGAATGAAGCAGAAGATCGTATCCGTGATTTATCTGACCCGCGAGGATCTTACTACCAGAAGGCAATTGAACTATTCAGGCAAACACTTGTTGGATTCAAGTCGAGTGATTTAAAGAAACGGGCCGAAGCCACGAAGGATGATTTGACAGATGATCAGATTGTAGCTCGTCTTTCGGGGGTTGAGTCTGATCGAGGAGAACTGCAAGAGGCAACACGCGATCGTCGTAATTTACAGAAACAGAAGCAGGATGTCATTGAAGAACTGGGACGAGTGATTCAGCGTTTTCGTGCTGCACATTTTGATTCGGTGCGGTCGCATTTTCTGGACACACTCAGTATCGATGAGGAGATTTCCTATACCGAAGATGCAGAGGACGCACGGAAGCTATGGCAAAAGATCCGACGTGCCCAACGGTGGGGTGATCATGATTCAGAGGAAGATGCTGGTGGTTCATCACTGAAGCAGGTCCTCGTCAACGCAATGGGAAAAGCGGCTGGTGGCGACCGCGGAGATGATGCGCGTCGTGCCGGGTCCCGGCGTGTTGAATACGATTCGACCAGTGATGTTCGCTCGGCAGTCGGGGATTATTCAACCGACAGTTCAGGCGATCATTCTCGCTGAGACCTTGCTTTGGAAGTTTGTGCAGTTTTACGTACCTGTGGCTTTGAATTGCCCGAGTGAATCGTGAAGTAACGATGATGCGCCCACTGGGGAACGATGTCCAGACGCCAGCAAGTCTGTTCAAGTGGAGCGAGATTGGCGGTCCCTTGTGGCAACCCCCCTAAAGGTACCAACGTTATCGCCGCATCAGGAAATGCGATGAATCGGGTCAGCAATGCCTCAAGATGGACCTGCTGGATGGTTCCACCGATGGAAATATAATCTTGCATCTCGGCGGATGAAATTGCATCCATCCCTGCTATTGAAAGCGCCTCGTGCTCGTCATCAACCAGCAAAGCGATTTTCAGATCAGCAATTTCCTTTTCGGGTGAGAGTGTTAGTGCGACATTTGCATAGTGACTGTTCGCGAAGGGAATGGCTGCTGTTTTGCTGTTCGGGCCCAGTCGGTTCACACGATCTTCTTTAATGGCTCGCCCCACGAGGCGTTTGGCTGATTCATCGATCAACCAGTCAGCAGGTTCATTGAGTGTTTTCGAAATCATCAGCCTTGCACCACCAGAGCGGCGGGCGAAGTTGGGTCGGTTGCCGGTGTCGGTAGGTACTTTGGAATTCAACAACACTTCAGCACTGACTTGTTGGCTAGATAGATAAGCTGCTTGTTCTTTTGCAAATTGTTGCCTCCACCGCAGTGGTTCGGCCGTTGCTCGTGCGTACGCGTCAATGTCCTTGACGAGAGCCGGGTTTTTTTTGGCTAGTTCATTCAAGGCACTCGTGCAGGCGTCGAAAACCTCGTTCCGGCCTGTTGTCCGACGATCCACTTGACTGATTTGCCGAAGCAACTTGCTATAAACTAGCGGGATCCGATCCGCGGCTGTTTTTTCATTCACGGCGTTGATGATGTCTTGTAGCGCGATCAAGGTCGCGTTCTTTAAACTGGCGATCTCGCTTATTTTTGTATTGCCCGTTTCGTTGGTGATCGCCCACTCAATGGCATTCGCACGGGTTAAATTTGCCGAAGCCCGACCCCATAGTTTGCAAACTTGTGCGAAGGCTTGTGTACCATCACCTCTTGCATTGCCATCAAGTGTTACAGAGCCCGTTTGTTGAATTTCTTCACAAATGCGTTTTATCTCGTCTTGGACAGCAGCAGCATGGGCCACTTCGTTTTTGATCTTGTCATTCGCTTGTGCAAAATATCGCATTCGTCTCAGTTTCCTTTGGTTTACATCTCCGGTGCTGAGTAGAGCTTCAAAATTGTAGAGATACTTCTTGTGTTCCAATGGTCGGAAGAAAACCAGAGATTCACGCATGTGCATGCCCTTGGCTTCCATCTGTTTTGTGAAGACTTCCAGATCACTTCGATTTTGCAGGCTGACTGCAGCCTGTTGAAGAAATTTCTGGAATTGCGGAGACTCACGTCGCAGTCTAGTCATGAGTTTGTTCACCATCTGACTTCCCCGCGGCGTTCGCGAGTATGAGAGTCCAAATTGGTCAATCTGCACGGCGAGTAAAAAAAATTTACGGGTTAGATCAGCGCCGATGGGTTCAGACATCAACTCGAGGTGTTTTGCATCTCGTCGAGCTTTCCAAAGTCGGGCGGCGGATTTTGAGATCTGTCGGTCAGAAAAACTTGCCGGATCGTTCCGTTTTTCAAACATCCGTGTCACGACGCCAAGCTCTTCCAAGTACGTTTGATGCAATTGGTTTGCCAATGCCTCAGCACCATCGATCGTACCGTGGGTCTTTAGTGGTTGAGATGGATCTTTGCCGGTTGGATTGGCAATCGAATCGGTCTCACTTCCGAAGAACAGTAATGCCGTACATAACGCAAGAATGATCTGGCGCGGCGATTTGTTTACCATGATAAATTGGCGGAAAAGGAACATGCTACTTGGTCTCCTCACGAATCACTGCGAGTGCATTACCACCTTCGATCTGAATTTTGCCGCCATCGGATCCACATAGGCAAATCGCTCCCAAGGAAGCCGTCAATAGTTGGTCCGTTGGGTTGTATTGTTGGAAAGTGACAGTCATCGCTTCTCCCGGTAGTGTCATTGCGATGGGTGAGGTTTCACTCTCTTGATAGTAAACATCGCACTGGATTGTCTCTCCAGCTAAGCTTGCTGCTGTAGACATATTGGTGATGCCATGCAGTAAGAGTACGGGATAAGAACGGGCAGAGGTGTCAGGATCATAAGTAGTAATCTGGACTACATTTGGTCTGCCATCCCTCATTCTGATCAAGTCGAGTTCCGTGCTCGCGATTGCAATGGGACTACGTTTGAAGTTGAGGGTGACCTCGCCTGATTCTGGTACAGTTTTTTCTACCGCTTCGACCGTAGAGCTGGCCAATGATTTGGTTTTGGATTTGGCAGTTTCAAGAGCTTCATTCAATTCTTCCTTGGAACATCCAGGTGCCAAGAAAAATATCAAGGTGCATGACAGAACAAGCCTGATTGAAGATACCGTTGCGGATCGCGTGGAAACTCTTTTTTGGCGGACAAAAAGCATCCGTCCCGGAGATGAATTCTTTGTGTTTGGCATCAAAAAACATCTGTTACAAGAATAGATCGTCAAAATCACAGTTTTGCGGATTTTTAACCGCCCACGCATGGCTGGCGACAAGACTTTGCTGTGGCGAACAGCAATCCGAAGAAAATTTAGCTTGACCAGCTCTGGACCCCTTTGCTTGCTCGTTAGGACGCAACCGCATGGAACCGTCCAGAAATTTTTAGGGTGTGTCCGTGGTGATGGGTGGCGTCGCAAAGATGGCAAGCAGTGAAAGTAAGAGCATTAAGCCCAAGAAGAGATACAGAGCGGGGTCAAAGTTGCCCCAAATGTCCCGGGCAACACCCATCAGCAATGGTCCACATCCACTTCCAGCGACTGTGCAGCACCACACGGTGCCGCGGATAGAACCCAGATGAGTTCGTCCGAAATACCGTACCCAAACGACATTACCGACAGCGAGTAACATGCCCTGACCTGCCCCAAATAAACCCACGAATGTGTGCAAGGCGATTTCGGTTTGTCCAAAGGAAACTGCCGCCAAGCCTGCACTGAGCATGATTGTCCCAATGGTAAGTAAACGATTCAGTGGTAGAAAGTCTGCCAGCACACCACCAAGGAGTTGGGTGAATAGCATCATCAAGCCAAAGGTTTTAAAAAGATTGGCAGGCACCGCTGCTTCAAATCCCAAATCGTTACAGAGAGTGAATAGATAAAAAACGATTCCGGTTCCCGACATTGCCCAGACAGTGTTGCTGGCCGCGAGGATTGAGAAAGCACGGCTTTGAATAGCTTGTCGCAAGGTCAAGCATGTATCTGTTGTATCCCATGCATCAGGTGACAGGTCAGGAGTGATTTCTGCACACCCATCAACCATTTGCCCAACATCTTCGGGGCGGTTGCAAAACAGAAAATAAACGATGGGCAGCATGCTTGTTGCAACGATGATAGCTAACCATTCATAGGTTCCACGCCACCCAATCGCGATGATAGAACCATGTAACCATTCAGGGATCCACGCAAAAGCAATTGCAGTACCAATACTCATGGCAGCAGAGACTCTGCCAATGCGATTTCGAAACCACATCGAAATTGCATTGCCACTGAGGAGCGAGAGTGAGCCCTGGCCCAGAAAGCGAAGTAAAAAAAACGCTGCCAACAGAGAGTAAAAATTGGTTACATTTGCGGCGAAATAACATGCAGCGGATAGCATTCCAGCCGCAATGAAGCTGATACCCCGCAATCCGTATCGATCTGAAAGCGGACCTACCAACATGAGTGGAATTGCAGCAAGCAGTGTACCCAGCATGTAAGCCAGCGATAGCTGGCTGTCACTGAGTGACAGTGATTCACGAAGATAGGGTGTGAACGCACTGACTGCAAAAGTTTGGCCAGGGCTCGTCGCGATCTGCAGCAGCATGGCCACGGGGATCATGACATAGCCGTAGAAAAATGGCAGACGTTTGGCAAACGAGTGCGAGAACACGGGAATCACGTCGACAATTCACCTGACATGCGTGCTCCTGATGGCAAGTGATTCTTTCCTATCTTGCCATTGGCTTTAACCCAACCCAAGGGTCTGCCTTGGAGTTGAATGGCATGCCATCCTGACTCGTCAGTTTGAATCGGCTCACCTCGCATGAACTGTTGGCATGCTTTTTGGTCAATCTCGATTGTGTTGATCGGCATGAGTGATGCCTTGCGTCGCAGTGCGCCTGCATGCGCTGGTTTCCATGTTTGACCTGCTCGGTGGGCCAGTTCCGGCCCAGCGATGGCAATCTGTTCTACCCATTCGGGAGCGGAGGGTGAAAATCCAAGGATGACTGAATCTCGGGTAAGAAGACGTGATTCAGATCCGGTTCCCTTGTACCAGTCTGTTAACGCGATGCGTGTTCGAATCGCTTTCTTACGCTTGTTCGGTTTTTCTGTTTTGGCTTGGTGAGAGTGTTGGATGGTTAGGGAAGCCGCAAAACTGCCAGCACATCGGTGGACATGAGGCCAACAGCGATAACAACCGGGATCAGTTTCATATTCTTGCAGGCTCGCAACCGGTTTGGGCGTGGCTACACCTTGTTCAATCAGCAGTCGTATTTGTGCCTCATTTTCTGCTTCGGCAAAGGTACAGGTGCTGTAGACGAGGTGTCCGCCATCACGGACCAATTTGACAGCAGCTTCAAGGATGCGTTGCTGGCGAGAAGCACTGTGGCTGATTTGGTGAGTTGACAGAGCTGACTGATTTTGTTTTCCTCGTGACATCATGGCCTGACCGCTGCAGGGAGCATCTACCACAAGCAGGTCAAATGCTTGGGGTAACTGGTTTGCGAGTTTTTCAGGATCAAGACTTGAGATGGCAAAACGATCGGAACCCACCCGGGCCAAGTTGAGTTGTAAGGGAGCCACCCGATTGCGGATCACTTCATTGGCAAGCACAAATCCATCTGATTCGACATCATCGTTAGAGACTGCTTCGAGCAGTGCGGAAGCTTTGCCTCCCGGGGCGGCACATAGATCACCCACAACTTTTCCACGTAACCCATCTCCGTCGGCTCCAGCCACAGCCAAGGCCAAGAGTGAACCAGCATCCTGAATGAAAAAGTCTCCACTTGCGTAGGCCACGGTACGGGCAGGTGAACCAGAATCTTCCGCAGGCCTTCTTCCTAATGTGTACCAATCGATCGGAGAGCTGGGGACCGGCAGG
>DOPG01000012.1:104558-197800 GCA_003513555.1 Rhodopirellula sp. | reverse complement strand
GCTGCGGAGAATTCCTTCAGTGAACCCGGGCAACGAATTTGACCGAGAATCGACGCGATTTGTTCTGGCGGAAATGTGGGCTCTGCACGATTCATCGGGGTCGTTGGAACCATTTCAGGATAGCCATACCAGTTGAAATGGCCCCAGCGAGCAATAGGGGAGACGTGTAGGTAAACATCACGAATCTGATTTGCGCCTCGCGTGTGGTATCTTCCTGGGCTGCTTCGGCAATTTCACCTGTCACCAACATCATGATTTCATTCTGAATCGCAGGCACACGTGAAGCATAAAACAGTCCTGCCGAGATGAAAGAGAAAATCAACATCAGCATCATCATGAATGCGATGCTGATTTGGGGACGTCGACGCTGCGAAGAAAGCTGGTTCATGGCGAGACTCGGAGGCTGATATTGCCGCCTAGTTTAACCACTGGGGCGGGAAACGACGAGCCAATCAAAACCCGCTATGAATCTTTTCAATAACCGCCTGTTTGCCGCTGGTGTTCATAAAGCACAATGCCCGCCGTGGTGGCGAGGTTGAGACTGCGAACATGTTCAGACATAGGTAATCGAAGGGCCCGTGGATCTTCGGGGTCAAGTATCGAGGCCGGTAGCCCCGAGGTTTCCCGGCCGAAAACCAAGACGTCTCCACGACGAAATTCGGCTTCCCAAATGGTTCGTTTTGCAAATTTTGACAAAAAGTACATCGGCCGGGGAGCGAGTTGCGATACCAAGTCATCCCAATTGACGGCGTCTCCACGCTCGAGGTGGGCCCAATAGTCCAGTCCAGCACGTCGCAGTTTGGCATCGTCCAGTTGGAAAGCCGCAGGGCGAACAATCCACAGTTTTGCGTTCACAGCAACACAGGTTCTGCCAATGTTGCCCGTATTCTGGGGAATCTCAGGCTGATAAAGCACCACATGCGCCGAAGGCTCGTTTTCTTTATTTTCCGGGTTGCACGTTTCTTTCGTGGCGCGGTTATCATAAAGGTCGTTAGTTAATTCGGGCACACGTTGCCCCTCGGGTTGCGGTTCCATGCCTTTACCTGACAAACTGTTCTGCGACGCTGCGTTGGTTGCATCATCTGCGGATTGAGACTCTTCACTCGGGCTTTGTTTTTCATTCATGGCGATTCAAGTCACCTGTCCAAACTGTCTGAAGCGGTTCCAGGTCAGCGACAAATTCGCTGGCAAGACCGGTCCTTGTCCAAATTGCAAGAAGGAGATCAAGGTACCGGATGCCTCCGAAGAAGTCGTCATTCATGCACCCGACGATGGGGCTCCCAAGGATCGTCAGGGAGTCAGCATTCTCAAGCCCCTGAAGCGTACCGAAACTGATGTGACCCGAAAGGGTATGACCATCACATTCGGTGCAATTTTGGTGGCAGTCGCCGCCGCGGTCGGACTGCGAATTGGCATGGAGACCATTCCTGTCTACATCCTTGCTATGGGGGCGCTCTTTCTGGCTCCACCTCTGGTCTGGTCAGGGTATAGTTTTGTTCGTGATTCCGAGTTGGAACCATATGTCGGGCCAGACTTACGAAATCGGGTTTTGATTCTGTCTGTGATCCTGGCCGCTTTATGGTTGGCGTACGTTTTTGTACCCAGCTACGTGATGGAATATGATTCCCCGGCAGAAATGAGTTATCTGTGGTTTGGAATTATTTTTGCCGTGATGGTTGGTCTGGGATCACTCGCATCGGCTGCCACTTTTGACTTGGAACCTTTGAATGGCCTGACACTTGCTGGGTTGTATTTTATTGTGTCGGTTGTCTTGGCCTTGATCAGCGGCCTGACTCTGGCCACTAATGTTTGAAACCGGGCCTTCCCCTGCTGGCAAGGCCGACTCCTTCCCACCTCCTGCCTGATTGCTTGTCCATGCTGCCAGAAGTTGTCGCCTTGCATCGCATCGGATCACTTGTGCGAATTCCACCCGCCCAAGACGTGCCGGTTTCTGATCGGGTACGCCGAATTCTTGATCTGGCGCCAATGAGGCGATTGGCATCCATCAGTCAGCTTGGGATGGTGTCTCTGGTGTATCCAGGTGCCACCCACTCACGGCTGGAACATACACTTGGCGTTTACCACAACGCTTTACGTGTCGTAGCCCGCTTCTCGTCGGACAGCGAGTTCACCGAGCGAATCACGCCTGCAATGGCCGAAGCTTTTGTGCTCGCCGCTCTGATTCATGACATTGGTCATTGGCCCTATTGTCACCCCATTGAAGACATGGATATTCGGGAACTCGGTGAGCATGAGTCCCGGATCAGACAATGCATTTACAATAGCGGTCTTGTAGAATGTATCGAGCAGGATTGGCAATGCGATCCATCTCAGGTGTTGGCTCTTCTGGAGCCAAAGTCTGAATCGCAGGTGACAGCTCAAGAGGCGTGCTGTTTTTTACGCAGCTGTATCAGTGGTCCAGTGGACATTGATAAGCTTGATTATTTGCAGCGTGACAGTTTGCATGCTGGTGTACCTTATGGCCGAAACTTTGACGCCGGACGTTTAATCAGCTCACTTTGCTTTAACCCCGAAACATCGCGATTAGCAATCATGGATAAAGGTCGAACGGCGGCCGAGATGATGGTTTTTGCGCGTTATGTGATGTTTAGCGAAGTTTACTGGCATCACGCAGTCAGGTCGGCAACAGCGATGTTGCAACGATGTGTCTTCTTGCTTCAGAATCGCATTGATCTTGAATCGACTCTTGGACTTGTCGATGCAACGTGGGTCTCAATGTTGCGACGGGCCGCTCAAGGCAGTGTTGCTGAACCGCTGGCTGAAGGTCTATTTGGTTCACGCCGCCGACTCTATAAACGCGCGGCTGAATTCAATTTGGTTGAGGGTCGCGAGGTTCATCAGGCATTAGCGCGAAAGCCCTATTGGTGGCTGGTTGCCTGCTCAGAAAAATTGGCTGAGAGAATTTCTGCCAAGACAGGTGTCCCCATCCACCCCGCAGATGTGCTGCTAGATGCACCGCCGGTAAAGCTAGAAGTTGATATCGATGTCGATGTACTTGGTCGCGATGGAACTGTCAGGACTTTGGGTGAGGTTTCACCAGTGGCTTCGGCTCTGGCCAAGCAACAATTTGATAACCAAGTCAAGCAAGTACGGGTATTTGTGCGTGATGATTTGCGACTTGAGTTGCAAGAATTTTTGAAGCCCAGCGATTGGGCAAATGAATTGCTGGCTTCTGCTGCACTATTAGAAGAGAACATCGTATGACGAAGGCTAATCAACCCACGATTGTGGTCGCTACAGACAAGGATCACGCAGCACAATGCACGGCCGATTTGATCCATGAGACAGTTCGGGAGAAACCATCTGCAGTTCTAGGGCTTGCTACTGGAGGGACGCCGGTGGGTGTATACCATTTGCTTGTGGAAAGGTTTCAGGCCGGTGAGTTGGATTTTTCCAAAGTGACCACCTTCAATCTTGATGAATATGTGGGCTTGGGTCCTGAGCATGACCAAAGTTACCGTTATTTCATGCAGCAGCAACTGTTTGATCACGTTAATGTATTGAGGGAACGAACCCATGTCCCCAACGGCCTCGCGTCCAACATTGAAAATCATGTGGCTGATTACGAAAAGCAAATTTTGAAGGCAGGAGGCATTGATTTGCAACTTTTGGGAATTGGTAATAACGGCCACATTGCTTTCAATGAACCTGATTCACCCATTGACAGTCGGACACGCCTCGTCGATTTGACTGAGAACACAATCGAAGCCAATTCGCGGTTTTTTAAATCAGCTGCAGAGGTGCCTCGCCACGCAATCACGATGGGGATCGGGACGATTCTTGAGTCACAGCGGATCGTGTTGATGGCTACGGGAAAATCGAAAGCCAAAGTAGTTCAATCTGCGATCGAGGGGCCTGCTGATCCCTCTAATCCTGCATCACTGTTGCAGGGACATGCAAGACTGACATTCGTGTTAGATCCCGAGTCGGCCAGTGAGTTGAGTCTCTGATCTCCACTCAGGTGACGGAGTCGCTACTTCACAGAGATGCTGGATTTTACCTCCATGTCTTGCTTTCACGCGATGATGGACTCGATCACTCGCGCTGGCTCAACGCCAGTCAACTTCATGTCCAATCCTTGGAATTTGTGTGTGAAGTTGTGATGATTGATTCCCAGTTGGTGCAACATGGTGGCGTGCATGTCACGCACATGGACGACATCATCCACTGCATGGTAGCCAAGATCATCGGTAGCTCCGTAACTTTGTCCGGGCTTGATTCCTCCTCCGGCCATCCACATTGAGAAGCCCTTGATATGGTGGTCACGACCAGCACCACCCTTGCCCTGGAACATTGGTGTTCTGCCGAACTCACCACCCCAAATGATTAGCGTGTCTTTCAGCATGTCACGCTGTTTCAGGTCGGTAAGTAGCGCCCACGTCGCACGATCCGTCAATCCGCAACAAATATCCATGTACTTCTCGAGACCACCATGATGGTCCCAACCGCGATGATAGAGTTGGATAAAACGAACCCCACGTTCGGCAAGACGCCTCGCGAGCAGGCAGTTTGAGGCATAGGAACCATCGCCGGGTCTTGCGCCGTACATGTCCAAAATGTGCTGCGGTTCATCTGACACATCTGCCAGGTCAGGCACGGATGTTTGCATTCGGAATGCCATTTCATAGTTTGCCAAACGCGTCTCAATTTCTGGATCGCCTGTCGAGTTCAGCCGATGTTGATTGAGTTGACCAATGGTTTCAATCAAACGTTGTTGTTGCCGGCCTTGGACTCCCTCCGGTGCATCGACATAGTTGACAGGTTGCCCACTGCCGCTGAATTCCACTCCCTGATAGCGGCTTGGAAGAAATCCCGCTGACCATTGGCGAGATGCAATAGGCTGTGGATTACGACCACCCACACTCGTAAGCACCACAAAGCCAGGCAGATTTTCGCTTTCACTACCTAAGCCGTAGGTGACCCATGATCCCATCGAAGGTCTTCCACTGATTGCAGTCCCTGTGTTCATGAAGGTGTGAGCAGGATCATGATTGATCTGCTCGGTTACCATTGATCGGATGACACAAATATCGTCGGCCATCTTGTGGTGGAAAGGCAGATAGTCACTGATTAGTTGGCCCGACTGTCCATGCTTGGCGAACTTGGTCAAGTGTCCCTGACATTTCAATTCCTTTCCCTGTAGCTGTGCAATCGGTTGTCCCTCGGTATAGGACGCCGGCATGGGTTTACCATTGAGTCTGTCCAGTTCCGGTTTGTAGTCGAAGGTTTCGAGGTGAGATGGTCCACCGGCCATGCACAAAAAGATGACACGTTTGGCTTTTGCAAGATGGTGCGGCACGTCAGGTCGAGCTCCCGCGTTGACCTTGTTGGCAGCCTGTGAGTCAGTTGCCAACATGGATGCCAGCGCAGCGCTGCCCATAGCCACTCCATTGTTGGAGAGGAAAGTTCGTCGATTGAGTGGATTTGAATGCTGTTTCATGAGAATGGCTTTACAGCGGTGATGGAATGCGATCGCAGTAGTGTTTGTGCTTGACGTCTAGTAACGGGTGACCGTTTCCTGCAGATTTAAGAGAGCACGGGTGAGCGTGGTCCACGCAGCAAGTTGTTGCGGGTCCACTGATTCAATGGCAACGTTCTTGTCGATGGTATCCAACAACTTGCCAGCATCTTCGGGCTGGGCACGGTAATGTTGGATTTCGGAATCCAGCAACTTGCTGAGTGATGTCAGTTCAAACGAATCAGGTTGTCGTGAGACTGTTAACTCAAATGCTCTTTTGATCTTGGCATCGGAATTTTCTTCTGGCTCGCACTTCAACAGAGCAGCGGCAAACGCAACCGCAGCATCGATCATGGCTGGGTCATTCAGCATGACCAATGCTTCCAGCGGAGTGTTGGATCGTGCTCGCTGGGCCGTGCACTCCTCGCGACTTGGAGCGTCCAGTGCTTTGAGCATTGGATGCAAAAATTGCCTCTGCCAATGAACGTAGACACCGCGTTGATATTGGCGTTGATCCAAATGTGGTGCGTAGACACGTTTTGGGAAGTTCAGATGACGATAATAGCCTGCAGGCTGGCTCGGTTTGACGCTGGAACCGCCAACAGTACGTACCAACAGATCGCTTAAGGACAGTACATTGTCACGAACCATTTCGGCTGGAAGTCGGTAGCGGGCCTGGCGTCCGAACCATTGGTTGTATGGATCTTGGCGGAGCTGTGTGTCTGTCGTGTCCGAGGTCTGCTGGTAGCTGCGGGAAAGTACAAGACGGCGCATCATGCGTTTGATGCTCCAATTATCCGCAATGAAATCGAGCGCAAGCTGATCCAGCATTTCCGGATGATTCGGTGGCTGCCCCTGACCACCAAAATCTCCGAGTGACGGGGAGATGCCGCGACCGAAAAGCAAGTACCAAAAGCGATTTACAAATACCCTTGCAGTCAGCCCTCCGATGCCATTTTCCACATCGACAATCCAGTTCGCGAGGTCAAGACGTGTGGCACGGTTTCCGTTCGTGTTGAGTTTTCCTAAGAATTCAGGGATCGCTGGATCTACGATGGGTCCGGTTTCATCTAACCAATTGCCTCTCGGCAAAACTCGAATCTCTCGCGGAGTCACTGATTGGGTGACCATCGTGAGTCGATTTGATGCCTTGAGTTGTTTTAACTCTTTCTGGTAGGCGGAAATCTGCCTGTTGATCACCTTTGCCTGTGATGCATCTACCTCCTCCAGTTTGGCTAGCAGCGTTTTCAATTTTGATTCGAGTTCTACAGAAAGCTCACGCTGCCATCGGCTTCCTACAGAGATTTCGGGTGGTCGTTTTGTAGGTAAAGAGTTGGTGCCCACTTTGAAGTGTTGCTGCTCATCGATGTCAGCAAAAAATGCGACCATCGAATAGAAGTCTTTGGTGGAGTAGGGATCGTACTTGTGGTCGTGGCATTGAGCACAACCCACAGTGGCACCCATCCAAACGGCTGACACATTGCGAATACGATCTGCAGCGTAGATGGCGAGATATTCCTTGGGTTGCAGTCCTCCTTCATGGGTCGTTTGCAACAGTCGGTTGTATCCGGTCGCAATCTGTTGCGCGGGCGTGGGGTCTATAAGAAGATCACCTGCCAGTTGCTCTCGCGTGAATTCATCTAGTGGCAAGTCGTCATTGAAACTGTCGATGACATAGTCGCGATAAGGTGAAATATTGTGGTCTTGATCACCGTGATAGCCGACTGTATCTGCATAGCGAACCAGATCCAGCCAGTAGGTTGCCATGCGTTCCCCGTATGCCGGCGAAGCGAGAAGACGATCCACAGCTTTCTGATAAGCCAAGGGGCTCGAGTCGCCAACAAAGGCCTTGATTTGCTCCTGTGTAGGTGGAAGACCAGTCAGGTCAAATGTGACCCGACGGAGCAACGTGTGACGTGCGCTATCTGGTGAGGGTTGCGACAGTGTTTTTGGAAGTTTCGCCAGAATGTGATCATCAAGCGGATCACGGGCCCATGCACTGTTAGTCTTCGGTGCAGGCTTTGGTTTTGGGGCCACATAAGACCAGTGCGGTTCATAGATCGCTCCATTGTCCACCCAGCGTTTCAACAGATCGATCTCCTTCTGGTTGAGATGCTTCCCTGATTCCGGCGGGGGCATCAATTCATCGGGGTCGTTTGACGTGATTCTTGCGATCAACTCACTCACGCTGGCGTTACCAGGTTCAATCGCATCCTGCTTCGCAATCTCCTCTATATCCAGTCGCAGATCAGCTTTCCTATGCTCAGCGTCGGGACCGTGACAGAAAAAACATGTATCTGAAAGAATCGGACGAATATCGCGATTGAACGATAGCTCATCATCAGCATGGGCGTGCGTACCGGTCGTACAGGTCACCAGTGTGATGATCAGGGGGACAATACCACGCATTTAACTTTTTCGTCGTGAGAATGGGAGATTGGGGCTAACTAGCAGTTTAACCGCTGAAGATCAAAGACAACTACACAATCGTGGAAGCGGGTACTGCTCTAACGCCCTTAGCGGCGAGGTTTGGATGATTAGGTTTTGACTGATAGGGTTCGATCTGGTGTAAGTCTCTGTAATTGTGCTTCGGCGGTCTTGTAGCTATCGCTCAAGAAATTGTACATTTGCCGCATGAGCGAAGAAATCAATAACCCGCAGGGATGGCAGGATCAATTTTTCGGGCAACTTGCGCGTCCTCGAACGTTGTTGGATCTATTTGATTTCATTCCTGGTGTGTACATGTACATCAAGGACGTTGAAAGTCGTTTTGTACGAGCCAATCGCGTTGTTTGTGATGTGGTAGGAGTTGCACATCCGGATGAATTGATTGGGCATACGGATTTTGACTTTTTTCCACCAGCGATAGCGGCGCAATATGTTGCAGAGGATCAACGCGTGATCACGGCAGCAAAATCACTGTCTGATCAGGTTTGGATGGTACCCGGGAAAAATGGTGTTCCCCGTTTATATCTGTGCAGCAAAATCCCTCTTCTGAACCGTGAAGAAAAGGTGGTCGGAATTGCGGGTGTGAAACGTCCTTATGAGTACTCTGCAGATGATGCCGCAGGCTACAGTCGTCTTGTCCGTGTCATCTCATTTATAATCGATAATTATGGAAGTTACATCGAAGTCAAGGACATGGCAGAACACGTCCACTTATCTGTGAGTCAGTTGCAGCGAGAGTTTTCCCAGAACTTTGGTATCACCCCTAGTCGTTACCTGCGTGAGGTGCGTGTGGGTATGGTAAGGCATTTGTTGGAGAGCAGTGATCTGAGTTTGACGCAGATTGTCAGCGCGTGCGGTTTCTATGATCAGAGCCATCTGACACGTCACTTCAAGGTTTCGACAGGGCTTACACCGTTAAAGTACCGTCAGCGTTTTCGAGCACTGTAACAGTGACTTCAATTTGCTTGATTTGGCAAGGCAGGTTTGGTGCAGCGATAAACAAACGCCGGAGGCAAATTCAGCCACACGCTGGGGCTTCGTTCTACGCTTGCAAATGTACTTTTCAAGCGTCGGCTAAAGCGGGCACCAGCGGGCAACATCACCCCCTGCCAGTACGCGAATGTTGCGAACTGAGCTTCGGGTGCCAGTACCCCCAGCATGGCATCGATGATCTCAGTTTGGAGCGATTCGGGGAATGAAGCCCACGGTAGGCCGCAAATCACAGCGTCTATTTTCTCAATAGATTCTTGTTGGCAGAGTTCGGCAATATTGGTGACACTATCGTTGTAGACAGTGACATTGGGGCAGCGTTTTCGGGTCACTTCGGCCATTTCAGCTGATCGTTCGACCGCAAAGAAAGTGCCATCAGGGTGAACTTTTTCGCTGATCGCTTGCGTGAATACACCGGTACCAGGGCCAAATTCGACAACGTTACGTAACTGATCCCAATCAAACCAGTCAACCATCATGCGAACCAAGTGGCTGCTGCTGGGTGCAATTGCGCCCACTTGTCCGGGATTTCGGAGAAAGTTTTTGAGGAAGGTAGTGTTTTCGCCCATCAAAGCAGGTTCCAGCTGTACGGACTTGCCGCCAAATCAGAATTCAAGAACTACAGGGTATCGGATTGTGACCGGGACGTGAGGTACCATGTAGTGATGCAAATACCTAATCAAGGAAATCGTCGAAGTGTCGGCGCTAATATGACACCGATGATCGATGTCGTTTTTCTGTTGATCATTTTTTTTCTGGTGTCTAGTCACCTGGCACGGCAGGAGCATCGGCTACCGCTGGAGTTGCCGGTTGCCTCTACATTTGATCCTGTCGATCCTGACAAGGCACCTTTGACGATTAGTGTGGATCAGCAATCCCGGTGGTTGGTTTCCGGGGATGTCGTTGATCTTTCCGGCATGCGGGCAATTCTGTCGGACTTGAAAGCCAATCAGGGTACCGATGCTGCGATTCGAATTCGTACCGATGGTGCGGTGGAATACAAGCAGGTTGAGCCACTGCTCCGCGAAGCTGCTGTAGCTGGAATCACAGATGCTGCGATTGCTGTTCGCGAGGAGGCTGGATTATGAAACTACCAAAGGCTTCCAATGATGAATCGTTGGAACTGAAGATGACACCCATGATTGACGTCGTGTTTCTGTTATTGGTTTTCTTTGTCTGGACCAGCAGCTTTGAATTGCCAGAGTTTGATCTACCTGGCTCTCTTGCGGAATTACCAATGGGAGCCGCAGAAGCATCGACTGACACACTACCGGTTGAAAAGTTTGACGAGATTATCATCCGGCTCCTGTGGCAGGTGGAGGGAACCCAAATCATGTTGAACGGTCAGCCGTTGGATGGCATGAGTGATATTCAGGATCGCCTGACTGAAATCACTTCGTTGGGGGTGCAACCACCTGTGATTGTCGATCCTGACGAAAAAGTGACGATGGCTCTTGCTGTTCAGGCCTATGATGCCGCACGCGCAGCGGGGGTAGATCGAGTGCTATTTGCTGCCAAGCCGGAGTCACCATGATTCGTGTTGGACAAATCATTTTGCTTCTCGTGCTACTTGTCCGCCTGGACGGTAGGGATGAGCACGTATTTGCTGTTGAGCCGTCCACCAAGAATGTTGGACGTATGACTCATGACTTGGATGAAGATCTGGTTCAAGCTTTATTGGAACATGGACGTTTTGATGACGCCCTTGACCTTTGCCGATTACGTTCGGCTGATTTGGAACTTCAAGGTGATGCTGCTGCCAAGTGGCGGGTGAGAGAATCAAAAATACTGACAGCCAGACAGTTGGCGCGTGACAATTTTGGTAATGATGAGTTGGTAGAAGTCCAGCGTCCAATCCGTGACTTGCTACGTTCTTATCCGAATCATCCACGTCAGTTATTTCTTAAATCGCAATTGTCAGATAGTGAAAAATCGTTTGCGCTACACTGTGTGCTGCGTGCTGCTGTGTCTCCACGCAACGATCAAATACAGGAACTGGCTACAAGGCGGTTGTTGACGGCGATGTCGCATCTATCGAGTTTGGCTGATGAAGTTCAGCAGAAACGCTCTGCTTTGGAATCAGATCGCACTGTTGCAAGTCGGGGAATGATTGCTGATCTGCGTCGTCTCGGCCAAAAACTTCAAATCGATGCAGTGTCAATTTCACTCTTTCAAACGGATTTGTTTCCGAGCGGTAGTGCTGATTGCATCGCAGCGGCAACGAAGGCGGAGCAGGTAGCCAATGATGCGATTACACGTTTGCCTGCGGGAACTGATGCGAGAAAAGAAGTTGAGCGATTGCGAGTGGAAGCAGTTTTTCGAGCTGCCCAATATGATCGCTGTGATGCTTTGATGACCGCGTTGCTGCCTCAATTCACAGGTGCGTTACCTCCCAAATTACAAGCTCTCAGGGTGCGCTCATGTATCGCTCAGGGCCAGATGACGAAAGCGGGTAAATTGCTGGACGATTTTTTTGGGGATGTACCGGAGGCAGCGCCTAACGCTCTCTCCATGGATTTGGCGAGACTCGAGTTCCTGTTGGTCGCCAATGGGGGGCGTCGGGTGGGTGATTGGCTGGAAGCGATTCAACGCCGTGGGGGAGCTTACGCGAGGCGTCGAGCCGATGCGGTTTCCCTGTCGCACTTGAATTCCACGGGGCAATCTAAAGCCACTGTTGATCCCTCTGTGATTGCTGCTCAGGGTCAGGATTGGTTGCGCCGTGGTGATCCGAGCCGTGCTGGTGATCTTTTGGCCGCCGCAGCGGCAGCTGAAACAGACCCCGATCGGGCGATGAGTCGAGTGGCTGAAGCAGCTGCAGCGTTGCTGGCGGCAAAACGTATGAATGATGCAATTGATTTGATGCAAGACATATCGCTGGCGAAGTTTGATGCAGAGAAAGCATCCGCTACACATCTTCAGGCAGCCATCCTGCTAGCGCGGCTTGATCCATCTGATCCGGTAACCCTGAAACGCCTTGAGTCGATGCTGCGAATGAACTTGCAGCGGTGGTCAGATAGCACGAGTTCCGGATCCATTCGAACTTGGTTGAAAAACATTCTGACATCACAGCAGCGCTATCTAGAGGCTGCAGAAATCATATCGGATATTGACCCGGCAAAGATGGATATTGAGCTGTCGCAATCCATTGCCAAGGCATGGCTGCTGGTCTTCGAAAAGAGTGGTTTTGATACTGCGGATGCAACGTTATCCAAGAAAGCTGATCGGCGGAAGGCGATAAGTAGCTTTCAAGCCGCGATGAAGAAACTGCTTAGCAATGAAGCGATGCGCTCGCGATATCGCCTTGTCTCAGCCTTGCACTTGGATCAGTCAGAGCTGGGTGATCTAAAGCCGATGGGAAAACATGTGTTTCCTGAGGATGCATTCATTGACTCTTTCATCAATTTCCGTAGGAGTCAGTTGATACCAGCAGAATCACCACCCGTGGTTCTGCTACCACAGGTAGAGCAGCGTTTGATGGCGGATGCTCGTACGGATCCATCACTGCGTCAGAAAACGGTTGCTTTGTTGGCTGGGTGGTTGGGCTCAGAAGCAGTGTCGATGGAGTCAGCGGAACGTAGTTTGTGGGACAGCGAAGTTGCAAAAGCTATTAATCTGTTGAAGGAGGTGCAGAAGCTGTCCACAGATCCTCAGCAATCGATACAGCAGGCCGCTACGATGCTGGGATCGAGTGACAATTTAAAAGCACAGCAAGCTGGAGTCGCGTTTTGGGACGAATTGGCATCCGGATTACCACAAGGTCAACGCGTTTGGCATGAGGCGAAACTAGCAGCAATCCGCTTGTTGCAAAAAATGGGTGCCCAGCAAGAAGCATATCGCCGTGCGAAGTTCATCTTGCTCACACAAGGGACGATCGATGACTCCCTGCGGAATCAGTACCAGTCAGTCAAAAAACCTTGAGGGGTTGCTACGCTACCAATGGCTTGAAGTTTGAGAGATTCGCAGTTCAGTGATTGATATGGTTTAGATCAAGGCATGATGGGAATAGCAGAAAATAATGATCCTTGGGCAGTTGATTCTTGGAAGCGTTTCGTTGTCTTGCGACATGATGTCGGTCCATGTTTCGAACGGATGACAGAGACACATCTGGATTGGATGTTTGCGACAGGTGACGTGTTGGCCACATGGTCGACGGACTTGATCACTGGTTTGGAAAATTCGTTTGATGTACCTTGTCTGAAATTGGCCGATCATCGTGTGGTCTATCTTGACCGAGAAGGTGATCTGGGTGGGGGGCGAGGCAGTGTACGGAAAATACTTGCTGGCGAATACACGCAACTGACAAGTGCTGTGCCGGAAGTGACTTTCAAAGCAGCATTGCGTTGGCGGACAGAGTCCAGGCTTCAACGTGGGATACTCGAGATCGTTCAGCGGCGGGAAGGAAAGGTTGCCGACCCGGAAACCATATTGGAATTGCGTTTTTCAATATGCTGATAAGTAACAAACTGGTGGACAGGGCCTCGAGGTGCGTAGCAGTTTTCTTCTCTTGTCCCGGTGTGGCCCGAAAGAATAATGGCTCCTTCCATCATCTCGAGTGATTCAATGATGACAGGACTGTAAGCATATCCGGCGTGTTCACTTGGAACTTGAACAAGCGCAGTGGGCCCTGATTCTGTTTCGTCCCAGTGGATCTTAACACCTCCCTTGGCAGCCTCGGTGCGGATGCCATCCATGAATTGACTGATTGGCAGGGAGACAGCACCAGCTTTTAGGTTGCGGATGTGGACCGCTAACAGATTGGGTTCTTCCGTGAGTTCCACATGCAATTCACAGGAAATGACAGTGTCAAGCCTTGCGTCGGTGTAGCGTGCAGCAGCCAATAGATGGTCTTGCTGGATGCTGATTCTTGGATCTTTCCCACCTGCAGTTTGCAGTTGCTTGAACTTCAGGGGCAGCTGATTGATAAGCCAGGCGTTGATGTCCTCTTCGCAGAAGCTTGCATTCCACGAGCCTGGTTTGGAGGCATCCTGTTGCAATTTAGCTACATTGGCTTCGAGCTGGTAGCTTCCTGCTTCTGTGTCAGGATGGCTGAGCTGCGTAGCCTGTTGATAGAACTCTGGTACGACCCGAGTCTGCCTGAATAGCCACCAGCCACTGAGTGAAGCAAGGAAAAGAATCATCAACACAGTGATTCCAATACGCTTGACCCATCGAAACATGGCTAATTCCATTTTTGGTGGCAAGAATTAAAAACGTAGAGGTCGGGGGATCCAATCTCGGATCCGCTCAGCAATCCCGGGTATCTCTTCTTTTTCCAATTCTGTTTCGTTTGTCTTGGGTTCTATTTCCTTTAATGGATCGAGTTTCAGCAGGTATCGTGCCCAACCGTTTTGCAATAATCGACCCGCCGGCGCGAGGTTGCTTTTCTGCAGGCCTTGTACGGCAAGGAAAGCACCACTTTGCAATTCGTCTCTTTCGCCAACCGTGGGGAACTGATCATGAAGTCTGATGTCGTCAATCCAGATTCGGCCACTTGAGAGGCTGTCGATGGTGAGACGCAATGAGTGCATGTTGGCGGCATCGATATTCAGTGCCTCGAGTTGTACTTCCCGATTTCCCCATTGACCATTTTTAGGGATCTCAAACTCATTGGAATAGCGTATCGGTTTTCCATTCTCAGTCGCTTCAAGAGAGATTCGCAAGCGGTGGGTTCCGGCGTTCGTCTTCGCTTCGGCACGGCACGCTAATGAGACAGCAAGACGACCTGATTCCGGTGGTGTGATGGTCTCACTGACTAGCCACGTTCGTGCTGTTGTATTGGTTTCAGTCGTGAGCAAGATTGAATGCTTGCCTTCTAGAGGTTGGCTATCGTCGACCCGGACGCAGCCTTCAGGATGTTGTGCATGCAACCAACCTACCAGTCCCAAGTTGCCTGCTTTTTCGAATCCTCCGTTATTCAGGGCATCGTAAGATTCGAAGTCGAACAAAATTCCAATTCGCTGAGCGACTAAGGTCACTTTACGTTTAATTTCTGCCAGCGCCGCAGATCCGCCGCTGAGTCGCGCGCGGCATGAAGTGATTTCGGTGTCGCCCACGGGTTGGCTTGATCGTAGCAGTGTTAAACGTCCTTCTGCGAGTTGGACTCGCGCGCGGTTCCCATTCAGTTTTTCAATTTGAATGCCTTCTGGATTTCCACCGACAGCTTTCCACTCGACGCTTTGGCTGGTTTCGATGTCAATTTCGTTTGCCCATGGGGTCAGGCATAGGCACGCAAGGTGTAGATAACCACCGATTCGTACGCTTTTAACGCGAACAGTGTTCTGGGCGCTGCTTTCGACATTGACTGATTGCATGCCCGTTTGTGGCAAGGTCCGAAACGATTGCAGAAGGCTATCAAACTGAGGCCGTAAAATGCGACCATCAATCGGAAGCTTGACCGCAAGGGTGGTGGGGTCAAGTCGATCAATCAGATGACAAGTGTCTTCCAGCAATTGTTTTTGATTCTGTACGAGGGCAGTGTCAGCGAGTTGTTGTTTCGTATTGAAGTAAACGCTTGTAGCCACTGCGCCCTCTTCGGATGGCACTGGAACACGCAAGGCTTTGTGTACCAACAATCGGGAGTCGGTATAACCATATCTGTTTCCGAAACCTAACGGAAAGTTCTCCGCTGGGTTGAATGCTTGGATATCCGTCTCGGCAGGTCGGGGTTGGGCGGTTGGGTGGACAGAGGGTGCAAATTTTAGGGTGAATGCAGTTTCTGGTTCACGCTGCTGCAGTTCGCGGAAGCAGCGAGTGGTTGCTTGATGCACCCAGTTGTTATAGGTCTCTTGGCCCTCACCTTTCGACCACGCGCGTAATTGTTCAGTCGCGACATTCACGTTGAGTGATCGCGCGAAGGTGGTCAGGGCGGCGTCACTGTCCAACATCTGCTGAATGGGTTGCAGATGACTTCCTCCACTGCAGTCGATTGTGATTCCGCCGAACTGGTCAGACTGTCCGCATTGAAATACTAATTCAGAGAGAAGTTCTTCAAGACTCTCTTGCACAAGTGGGTGCAGCAGGTTGTACTGAAATGCATTGCCCTGCTGACTTCTTGTTAGTTGTTGAATTAGAGCCGGACGTTGCAGAAGGGCCTGTTCGACGGGTAACAGCATGAAGTCAGGATCAAGAAGCACGTGCGTCTTGAGACCGCGGTTTGCCATTAAGGTGATGGTTGTTGCCAACTGATTGGCGTTTGCGTTCGCGGAGGTCTTTCTTGGCAACAGGCTTCGTGTCTCGAAGAGCGTGTTGCCCCCGGAGTTTGCGGGCAACATAATCCCGCTCATCCCATTAGCTCGGGCGAGATCACAAAGTCGATCAAGCGCTAACCAGAGGTCAAAGGCGTTGATGGTTCGTGCATCGAAATCGTCCAATGGATATCTTTGTTGCACATCTTTGGTCAGTGATTCTACCCAGTTGATATCGTTGACTTGAAGGATGGTCTCTCGGGTCTCGGGCAATGAACTGAGTCCATCTTCATCAGCATGAGGTGGAAAGAGATGTTGCGGACCTGCTTGAACTTCGATGGATTCCAGTTGCAAGACGCCATCACCGAGATTGGTTAGCCAAATCTGATCACCTTCGGCTGGATAATGCACGAATGTGTAGGTTCGCCATTGCTCTTTTAGATCAATCGTCTTGGTGTCCGAAAGAATGAATTTGGTAGCTGGACGATCGCGATTGTCGAGGCCGCCCGCTTCAATTTGCAATTGAATATTCTGAGCTGCCGGTAACCGCAGTTTAATTTTGTGAGGTGTGCCAGGAGTGAGTACCGGCATGCTAGCCTGAAAGGGGTCGTCAGTTGGCAGCAGGGATACTGTTTCGCCAAAGTGTTGAGCCTGCTCAAGTTTGGTTGCAGGCTCGGTTGACTTGACACCTGGGATGAAACGGGTGGTCCGTTTTGGTAACCACTGACCCACTGACCAATTCGACGCTGACGGCCTGAGTATTCCAGCAACCTGCCAGTTTTCTATCTCGGTCGGGGCTTTGGTTTCTGGTTTAGATACCACAAAGAATGGACGACCCATTTTTACTATTGGTGTTTCGCGACCTCGCAGTCGATCCCAAATGCGGTCATCGTCTCTCGAAAGGTGACAGCGTATTTCGTAAACCCCCGGTGTCTCCGGAATTACTTCAGTAATCGGGATCACGTCACTGTTTCCAGCGGCATTGATGCTGATTGATTTACGGTGGCGTACCACAGTTTTTTGGTTGGAGAGCTGCACAATCGAGTAGTGGAAGGTCAGCACGGAAGACGCTTCGCGTGTCATGGCATTGACAGCGGCAGCCAACTCGAGAGGTTCATTGGGCTGGTAGACTGGGACTGGCTGCAGGCCGGCAATGCGAATTTCATCCGTATCTGCACGTTGGATTGACCAACTAGAGCGTTGCGTAGCTGTCTTTGCTGCTACGAATGGCGTGTCGGAGAGGAGTACCTTGTTCAGTAGCAAGTCCGCGAAACGAATTTCACGTACAGGCTGCGCAGTGCGAACTTCTTCTGGATTGCGTGGCTCGTCAAGTGATTCGATAACAATTCGAGTGTCAGGTGTGCCCTGGACTCGCAGGCGAACACGCACGGAATTGACTCGTGCACGAGGGTGAAAAGTCAGTTGAGTCGCGTCTTGATTCAGAGTGAAGGCTGCAACGGTTTGATCGGAGTCTGATAGATTCTCAAGTTCGTGAATCATGTACTGTTGCTTGGAAGAATCATCAACCAATTGAATACGTAGGTGGCAGTACTGTGCCTCCTCGACAGCCCAGTCAAAATCCAGAGTAAGGTCGACGGTGTTGTTTCGTGACGTTTGCAGGGTGAGGTCACGATCACCTGCTGCGGCGTGCTCTCCTATCAATAGCATGATAACAAAGGGGAAAATCGCCAATTGCAAGCATGCGTTGGCGCATCTCCACCGCATTACCATGGTCGGTAATTTTGAGAGCAGACGTTTTGGGCGAAGACTTCCGTGTCCAGCCATTGATTGAAAATCGAGGTGGAAAAATTTGGCGCTGGCGAAACGCCCGGCAGGGACGCTTCTGTGATCCCGGACAGTAGCGAAATTGGCTTGTTTAGGTAAAGGTGGATTTTCAATTGAGAGCTACGGTTTCACATGGCGTTTCACGTTGATTCGCTATCTGCCTCTGGTTTGGTAGCTTGCCATGGATTATGCCAACTGCTCCAGCTCTCAAGGTACGATGCATATGCTTCGCATGTCCCAGCCCTTTCTTCAATCCACCGTTTCGCAGCCTCTACCAACTCGATCTCTTCTTGTAGCGAGATTTTTCCCGTGAGCACCTGGGTCCGCAGAAAAACGAAATAAGTGTCCAGAACATCGCAGCGACAGTAGTCACTGATGGCCATTTTATGGCCTGCATCCCATTGTTCTTGGACCTTGTCTCCTGTGAGCCCCATCTTGCCAGGTTTTCCAAGCAACTGTGCGACGAGATTCAACCCACCGTTGCACCGTGCGGCACCGTGATTGGTCAGCACATCCTGCAGATCGAGGTGCGCAGTTGTGTTGAACCGGTTTCGTGGTGACTTGTAGCCATCTGATCTAAACCATGCTGGCAGGGAGATTCCAAACCGAAATGCCGCGAGCTCCATCAATGGAATGTCGAATGATCGGCCATTGAACGTGACCCATTGCGGGTTTTTATATGCTTCCCACCCCCTCCAAAAATTTTCTGTGATTACATGAGGCCGAAATTCGGGTTCATCAATGGACACGATATCGAGCAATTGCAAATTGGTTGCAACTTTTGCGATCACGACTGCGATTGGTATTTGGAACGTATGCGGAATGAAGGTTGTTCCACGCTGTTCCATCAGTTCGTCCTGATATGTAGCGATTGCTTCGCTGTCGCTCAGGTTCTGATCAGGATAACGAACCCTTGAAATCAGGTCTCCATCAGCAATGCTCTCGACATCAAATACGAGGTGTGCAACTTTCTCGCTCATCTTCCGCTTGCCCGGGATGTGTTAAAAACAGTTCCTGATTCAGTGACACAATGTACAACTTATCGGGTCTGTGTTCTAACCGAGCCGATTCTAATGTCATCTTTCCCCGTTTTGTGCAAATCAATATGACTGGTGCCAGTGCTGATCGCGTTCAGATCAACCGTGAAAGACTTCTTAAGCGTTTTTTGTCTTATGTGCAGGTGGGTACCTCCGCCGACCCATGTAGTGATCGCTATCCGAGTTCGGCTGGTCAATGGGACCTGGGAAAGCTGCTACTTGCGGAACTTCGTGCGTTGACTATTGAAGATGCGTGTCAGGATGAGCATGCCTTGGTATGGGGGACTGTTCCTGCCAGCAATGGGGAACAAGGACCGACGGTAGCACTGGTTGCCCATCTTGATACATCTCCCGAGGCACCCGGAGAAAACGTTCAGCCTCAGGTAATTCAGTCTTATCCAGGTGGTGATATCACATTACCCAGCGGGAACGTGATTGATGTTGCATCATGCCCTGCCTTGCAGTCCATGCTTGGCATGACCTTGGTTACTACCGATGGGACAACGCTCTTGGGGGGTGATGACAAGGCTGGCGTTGCAATCATCATGGAACTGGTAGCAACCTTGGTTGAGAATCCACATTTGGTACATGGCCCCGTGAAAGTTCTGTTCACATGCGATGAGGAAATTGGTCGAGGTACCGATAAAATCGATTTGGAAAAACTCAACGCAACCGTCGCGTACACACTCGACGGGGGTGGTGCCGCGGTAATCGATGAGGAGACATTCTCGGCCGATGCTGCAATTGTACGCTTTGAGGGGCATAATATTCATCCATCGATTGCGAAAGATCGGATGGTGAACGCGGTCAGAGCAGCAGCAGATTTCGTGGCGCAGTTACCTCGAGAAACCTGTTCGCCTGAGACCACTCATGAGCGAGAGGGATTTATCCATCCGTACACAATTGAAGGGGGTGTGGGATCAGCTACGGTCGAGTTGATTTTGCGATCTTTTGAAACAGAAGATTTGAAGACGTATGCCGGGCAACTGCAGGAAACTGCAGATGCTGTGGTACAGGCGATGCCAGGGTTGAAAGCCAACGTGAAAATCGTACGTCAGTATCGAAACCTGAGAGATGGTTTAGGTGATTTGCCAGAAGCTGTGACACTTGCGATACAGGCGTTTGAGAATCTTGGTGTTGAATACAAAAGTGAAAGTATTCGTGGTGGCACTGATGGCAGTCAATTGACTGAAAAGGGACTTCCGACCCCCAACCTGTCCAGTGGGCAACACAACATACACGCTGTTACCGAGTTTGCGTGTTTAGATGAAATGACTGCGGCAGTTGAGCATCTGGTAGAACTGATGGCGCTGTGGAGCCAATACAGAAGTTAAAAAGTCTGTGGTTGATCGTTCTGCTTGTTGGATCCTTGTGAATCGTTGCCTAGGTGGTCCATACCCGAATGGGTCACTGAGCATCGTTGCGTGGGACGACAGTAAGTGTTTGCGAGGTGACCGTGATGGTTGCTTCAATGCTAGGCTGGCCAAGTACGGCGGCTCCTGTATGCACTTGCAGGTTGTCGGCTATCTTGGCAATTCCTGCGTGGTGTGTGTGACCGCAAAGTACCGTTACTTTGCAATCAGGTCTCTGGATGCTGAATTCGATGAGGGCGTTTCCCACCTGTCCAGCTACGAAAAAGGGCGCCCAATTGTCGTCTGTCGTCTTTCCTTCGTACCAACAAGCATCTCGAAATGGAGGTGCATGGGTTAGTATGAGCACCTGATGGGTGTCGGGTGCTAACTGGTCCAATTTGTTCCGCAAGCGTTTTGCCGAATCACTGCCAATATCTTTTAGCTTTTGTTTCCAAGCAAATTGGCCGCATGCTTTGAAATCGCCAATGCGTTGAAAGTCATTTAGATGAATCGTTGATTCTTCATAATTCCCAACCGTACCGTCCGCCCAACCATCCTCGCCAAGGAGATACGTTCCTGCAGACACTGCTAGGGCCGATAAATCGGTCAGGTAATGCAGTTGGCTGGAAGCACGACATGCATGAATTACATTTTGCCGTGTGGCTTGGAAGGTGCTTCCATAGAAATCATGATTGCCCAACACAAAATAGATGGGCAAATTGATTTCGCTAGCGATGCGTTGCAACTGTGGCACAACGTCATCGCCTTCGGAGATGTCGCCCGTAATCACCAACCCGTCTGCTTTCAAGGCGCTGATTGTCCGAACCCACCGTTCCCACGCACGCGGGGGAACAGAGTTCAGGTGCAAGTCGGTTGTCCAAACCAAACGCAAAGCTCAAGCCGTTGCTGTGATTCCGGCTGCTGCTACCAATGCTGCTGCCTTGTCAGTTTGCTCCCAAGTGAAACCATCACCCTCGCGACCGAAATGACCACCAGCCGTTGTTTGTCGGAATACGGGGCGGCGTAGTTCGAGGTGTTCAATGATTCCTCGGGGCGTCAGAGGGAAGTGTCCACGCACCAGCTCGCAAAGTTTGGCATCATCGATCTTGCCAGTGCCTTCACTGTCCACATGAACGCTGACAGGCTCGGTAACACCAATTGCATAGGCGAGTTGTACTTCACAACGTTCAGCCAAACCAGCTGCAACGATGTTCTTGGCAACGTAGCGTGCCATGTAAGCGGCTGAACGGTCAACCTTGGTTGAGTCCTTGCCACTGAAAGCACCACCGCCGTGGCGGCCCCAACCACCGTAGGTATCGACGATGATTTTCCGGCCGGTCAAGCCACAGTCACCATGAGGGCCACCGACGACAAACTTGCCAGTTGGGTTGATGTGATAGTTGATATCACCTTTGTCCAGTTCGGCAGGCAGTGAAGGCTTGATCACATGCTCGATGATAAATGACTTGATCTCATCATTGGACACATCAGGGCTGTGCTGTGCGCTGACCACGACCGTGTCGATGCGAACGGGAGTGTTTCCTTCGTATTCGACAGTGACTTGACTTTTGTTATCAGGACGCAACCAGTCAACTTCCTTGTTGAATCGCGCTTCGGTAATACGATTAATGATGCGATGTGACAGAGCGATCGGTAACGGCATCAGTTCTGGAGTGTCTTTGCATGCGTAACCAAACATCAGGCCTTGGTCACCCGCTCCAATCTCTTTTCCAGCCGCATCGTCTGAATCAACGCCTTGAGCGATGTCAGGACTTTGAGTATCGAGCGAAACCATGACCGCACAGGTATCGCCGCAGATTCCCATTTGATCGTCGGTGTAGCCCACTTCATTGATGACTTCACGGACGACATCGGAATAGCTGACTCGGGCTTTGGTTGAGATTTCACCTGCGATGACTGCCATGCCAGTGGTGACCATCGTTTCACAAGCCACACGGCTGTTGGGATCCTGCTCCAGCAAAGCATCAAGAATGCCATCGGAAATACGATCCGCCAGTTTGTCAGGGTGGCCCATGCTGACGGATTCACTTGTAAACAGATATCGAGCGTTGCTCACGACGGGATTCTCCAGGCTCAGTCACCACGGGGGTGGAATTGATTTTTAAACTTTGTACCGCAATAAATTAGTTTCCAAACGGCCTCCTGAGAAGCGTCCTCATTGAATTGTCCGCTGACATACGCGCACTTTTTGATGAAATGGGTTAGAACAATGGGTGCTATGAAACCGCTTGAAACCTCACAAATGCCCACCATGAACGCCGAATTAGCGGAAATGGTACCTCCGGAACGGACAGGATCTGCCCTGCTGATGTCGGTGATTCTGCACGTCATCCTGCTGACAGCTTTGGGGTTGATATGGTCCCAGGCTCCTCGGGGCACTGATGCCTCGGTGGATCGGCCGGTGGGAATTGCCCTCGTTCACCGTCTGCCGGATCGTGATCGTTATCAGGAGATCAAGGAGGTTGTCGAGCCAGAAAAAGAAGTTACCGACGATATGGCAACCAGCTCAGCGGCCTCGTCGGCAGCACCACCCGCTGACTTATCGCCACCGCTGGATTTGCCGGGGGTCTTGGAATCAATGCAGTCCACGCCCAAACCAGTTTCTGGTGATGGCTTGGTCGGTCAGAGTGACCTGTCGGGAGATGCATTCTCGAGGGGAACGGGGGTTCAACGGGCCAGTGACTCGGCCGAGGCAACCACCATGGTTTTTGGGGTATCAGGAAGTGGATCCAGGTTCGTTTATGTGTTTGATCGCTCCGATAGCATGAATGGTTTTGGCGGCAAGCCGCTGAGGGCTGCTAAGTCTGAACTGATTCGCAGCCTCCGGACCCTCACTGATCGCCAGAGCTTTCAGCTGATCTTTTACAACGACAAACCAAAGGCCTTTCAGCTTTCAGGGGTTCCGGACCAGTTGTTCTCGGGTGATAAATCCTATGTGAATCTTGCTGAGAACTATATCCGCTCGATTTCCGCTTTTGGTGGTACTGAGCATGAGTCAGCCTTGAAGATGGCTCTGCGTATGGCACCTGACGTTATATTCTTTCTGACCGATGCAAGGATTCCACGGTTGTCATCCGGTGAGTTGCGAGAGATCAGGAATCTTGCCGATGCGAGTGGGGCGACCATCCATACCATCGAATTTGGTGCTGATCCCGCAGCCCCTACTGATACGTTTCTTCGTGATCTTGCTGCTCAGAATCGAGGCCAGTATCAGTACGTTGATATCCGGAGGTTAAGAACGGTGTCTCCTGTACCACAGCCAAAGAAATCCCAACCAATGAATAGCGGTCCACCTGACGCGATTCCTGATTCGCCATGATCCCGCGCAAACGCGGTATATATTCATTTCAGTTGTTTTTGAGTGTTCGCTCTTTCGTAGTACCAAGGTATGTACGTTCAATGCGTTTGTTAGCTCTTTTGTTTCTGTTTTTTTGTTGCGTCGTCCCGTCAGATTGGAGCTGGGCCGCAGATCGAATTTGGTTAGAGCCCGCTCAACCAGCGGTCGGACAGGGAGATTGGTATCCGCGTAACATCGAGGTGTTATCAGGTCGTGTTGTTGCTTTGGACGCGGAACAATTTCGTATGATTCCTGAGGGACAGAATGCTGAAGTAGTCACATCAGCAGCACGTGTGCTGTGGATAGAACCGGAACAGGTTTCTGATCTCGAAAAAAGCATGATTGATTTCTTCAAAGAAGGTAAGTACGCACAGTCACTTTCTGGTTTGCCTGATGCATTGAAGAGTCGCCCTCCGGTTTGGCGGCAGCAATGGCTCACCATGCTGTCGGCCAATAGCGCCTGGCTTGGCGGTCGACCATCCATCGCATTGGAATTGGTGGGGCAACTGGATCGTCGACCACTGCCAGCGATGGTAGTGGCGTGGCTGCCGATCGCTTGGGAAAATGGGGGCCAGCCCGCGGCAGTCGTTCGTGCCGCGAAGGAAAGGGCACAGGATTCCTCTGCCGCTGTCAGGCTTGTGGTGGCAAGTTGGTTGCTCTCCTCAGCAGACCGCAATCAAGGCTTGCAGATTATTAACGAGCTGGTGAAAGATTCCGGGACATCGAAAGCTATCTCACAGCTTGCACGCGTTCTATCGTGGCGCGTGACACCGCCTCCGCAGGTTGCTGCTTTGCGGCCAACTTGGGAGAAGCAAATTGCGGCGTTACCTATGGCGACTCAGACCGGTCCAAGTCGTTTATTGATGAATAAGTTACGGGCGTCTGGCCAGGCAGAGGAGGCGAAACGTCTGCAGTTGTCATTCGAGTTGACGCCTGTTTATGGACTCAAAAACGTCCTTTCCAATTCTCTCAATCAGTGAATAGATTGAATGTTTCTGGCTGGCCAATAGGCAAAGTTGCTTGGCAATACATGGTCAGGCAATTCGCAATTTGACCATTGTTTCAGGATGTTCGTCGCCGCAACCAAATTGGATTTTCGTTCATGTACTCGACTCCTTGAAGGAAGATCGTCATGTTCAGGGTGTCCTGCTCCCTTTTTAGGTATTCGACGCTGATGGTACTTGTTGCGGTGTGTCAGTTGTAAAGAGACGGCCGTCCTACAGGACTTGTGGGCGGGGGGGCTTCCCAAACACGAAACTCAGCCCAAACTGGCAGGTGGTCGGAAACTTGCAGTGCCTGTTCACGGCTTAGTCCGAGGTTACGCTCCAAGTCGTAAACACCCCAGCGACCGGTGTATTCACGGGTTGCCTGTCCTTGGAACAGAATGTTGTCATACGCTTTGGTCTTCCGAGTGTTGGTGGTCACCCCACTGACTGTCCATTGCATTCCCGGCAGTTTTCCCAGTCTGCCCAACTGCTTTTCACTGGCATTCAGGTCCCCCAGCAGAATCACGTCATCCTCGTCAGCTCGGGCTTTTTGCATCACTTGAAATACATCAGCCAGAGCGTCTACTTCTTCGGGAACTTCATCAGGATCGGTGTGAATATTGACCATCCAAAATGTAAATGCCTGAGCAGGTGATTGAGTTCTTGCTCGGAATCGAGTTACGAATGGCTCGCGATGCAGAAGGTCTTTCGGGTCATTGACCGTGCCAACTGATGATGGGTCATGTTCCACCGTGTTGGTGTTGAACACATAGGTGTACTGTTCTTTGCTGTTGCTTCGGCCCAACCGAGGACCAATCACAAAGTTGTATCGGCTGCCGTTTGAGTTGACGGTGGTGACAAGATCTGGAATGACATTATCTCCTTTTGCGCGAACTTCTTGAATGGCAACGAGATCGAATTGCCGAATCACGTGAGCTAAGAGTTCCTTCATACCAGGTTTGGAAATCTTCGATTGTCCGAGGACTTGTATGTTGAAACTGGCGATCAATAAATTCGCATTGCCTTGGTTTCCAGCAACTGTGGTCGGTTGGACGGTACCCTGCTGTTGCCGGTTGGAAGCCTGCCTAGCCGATGCAAGTCGACCAGCAACGACTGACCCTCCGTAATCACCAGATGACTGATTGTTAAGCAGACCGTCTGCCGATTCGGTCAGCAGATTTCCACTACCTGCCGTAAGGTTCTGGCCCTTATCGGTGAACTTTGCGATCAAGGGGCCAATGACTGGAATGTTGGGTTTCAGGTACCCCGTGATCCCGCCTCCCGAAATGCCACTGATGATCAACCACATCAATAATGAGAATTTGGATTTCTTGCGAGCCATGCCAGGCCTCCATGCCCGTGATCGCGTTTTTTCAATTTGATCTGTCTAGGTTTGCGTTGGCTGCAATGATCTCGTTGCAACACGCGAAAGTCGTTTCTCTGTTGATTGGGCAGCTTGTTGAAGCGCCTGCGTTGCTTCCAATGAATTTGCCCGCATTCGGCCAAGGCTCCACGCTGCTTTTTCCTGTACCGCCAAGTCCTCGGAATGTTGCAACAAAGTGACAAGCACTTGTTGGTGAACTGCGGCATCAGGACCGGATCGTCCCAACAGGGTGACCGCCCAATACACTGTTCGTGGATTTGCCGACTGTGTCATGCTGACAAGCGACTCAATCGCGGACGATGGGGGTGCACCCAACTGTTCCAGTGCAGCAACCGCCCAGTCGCTGACCGTCTCGGTGTCACCACACGCAGCGGTGAGTTCACATGCCGCATATGCGGCTTCAGTGCCTTGTTGAGCAAGATATTCGGCTGCCGCTGCACGCTCACTGGGAGACCCCTGCAGCAACTGCTGAAGCACAGTCGCAGAATTCATCAGCAGAATCTTACTCTCGGTTTTGCTGTCATTTGTTTTTATGCTGTCATTGGGAGTTCCTGAAAAGGAATCCCGGCAGAGAGACACGGACCTGAGTGGTAACTAGTGGAATCTTCAAATTGCAACAAGATCCACCCTTGGCAATTTTGTGATTGGGACTGACTTCGCCGTCGAAGTCAGAGCGATCGAACATCAAACTGTCGGCGTGATCTTTTTGCAGGGATTCGCTCGGGAAAAAAATTCAGGGTTGATTACCCACGTGTTATCGCTGCGGTATTTGGATTTGCAGCGGGGCGGTATCACGCTCAACGTCTGGTCTGCTAACGTGACCTGGTCTCGCTGGAAATGTTGCACGTCATTGTTACGATGAGTGTTTGAGGATAGATACTCAGCAATGCGATGGTGGCGGGGCGAAATGACGTCGCCAACAAGATAAACTCTGGATTCACCGGGACTGTCGTGACAGTCCCGCGTGTGCGGTATTGCTTTGGGGAGTGTGATCCGTTGAGTGTGTGTCGTGAAAGCAGTAATGTAGTTCTATTTGGACTTTTTTGATGACAACGATCTTTTCAAAAATCATTGCGGGTGAGATTCCTGCTGATGTTCTGCACGAGGATGAACTCTGCTTGGCATTTCGTGATATAAACCCGAAGGCCCCCACGCATTTTCTTGTGATCCCGAAAAAAGAAATTGTGTCCCTTGCTGATTTATCAGATGTAGATGAGGCGATTGTGGGGCGTTGTGTAATGGTTGCATCGAAGGTCGCGGAGGCAGAGGGGCTGAGCGGTGGATATCGCCTTGTTGCGAATACTCGCGAGGACGGTGGCCAAGAGGTCATGCATTTGCATTTTCATGTTCTGGGTGGTCGTAAACTTGATTGGCCTCCGGGATGAATGAGTCTGCAGTGAGTTTATGTGTTCAGTTTGCCGGCTCGGTGTTTGATGACTAGCTTTGATTATTTAACGCAACGCCAACAGAGTCTTCGAGGACACAAGCGGTTCCGAACTCTTGTCGCACGTCAGTTTGATGGCGTTCATGTGATTGATCCCGACGGTCGTCGATTGCTCAACTTTGGCGCAAATGATTATCTCGGGTTGGGCATGGAAATGCGTGGCCACGAGGGGCCTTACGATCAGCCCTTGATAGGTAGTGCTGATTTGGATGTACGGGTAATGGGCGGCAGCGGGGCCAGTGCGCTTTTATCCGGTTGGACGACCAGTCACGACCGATTGAGCAATCAGATTGCAGAGCTCGAGGAAACGGAAGCTGCTGTTTTGTTTCCTACTGGGTTTGCTGCGTGTAGTGGTGCGGTTAGCGCGTTGGCTGAGGCTGGGGACTTGATCCTGAGTGATGAGCTGAATCATGCATCGTTAATTGATGGCTGCCGTTTGTCACGTGCTGAGTGCGTGGTGTATCCGCATCGAGATTGGCTGAGGGTCGATCATATTTTGCAGCAGCGGCGCCACGAATTTACTCGCGTTTGGATCGTGACAAACACAGTGTTTGGGATGGACGGAGATATTGCACCTGTTGATCGTTTGCAGGAAGTCGCTGAAAAGCATGATGCATTTATGATTGCGGATGAGGCGCACGGAACGGGGGTGCTGGGGGATGATGGCTCTGGTGTGTGTGATGCATTGGGCGTGAAAAACCAGATAGCGATACGGATTGGCACGTTGAGCAAGGCGGTTGGCAGCCAAGGTGGCTTTGTAGCGGCTCCTCGCGTCGTGGTTGACCACTTAATCAACCATTGCCGGTCGCTGATTTACAGCACCTCGCTGGCCCCCGCAGCAGTTGCCGCAGCACTGACGGGTATCAGTGAGATCAGGACTCGGCCAGAGCGACGGCGGAGGGTTCAACAGTTGGCGCGCCACGTGCGTGCGGAACTTGCCATCACTGTAGCAAGCGATCTGGAAGCGTCAGTGCCGATCATTCCGGTGGTTGTTGGAACGGACCCACGCGTGATTGAAGTTTCAGCACAGTTGGCAGAGAGTGGGTTTTATGTTCCAGCGATTCGGCCGCCCACTGTCCCTGAGGGTACAGCAAGATTGAGGATTTCACTCTCTGCTGGGCATCGAACCGAGATGATTGACGAGCTGCTGGTTGCAATCCGGAAATTCATGTAATCCGTATCATGTTTGTTGCATACTGGCGTAGGTCAGAATTTTTTTGCAGGTGTATGTTCTTCAGCGCAAGTGGTGCCAAACCCGATAGGATGCAGCTGGTTTGCCGTTTCTGTCCTTGATGAAGAAAAAGGAGCAACTTTGCTTGATATTGCTGCCCCGAATCGCTAGCCGAAGGTGACAGGGTCTTATTCCATGTTGGGTGGAATCAGTGGATCGGTAACCTCAGGGGGATGCTTAGATGATGATGTTCTGTCTTGCATTGGTAATATGAGCTTTTGTTTGGGTTTGTTTCGGAACAGGAAGGTACATCTTCTATAATTAGCGGTCGCAGGTGATTGAAACCGCGGGATGTCTTTCGTGACGGCTTATCCATCAGTCAGGATTACCAGAGAGCGTGCAGATGAAAATGTCCATCAATGTTGTTTGGAGTTTGCTGGCATTTACGCTTCTCAGGGTTCCCGTTAGCGCACAGCAGGCCTTTGATCTGGTTGAGCCGACGGGCGAAGTGACGGCAATAGCCCGAATTGAGGGTGGGCAAATTTCGGTTCAAAGTCGCGCAGGTCAGCGGGCTGTTTTTACTCGCGACCCTTCGTTCGATTCACTGGGTGGTGAGTTTGTTGGTTATTACAGTCCCAAGATTGATCTGGCGCTAAGGTTTCCACGCTCGGGTGTCGGTGTCATGCAAACGGCGGGCTTGGCAGATGCACGTCCACGTTTCATTAATACGCGGCGAGCTGTGAGATTACGCCGTGGGCAGATTGTGTCACCCTTGACCTTTGCCCCCCCGATCTTTTTTCCGGGCCAGTTGTTTCCACCTCATAGGTCTCATCTGCGGCATCAGATCCACCATGGGCAGCATTTGCATCCTTGGCAATGGTATGGACTAGGGTTGGACCCGTTCATGCAGGGGTATGCCGGTTGGTGGCGACGTCCGCAATCCATTTTGGTTGATCACGTCGTTGTTCCCAATCCACCGTTGCCGCCTGCTCGACTGAAGTTGGTCAATGATGGTCGCCGTGAAGTTCAGGTTGGGATTCGTGATCTTCAGGATTCTGCAAGAAGCCGAACAATACGGATTCAGCCGAACTCATCTTCTGACGTGGAATTGATTCGTGATACGGGTGGCAAACGCATTGAGCAGTTTCGTGTCATGAATCCTTATGGATCTATACGCACTCACGAGGTTGTGACGGAATATGAGCCACCGGTTCGATACGAATTTGTGATTCATGAATGGGCAATGCAGTCGGTGGCGATTGATCGAACTGGCAAGAGTCCGAACGTGATCGAGGACATCAACTTTCAAGGTCGCGGTATTGGTCGTTTTTTTCTGCCTCCAGGCCCGTTGCTTCAATCGGGCATTATCGCAGTCCATAGCACTGCTTTGAGGCAACAGAACGGTGGGACTGTACCGCCTTTGGTGCCCCAGGAGGATTTGCCAGAACATCGGGGTCGTACCCTCGAAGACACTGTACTTGAGGCTCAGAGAGCCGCACAAAGGCGGGCAGCGGGGAACTAGTCAGTTGCCTGTCACGGCGTGGTGCGAGTGCAGTGGGGATCGCCGCCTGGAGGCAGACTCGGCGAGTCATCTTTGCTCAGACTTTTCTGATGAATTCTTCAGCATAGCTTCGAACTTCACTGCCATTCAATACATGCACGGTGCGTAATTGCTGGACCTGTTCATCGCTAAATGAATTCAGTGGGACATGGACAAGATGTTTTCGGTACCGTCTTGCCAACTTCCGAAAGCCATTGCCCGGCGGCAATGCAGATAGCACAGCGATTTGCTTGCCTCGCGAATGCACACAAGCTGCGGCTAGCAAGCGTTCTTCAAGTGTTTCTGTGTAATCGAGTCTTGCGTCTGTCCACACGTCGGGGATTCCCACAGGTGGATAAAGAAAGAGCGCGCCTCCATAAATGCCCATGCCGATCCCCGGACCAACCATCTCTTCCTCATAGTTGGTCGCATAGAACGAGAGAGTCGACTCGTCTTTATGTTCTGCGAACCACGTTGTGCGCCATGGGTAATCACGGGGGTCAGCAGGTGAATCGAACAGCATTACACAAGCATCAAGTGTGCCTCGACTTGGTGGGACGACTTTGACATAGATTTGCTTTTCATACCAGTGTCGGAGAGTGTCGCGGATATCAATGCCATCTTTGACACTGGTCGTGAATTTCTCGGTTTTTGCCAAGTCGTTGCCCATGATCGACCGGGCACGTTCAAAAACTCGTGTTCTGAAGTTTTCAATCCGGTCATCTTCCGGTGGATAGCTGCATTGGCTGTACGGATTCCATCGGTACTTCCATTGATCTGATTCTGACTTTGTGGGACGCCGTTTCAGTTCAAGCGTGCACCATGTCATGGGTGGTCCCGGCAACCGATTGACGAGTGACTTGATTTCTCCATCGGGAAGTCGAGCTTGGTCGATTCCTAATGTGACTTCCTCCAATTCAGTGTGCTCCTCATCTGCTTCGGAGTAGCGGTAGTCGTTTGCAAGTTCAGCTACGTGCAACGCGAATTGATCCCCCAGAATCTGTTTAGCGGCAGTCACAATCGTGATCAGGTCTGGTGTCATACGACGATGAATCAACGACAGGTTGCGGATGTACTGCAAACACTTTGACAGATGCAGAGGCGTGATGCGTCTAGCTCGGTTACCAAGGTCTCGGCGATAAGCTTCCCGAGCAGCAATCAGCAGTTCTTTCACCCCATCGATTTGCAGATCGTCATCCTCTTCAAGTTCTGATCTTGCTCGTTCATAGAGGCCAGTGATGTAAGGTAACTCACCAAACAGAAACATCAGGGTGCGATTCTTGACCGCATACCGAACAGGTTCCTGCACATTATCGTCATCCGGTAGTTCCAGAGATGCTGTCACTTCACTTTTTGGAGGCGTGTTAGAGCTGATTCCTAATTGTGTGTAAGCATCACGAATCCAGGGCCAATGCAAAACACTCGTGACCAACAAGATTCGTTGGTAGCGATTTTCCAATTGTCGTAGACGCCAAGCCATGTGAATCATGCGTTGGCGTGTTTGTTGATCGGTCGGTGGGACAATGGTTGGTAAGACTGCAGCCGCGAATTTTTCGGGCGCTACATGGCGGACCGCGAATGGATCTGGCATCGTCGTGGCATAAGGGCGAAACGGATCCGTTTCCAAGTCAATGTATTCTCGGGGAATACGTTCGCCCATCGCAGCGCGGATCGACATGATCACACTCTGGCAGGGATCAATCGGAATGTAGCTGCAAGTGGCTGCGTCTAAATCGTCGATTTCCGCTTCTTCTGAATTCCACTCGTTGAGTTCCCAGTTCTCCGATTCTGCTGTGAATGCAGTGGTCGGCGGTTGGATCACGATGGAGGGTCGGGGCAATTCGAGAACCGCGGCTTCCACAGCGGTTCGAAATGATCCCGGCAGGGGCACTGCGATGCAGTCGAATGCGTGTTCGAGCATCCAACGCCGCACGGTCACTGCAAACTGCCCGCTCCCATGAATGACGGGAAGAAGAGAGATTTTATCCCCTATTTTCAGCAGTTCCGGGATATTCTTGTCGTCATTCGAGTTCATACAGATTCACCCTTTACAAGGATGACCTTCCTATCAATAATCGGTCCATCTGGTTCAGCCATATACATTGCTTTGGTGAACTCTGGAACAATTGTTTCGGACATCGGGTCGGCGTCCAGATCTTATCTGCACCCACTATTATTTCGCAGCTATTCTATCGTGAACGCAGGCGTCAATTGATGTCTGCGTTCTCTTATTTTATGGACTTTTGATCATCGAAAGTGTGTGGTCTGGCTTTGTGATTGCAAGAGACTGCTTCGTTCGCCTTCGAAGTTGGACATGATGTCACTACCATCACTTGTATCACAATCAACCCAGTGAGTTGATTGGGTATGGTTTTGCTGGTCGGAATCACCGAAGCTGTGGCATGACCCGGATTTCCTGTCCGCGGATGGTTTGATCAAGTTGCTGTGGTTTTTGGGTCGTTGGTCATCGCCCAGCAATGGAAACGCTGTCGACTGGATTGTCAGATTTTGTGTGACTGCAGAAATTCGACGACCAGTTTTTGCACCTTTGGATTCGTCATTAACGTGCTATGCACGACTGGCACGGTGGTGAATGATTCGTGGCCTTCCAGCTGGGTTTCCTCCACTTGCACAACAAAGTCACTGGCTTCACCCAGGATCGGGTTGCGGATGTTTTTTTCGCTCAGGTCACCGGCAATGATCGAGAACGGAAATTCGGGAATGGCCAGGTTTCCGACCAATTGCTGCCAGTTGGGTCCGAGTTGCAGGGCAGTTTTACCAGCGACAAGACCAAACACTTTGGTGTAAGCCAGACGTCGAGCGATAGCAGCACCCTGATTGGGAGGTCCTAGCATGACCATGCAACCGCACCGCTGTAGCAAACCATTTGGGTCACCTTCTTCTTTCAAATCTGCAAGCAGATGACGAACGACGATATTCCCCATGCTGTGAGCCACAAACGAAATCTTTGCGTCTTTGGGCAAACCATTGAGTACCTCCTGAAGAGCTGCTGCGTGATCTCCAATCGTATTTCTGGTGCTCGCGTAGCTAAAACGCAAAATGGTTCCACAGTCAGCTGCCTGTAAAGTTTTTTCCATGGATCGCATGGATTGGTGCGTGCGCATCAAGCCATGCAGCAGAATGACATATTCTTTGTCTTCGGAGGCATCTTTTTTGTCGCTTAACAAACCAGCCAAAGCCACTTCACACTGCTTCCTGGTGCCCCACGCGCGGCGGACGTCCGTGGCATCGAGAAGTCGCCAATGATTGGTCATCCAATTCGACTGAATACGGTAACCATGGGTGTGTTGGTGATCTGTCCAGAATTGTGTCCCACCATAGGTTTTGAAGGGCACATTGAACGGAGCGGTTGATTCAGCGGGCGATTCTTCGTTCAACGAATTTGCCTCCTCCAAGCGGCTATTCTGATTATTTTCCTGTGCGTCAACGGTTTGATTCTGAGAAACCAGATGAGCGGTAACCAGGCCAACGAAAAGAAGAATGAGGCCGTAATTCATGCGATCAACACCAGTCGAGTAATATTTGTTTTTGGGTGGAACAGAATCAGAGATGACCAACGATTCAATGAACTGGGATGGAAGCCAGAGCCCGTCCTGAGTTGAATATAGCGGCTAAAAAGTCCTGATTTTGAGATTATTTATTGGCATCGGTTAAATGTGTCGTCTGAAACACAGACAAAATTACTTTTTGAGGACCAGATTCATAGGTCAGTCATTATGACATCACAAGCTTCAAAAACTCCCGTTCATCGACGACCTTTACTGTGTGTCCCGCTTCGCTAAGAGACTGCACAAGATGAGCACTGTCGGGAGCATCTTTCGATGCTGAAGAGTTGCTACTTGATCCCATGACGAGATAATCGGTTTGCTGATTGACATTTTCCTGCCAAGTGCCCCCCAGTCGTGCTGTTAAGGTTTCGGCATCACGAGGGCTCATGCAACGTAATTTTCCGGAAAACGCGATGCGTTTTCCACTCAATGGACGCACAAACTCACCACGAATCAGAATTCGCTGCATGTCGATCTCTGGTTCAGATTCGGCGACGTATGGAACCTGCTTTCCACTATCCGACGATTGATCGGGAAACAAAAACGGTAATCCTGCTGTCGAACTAGGCATGGTTGCCTGGGGATTCATACGACTGGTTTGCCTTTTTGATTTTCCTGTTGCTCCACGGTAACCCCAGATGCCAGCTTTCCCGCGGTTGAGTTTCAGAATATTTTCTAGGTGATCCAGTGACGTCGCTTCGCGGTCAATCCCGGCTGCTAACAGAATCTTCGCACAGGCAATCGAGTCTTCTAGTGCATCATGATGCTGAAAGCGAATTCCGAGCCAGTTTGACAGCGGTTTTAGTCCGTAACGGCGATGGTGTGGCCATGTGCGACGGGCTATCGCCCTTGTGCATGTGAATTGAAATTCGGGAATCGATTTCTGATGCGTGCGAAGGCAAGCAAGCAGAACCTTGATGTCGAAACTGGCGTTATGTGCTACTAAACAATCGTTACCGATTTTGTTTGAGATCTCGGACCAGATATCCCCAAAGTTTGATTCTTCGCGAACTTGAGCTGGGGTGATTCCGTGGATTCGAATGTTGCCTTGACTAAAATAGAGTGGTTCAGGGCGGATCATCCACATGAATTGGTCTACGACTTGCCCGTTGCGGACAACGACAGCACCCAATTGGCAGGCGCTGTCAGGTTGGTGGTTTGCGGTTTCGAAGTCGATAGCGGTGAAATCTGCTGCAAAATCCATGATATTAATCACCGATTTTATTTCGATGATACTGCTCCTCTCGAGTGATTCGACTCTCACTTCCACCATGTTACGGATTTGAAGCCAGCTGAGCAATTAACACCTCGTTGTTAGCTTACGCTGCAGTGGTGTGGGGGCAGCCCGAGAGATGAATACGAAAAAATTTTCGATGGTTTAAAATCGCAGGATTGTTGCCGATTGCCTCACTTGGGTTTCAACGCTTAGAGAGAATTTCCGTTTTACTTGCGTCGTGGGTAAGCAATCACCTTTCCTTCGGCGATAACCCACACGCCATCAGTGGGCGTTGGCTTAATTGTACTGCAACCGGTAAAGCCACCAATCGCAGGAAGGATCAAGCGTTTTTTGTGCCACCAGAAACAGGGTAGTCTGTTGATACGGTCTACCACTGAGATCAAGCGTACTGCTGGATGGATGTGTCCGCAGAGCATCAGCGCGACATGTTTTGGAATGTTGTCGGGCTCATGTCCGATTGCCAAGCCATCGGCAAACTCTCCCATGGGTACGACATCAACCTCCCAGCTAGCTGGCAGAGTGCCCAGCGGGCGATCATGATTTCCAAGCACCAATTTGATTTTCAATTGTGGGTGTTGTTGGCGAAAACCCAGCAGTTGTTGATGTGTCTTTGTCGAGAGCGATGATCGTGCATGAAACATGTCGCCAAGAATTACGAGTGATTCCGCATTAGTTTGCCGTACCATTCTGGTGATAGCCCGTAAGGTTCCATTGGTGGATCCCTCGGGTACCGGGATGTTGTGAAAGCGAAAGGTAGCTTCTTTTCCGAAATGTGTGTCAGCAACGAACAGAGTATGATGCTGACTCCAGTAAACACCTTTCTCTGGCAGCAGTTCCAGTTCGTAATTCAACAGACGAATCTTCACTCTCCCACTCACTTTTCAATATCTGCTGCGGCTGATTCGAGTTGCTTCTGCATTCGGGCAATACGGTCTGCAAGTGTCTCGCTGCTGACCCTTTCCCGCAACTTATCGACCAGCAAGGGAAAAGCCAGTGGTGTTACTTGTGGTGGTTCTTCGAGCATGATCTGGCTTTGATTGATACGTTCCATGGCAGAGTGCATTCGGGAGGCTTCCAGTTGCTGGTCGAGTACTTCGCGGCGGCTTTGCTCCAGCAGTAGATTGCTGGGGTCATATTCGCAGAAAACATCAAAGAACAGGTTGCTGCTTGCTTGAAGTTGTCTGGCATTTTTACGGGACCCCGGTAAGCCCTGTTGAATCAGCCCGGCGATTCTGGCCACCTGTCGGAATTGTCGTTTTGCCATCTCGGTACAGTTCATGCTCTCAAGAATATCAGCCATCAGATTTTCAGTTGAAAACCAGTCCATAGCAGTTTTTGGATCGATATTTGTTTTCGATGGCGATTGCAGGACGATGCCATAATCATTGCATGCCATCGAAAACGTAGTTTTACAGTTTCGTGAAATACGATAGGCGATGAGGGCTGCCAAACCTTCGTGAACTAATCTTCCTTCGAATGGGAATAGAAAGATCTGATACCCAGTGCGAGTTTTGATCTGCTCAATAAGGAACTGATCTGCACGTGGAATGATGCTCCAACGCTGTTGGATCTCGAGCAGGCTTTTCAGTGCTTTCATTTCACGTCCCACCAGTTTTTTATGAGAAGCTTCATGCAGTTTTTGGCGAAGTGCGCTGCTCAGTTCACTCGACAACGGCATGCGTCCGCCCATCCATCGAGGGACGGTGTCGGGGGTTCCTTTTGAGCGTTTCACGTAGGCAACGTTGTCACGCACACAGACCATTTCGACAAGTCGGCCGGCAAAGAGGAATTTTTCTCCGGGTTTAAGCCTGGATAGAAACGACTCTTCTGCAGTACCCAGTGTTTTGCCCTTCATGTATTTCACATGCATCGCCGCATCGGAAACAATGGTGCCAATATTCATGCGATGTGTAGTTCGTACCCGGCGTTGCGTAATTTGATAGAAGTCATCCTTATGTTCTACCCGTTTGAATTCGGGATAGGCGTCAAGAGAATCACCACCACGAACCACAAAGTCCAGCACCCACTGCCATTCGAGGTCGGTGAGCGATTCATAAGCTTGGGTCTTCCGGACTTCTTGCAGTAGTGCGGGTGAGTGGAAGCCACCCCCGATGGCAATGGTCACTAAATGCTGAGCAAGTACATCGAGAGGTTTTTGAAGTAGAGGCCGTGCTTCAAGATGACCTGCGCGAATGGCATCTTGTGCTGCAGCTAATTCCATCAATTCAAGTGCATTCGTTGGAACAAAAGCCAATTGACTGGTTGCTTCAGGTTGGTGGCCACTTCGACCAGCACGTTGCAGTAGTCGAGCAGCACCCTTGGGGCTACCGATTTGAATTACCAGATCTACTGCAGTGTAGTCGACTCCCAAATCAAGGCTGCTGGTGCACACGACAGCACGCAGAGTTCCGTTTCGAAGTTCTTTTTCTACCCATAGCCGGACACTTGAATCAAGCGAACCATGGTGCAAGGCAATGCGACCGGCCCAGTCAGGGCGGTGCTTCAGTAGTTGTTGATACCAAATTTCGGTTTGTGATCGAGTGTTGGCAAAAACCAGAGTGCTGCTAACTGACTCGATTTTTTCGACGACTTGTGGAACCATTCGAGTTCCGATGTGGCCGGACCATGGAAATGACTCGATTCGCGCGGGGATAATTGACTCAAGTTGCAAACGTTTTTTGCTATAGCCCTCGATGACTCTGACCAGATGGTTTGGTTCAGATCCGACCAATGCCTGTTTTGCTTGTTCTAAATTACCTAGAGTTGCCGATAGGCCCCATGTTCGAAGTGCAGGATTCAGTTTTCTTAGACGCGACAATGCGAGCTCGGTTTGAATACCTCGTTTGGTACCCAACAATTCGTGCCACTCATCAACAATGACACCCTCCAGTTGACTGAATTGTTCGAGAAGTTTCTCATGCGTAAGCATGAGAGATAAGCTCTCGGGAGTGGTGATCAAAGCTGTGGGCAACCGTTTTAACTGACGTGCTTTTGCACTGGCTTTACTGTCCCCCGTTCTTGATTCAAGTCGCCACGGCAAACCTAGGTGATCGATGGGTTGTCTTAACGACGCTTCAGTGTCTCCGGCGAGTGCGCGGAGTGGGGTGATCCAGAGGACTCGTAATCCTGGTGGCCGTTTGGGTTGCCACTTGTCTCGATCACGATTTTCCGTCAACCACTTCAGGATAGGTCCCATCCAGACGGCGAGCGTTTTCCCCGTTCCTGTTGCGGAGTGAACCAGCCCACTTGATCCATCGCGGTAAGCACGCCACGTTGATCGCTGAAATCGAAATGGTTTCCATCCTGTCGACCGAAAAAACCGATCAACAGATTGGGAGGGTGTTTCAGGGGCGGATGGTCCAACAGTATCCATTAATGGTCACCACCTGCTGATGAGCCAGGTAGCAGGTCGAGTACATCCTCAAGCGTGTTCGCATCTTTCGCTGCTTTGTCTTGCCTCCAACGGCTGATACGAGGGAATCGTGTTGCTACTCCACTTTTGTGCCGCGTGCTGGCTTGCAGGCCTTCAAAAGCAAGTTCCATGACCAGTTCTGGCTGTACGCTTCGAACCGGGCCGAATGCTTCTTTCGTATTCGTTCGCACGAAGCGGTCAACTTCCCGAAGCTCGGCGTTGGTCAAACCGCTGTACGCTTTCGCAAAGGGTACCAGCTCATCATCTTTCCACACTGCGAATGTGTAGTCGCTAAAGAGGTTTGATCTTTTGCCATGACCCTTTTGTGCATAAATGAGCACAGCATCAATGGTGTAAGGTTCAACTTTCCACTTCCACCATGTGCCGCGCACCCGCCCTACATCATAGGGAGCATCGACGCGTTTCAGCATCAGGCCTTCGGAGTGACGTTCACGACTGTGTGTTCTTATCTCAGTCCAATCTGCCCAGGATCGGGCGGAAATCAGTTCAGTGATTTTCAGCTGTGGATCTTGCAATCGTGACATCAGACTTTCGAGATGATCTCGCCGTTGTCTCCAAGGCAGAGAACGAAGGTCATTTCCGTCCTGCTCTAGTAGGTCAAATGCGTGAAATACGACTGGCACCTCGTGTAACAGTTTCCGCCCCACTTTCTTACGGTTGATTCTTCGTTGTAATTGTGAAAAAGGAAGCACCTCACCATCGGTTTTCGTCGCTAAGATCTCACCATCGATTACTGTCCCGGGTGGCAGAAGAGTTGCTGCTGTTTCAATTTCGGGCCACCGATTCTCCATTAGTTCTTCGCCACGTGACCATAGAAAGGTTTGTGACCTACGTCGGATCAGTTGGCCACGGATCCCATCCCACTTCCATTCGGCTGCAAAGTCATCGATCTTTCCTAATGAATCAGGAGCGCTGTCACGATCAATCGCATAAGCCAAACAGAACGGATAAGGTTGACTGACGACTGCATCGTCAATGTCTGGATTGGATAATCGTAGGAATGATTCCGGCGTTGGGTTCCAGCTACCCATCAGTCGGTGTGCGATCACTTCGGCGCAGACCCCAGTATGTTCAGCAAGGGCGCGAGTTACCAGACGCTTACTGACTCCCACCCGAAACGCACCGGTGATCAATTTAAGAATGACAAATCGTACGTCCGCAGGATTTTGATGCCAAATATCGGTAATGACCTCGCGTTGTTGCTCTTCATTCATGGTCCGAATGGGTTGCAATCGTTCTTCAACCCATTCGCTCAAGGATCCTGTTGTTTCGATTTTCTGCTCTGGTACCACCAGCGAGATGGTTTCTGCCAGATCACCGACCGAAGTATATGATTCGTCAAATAGCCACGCTGGGATGTTAGCTTCCTCTGCGGCCCATTGGCGTAACAGTTTGGTGGGAATGATGCGTCGGAGTTTTTCTCCGGACAGAAAATAGATCGCCCAAGCAGCATCCGCAGGTTCAGCACAACCAAAGTACTGGGTCATTGCCTGGACTTTGACATTGGTGCGAGTGGTTGAATCCAATCGTTTGTAAAGTTCGGAAAAAAGCTTCATTCTGATGTTTCCTCGTCGTGCCTCTCACGTCCGCTATCTTCCTTGTCGGTACCTGATCGTTGCCAGCGATCGAGCGAAATTGCGTCGCGTCCACCTTCTCGTAGATAACGTGCGACGACGGCTGAGTAACCATGGGTAACCCAAACGGTATCGGGATCACAGGCTTCCACTGACTCAAGTAAAGAGGGCCAATCAACATGGTCGCTGAGTACGAAACCCCGGTCGAAGGATCTCCGACGCCGTGAGCCTCGAACGGCCATCCAACCGCTGGCCATTGCTGTGCTTGTTTTGCCAAAACGCTTTAACCATGGAGTTCCGTGTGCACTCGGCACAGCGACAATCATGGCTCCAGCCCAACGTTGCGATTTTTCAGCGTTGGAGGTGTGAATTGTGGGCGGTAGGGCGATTCCTGTCTGACGATAGGCAGCATTTCCTTTTTCCACAGCACCATGACAAAAGATGGGGCCTATCGATGGATCAAGTCCAGCAATGATCCTTTGGCTTTTCCCTACGGCGTACCCGTAAAGGACGCTGCACTGGTCCTGTGAACGATTTTCCAGCCACCAATGGTTGATTGAGTCGAATACAGAGTCTTGTTCCGGCCATCGGTACACGGGCAACCCGAAAGTCGATTCAGTGATCAGTAGATGGCAACGGAGCGGTTGCCAACTTTCGCAGGTTGAGTCACTGCCCAGTTTGTAATCCCCGGTGACTACTTCGATCCGACCATGGTATTCAAGCCTGACCTGTGCAGATCCAAGAATATGCCCTGCCGGATGGAAACTCACTTTGACGCCCCTGATGCTGATTGTTTCTCCATAATCAGCGAATTGGAATTCAGCATTAGGGCTCATTCGCATGCGTAGTAAATACTCACTCGATCTCGCTGCCAGATAAAGTCGGCTACCCCAACGAGCGTGGTCCGTGTGTGCGTGGGTTACGACCGCGCGATCTACGGGGCGATGGGGATCGATGTAGAAATCACCTCGAGGGCAATAGAAACCGCGGCTCGTTTGCTGTAACAGGGTGCTCATTCAAAAATCTCATTGCCTTGTTTGAGGTCCTGCACGAATTGTTCGATCATTTCACGTTCTCGATTCTTGTCTGGCATGCGGAGGATGGCAGCTGGATGCCAAGTAGCGATGGTTCGTTCGCTCCATTGCGTCACTTGAATACCACCTCTCTGTTGGCTGAGACGAAAGTCCCGACCCAGCAGCGCCTGAGCTGCCGTGGCACCCAAGCAGATCACTATTTTGGGTTGCAGAGCCATGAGCTCAGATTCGAGCCATGGTCTGCAGGCATAGATTTCGCGTGAGTCAGGTTTTTTGTGGAGTCTTCGTTTTCCACGCCGCTCGAACTTGAAATGTTTGACTACATTCGTGAGATAGACATCGCGACGTTTGATGCCTGCATCACGAAGTGATGTATTGAGAAGTTCTCCAGCGGGACCCACAAATGGCTTACCTTCAATGTCCTCACGATCCCCCGGTTGTTCCCCGACCAAAACCAGACGGGCGTTTGGTGGGCCCACCCCAAAAACAGCCTGTGTCGCATCGTTGCATAGGTGACATGCCCGACACTTGTTGACAGACTGCCGGAGCGATTTGAGATCCTGTTCGATGGGCAAATAATGGGCTCCAGTCTCAGCGAATCCCTCGTGATTTTCTATCATCTGATTCACACGCGCTGGCGCGTCGCGAATCAAGTCTTCGATCAGAGTTGTTTCGGGTAGGGTGGGCCAGTGTCGAACGGGCATCTCACGTTTCATCATGTCTAGTTTGATCCGAGCTGGATTGAAGATCGACGCATAATAGGTTTTCCACAGAGGCTCCAACGCGTCTGACTGAGGTGCCTCGTTTGCGGGCAGGCCGGGGCCAAAGGTCAGTTGTTGTTGATCCCAATGAGCCGATTCATGAGGCGTCAAAATTGTCCACGACATTCCCTTGAATCGACGCGAGAAGAAGGGAGCTGCCAGTCGCATGATCAGGTGGTCTGGTCGATGCCAGGCGAGGTAAGTTTCGAAAGGTCTGTCCGCTTCTATTCTTCGGAAACGCACAAATGCCTTCATTTTGTGTATGTCGCGTGTCACAGCTTTTTTCATGAGTTGCAAACGGTGAACATCATCGTCCGTCGAGATTTCAAGCAATCTCCGCTCACCATGTACGATTCTCCAAAGGGCCTCGTAAAGCAGTTGCCATCTTGTAGGGTCTCGATGACAGGCGACATGGCGAGCCAATTCAAGAAAAGGGGATGGTACGCTGACCCGAGGTGGTTTTTCGCCTTCATTGCAGTTAGCATCGGATTTCTTTTCTGCGGTCGTTCTTCCATCGATCTGGTCAAACAGGCCGAGTTGGTTGTCCGCGGGTGACCAGTGAACCCCGCTGGGTGCGACTTCATCAGAAAGTAGCGTCCGAGCTTCTGATCGCCAGTCGTCAAAACAAGCTACATGTATGAACCGCATGACGGTCTATACCTCACCTGTAGTGGCTGATTGCATCGCATCAAATAGCATCAGCTGTTGCGTTGCTGGTCGCAGTTTCCGCTGCAGATCCAACATGTCGAGGTTTTTGAGTGCTGGGTTGTGGTCACTGGTGAAGACAAAATATTTTGCCCGATTCCAAGCGACCTTCAGCTTTTTCAGATCACAGGTGCGAATGCGCTGAAACCGCCTTATCCGTAACAAGCGTTTTACACTTCTGGCTCCAATACCCGGTATGCGAAGCAATTGCTCTCGGCATGCTGTGTTGACATCCACTGGGAAGCAGTGGCGATTTGCGAGGGCCCATGCAAGTTTGGGGTCGACCTCAAGAGATAAATTCTGGTCAGCTTCAGTTACAAGTTCAGTTACTTTGAATCCATAGAATCTGAGTAGCCAATCTGCTTGGTAAAGACGATGCTCACGTACAAGCGGCGGTGATTGTCCAGGCAGACGTGCATCAGCGTGTGGGATTGGACTGTAGGCAGAGTAATAGACTCGCCGTAGTTTCTGTCCTCGGTAGAGTTCGGATGAAGTTTGTAGGATCTTGCTGTCAGGCGTAGGCGTTGCTCCAACAATCATCTGTGTGCTTTGGCCAGCAGGCGCAAAGCGTGGGCTTTTGAATCCACGTTTCCGATCGGCACGTGTTTCACTGATCTTTTCTGAAATCCCCTGCATTGCATTCACAATGACTGGTTTCTTTTTCTCAGGAGCCAACTGCACCAAATCCTTTTCAGTTGGTAACTCAATGTTGACGCTCAAGCGGTCAGCCCAGCGACCAGCTTCCTCAATCAGGTCCTCGTTGGCGTTGGGGATAGTTTTCAGGTGAATGTAACCTCCGTACTTGTGCTTCTTACGCAGCACTTTTGCCACCTCGGTCAGTTGCTCCATCGTGTAGTCCGGGTTCTGAATGATCCCGGAGCTAAGAAATAAACCTTCAATGTAATTCCGTTTGTAGAAATCGAGCGTTAGCGATACTACTTCTGGGACAGTAAATCGTGCGCGAGGTGTGTCACTTGAAATTCGGTTGACACAATACTGACAGTCATAAATGCAAAAATTGGTCAGCAGGATCTTAAGCAGTGAGATGCATCGCCCATCGGGGGTGTAACTATGACAAATTCCCATCCCCTCCGTACTACCGATGTTGCTGCCGGACCGTGTTGTCTTGGAACCGCTGCTTGCGCAGGAAGCGTCATACTTCGCCGCGTCGGCCAAAATAGCTAACTTGTCTTGGACGTTCATGGAAAGCAATCTTCTAAAACATCGGTGTAAGGCAATACCTAGCCTGAGTGTTGTGGCTATGGTGCTTCTGGCTGAACCGCTTCAGGCACTGGCCCTTCAACGAATAGTTTTCATCCGGCAATCCTGCCAGATCGCCAATTTGGTGGTCTGGTCGGGCCCAAGCCACCTGAACTCAAATGTTGTACTGATGAATCCAATTCATCGTTTTTGCGAGCCGTAATAACGACGACGGCGCCGTGATTTCGCGACAGTGGACACAGACGCTGAGCTTTTAGCGGAACCATGACAACTAATTTTAGGAACGTGTCTACTCCCTGAGCTGACAGTCATAATCAGCGTGTGCAATAATCCCGACTCCCACCCCAAAAGTCTGGAACTTCCGAACGCGTCCAGGAAGCGCTCGGGTTCGACAGCTATGGGATCATTCCGTCGCGGTTAGGTTGGGTACACAGAAAACAATTGCCAGCGGTCTAAGTGCGGTTTGCCCGACTATAATCAGCGCTACCGTTGTCATTTTTTCGGGTAAGGTGTGTGTTTGTCTTTCGTGGATTAATAGAGGATCTCCATTTATGGCCCCGAACGGATCGCTGATCGCTTTCGTCTTGCTGATTTCGTCGTTGTTGCGATCCGCTGCTGTGGCAGAAGATTGGCCAATGTGGCGTGGGAATGCTCAGCGCACTGCCGTTTCAGCGGGTGCTTTACCGGCAGAATTCAATTTACTTTGGCAAAAAAATCTGCAACCTCGCAATCAGGCTTGGGATGATCCCTTGAATCTCGATCTGATGACTTACGATCGAGTTTTCGAACCAATTGTCGTCGGCGACAGGCTGTTTTTAAGTTTCAATGATCGCGACAAGGTGTCAGCTTTTGACACTGATACTGGTCAGGAGTTGTGGTCAGCCTTTGCTGACGCGCCAGTGCGTTTACCACCGGTGGGCACTTCGAAAGGCATTTACTTTTGCAGTGACGATGGTTTTCTTTACTGTGTTCAACCTGATACCGGGAAGCTGCGTTGGAAATTTGATGGTGCGCCTAACCGCCAACAGGCGATCGGAAACCGTCGTCTGACGTCGGCTTGGCCAGCGCGTGGAGGGCCGGTGATCCGTGATGGAACAATTTATTTCGCTGCCAGTATTTGGCCGTTCATGGGAACATTCCTTTACGCTTTGGATGCAGACAGCGGAGAAGTCGCGTGGCTGAACGACCGCACGGGTTCGCAGTACATCAAGCAGCCGCACAGTGCACCGTCGTTCGCCGGAGTGGCACCGCAGGGTGCCTTGGTAGCAACAGAGAAGTTTCTGCTTGTCCCTGGAGGACGTTCAGTTCCAGCTGTGTTCAATCGTAGTGATGGCAGTTTGCGCTATTTTGAAATCAACGCTGCCGGCAAAGGGATTGGTGGCTCATTTGTATCAGCTGATGAGACTCACTATTACGTGCACACACGAAAGAAAGGCACTCGCGCCTTTCGATTGTCGACGGGCTTAAAAACATCATTCACTCCTACTGAACCCGTCTTGCATAACGGGAAAATTTATTCGGCTGAGACAGATGGCGGGAAGTCTTTCGTGCGTGCGTATAGCAAAGCTCAGGAAAGAATATGGGAGATCGAGGCGGACGGTTCCGGTGACCTGATTCTTGTGGGCGATCATCTAGTTGCAGCGGGGCAGAAAGCGATTTCGGTAATCGCATTGCCGAGTGAATCCGAAGCCGCCAAAATCGTCAGTAAGATTGCTACGGAAGAACCGGTACAGAGGTTAGTGGCTGCGGATGACAAGCTTTTTACAGTCACAGCTGACGGAAATGTTGCAGCTTACGGACGAACAGAAAAAAGTTTGAAATCTGTTGCCGCCAAATCTGAGACGCTTTCAGATGACCGCCAGAAAAAATCGGCGGGCCGGGAGAAGGTGATCAGTGATTTGTTGGCACTTGGCGATCCGTCTGGTTATGCATTCTGGTTTGGTGAATGCGATAACGATCATTTGGCAGCACTCATTGCTAGATCACCATTTGAGCAACTTGCAATCATTGATGAAGATTCAGAATCAGTGAATCGGATGCGACGTGAATTGGATCACAAGCACAAGTATGGAAAAGTTACGGCGCATGTAGGCACTGCGACTGAATCCATGTTGCCGAGCTACGTCGGAAATATGATTTTTACGCAGTCAAGCGAAGCAGGCGGATTCGATGCTTCGGCCGTACAACGTCTCTATTCTGCGGTGCGTCCTTATGGTGGCGTGTTGCATGTGTTGACACAGCATGATCGCGAACAGATTGCAGCACAGATTGAGGCTTTGGAGCTTGAGCAAGCGGAAGTAAAGGTCCATTCGCACGGTGTATCAGTCATACGCGTCGGCGCGTTACCGGGATCGGCAGACTGGACCCATCAATATGGCGATGTTGCTAATTCAATTAAGTCAGATGATCGCCGCGTGAAACTACCGTTGGGGGTTTTGTGGTTCGGTGGCAGCAGCAACATGGATGTTCTGCCGCGTCATGGACATGGGCCACCCGAGCAGGTAATCGGAGGCCGCTTGTACATTCAAGGAATGAACAGCTTGAGTGCTCGCGATGTCTACACGGGACGCGTTTTGTGGAAACGTGAATTCAAGGATCTTGGAACCGATGATGTCTACTACGATGAGACGTACGACAACACCCCGCTCGATACTAAATACAATCAGGTTCACATCCCTGGTGCGAATGGACGCGGTACGAACTACGTTGTGACCGAAGATCGGGTCTATATCGTTGAAGGATCTGTTTGTCACGTGTTGGATAGTGTGACTGGGAAAACACTGACGGACATTAAGTTGCCTGCATCCAGTAAGTCTGCTGACCCGCAGTGGGGTTACATCGGAGTTTACAAAGATATCCTGCTTGCCGGTCTCGATTTTGCCTCTTACGGAAAGCGACTCGATCTTTCGTTTGAATCCGATGAAAAACTGAAGAAGAATCGTGCCGGGTTTGGTTCCAAGAGTTTGGATCGAGCTGCCAGTATGGGACTGGTCGCGTTTGATCGACATAGTGGTGATGTGCTTTGGAAAGTTGATGCTACGAACAGTTTTTGGCATAACGGGATTATTGCTGGTGGTGATCAGGTTTATTGCCTTGATCGAAATCCGGCTCCCATCGAAGAAGCACTCAAGCGACGTGGTAAGTCACCAGCGACGGGTAATCGAATCATTGCAGTTGATTACTTGACCGGGAAAATCAATTGGCAGGTGGACAAGGACGTGTTTGGTTCATGGCTTGGGTACTCCGAGCAGCATGACCTGTTGCTACAAGCTGGTGCGGCAGCAAGTGATCGATTATCCAGCGAGGTGGGTCAGGGAATGGCAGTACACTCGGCCACAGATGGTTCAATCCGATGGAAGAAGGCATCTCTCAAGTACACGGGACCTTGTATTCTGCACAATGATCTAATCATTACCAACACAAATTCTTACGCTGAATCTGCGGGGGCCTTTTATCTGCTTGATGGCAGCCAGAAATTGGTTCCCAATCCGATTACGGGTCAGATGCAGCCATGGAAAATTACACGGGCTTACGGTTGTAACAATATTGTTGCGAGCGAGAATTTATTGACGTTTAGGTCAGGAGCGGCCGGGTATTACGACCTGCAGACCAATGCGGGAACAGGCAATCTTGGCGGTTTCAAGTCGGGTTGCACGTCAAATTTGGTGGTTGCCAATGGTGTGCTAAATGCGCCGGACTACACTCGCACCTGTAGTTGTGCTTATCAAAATCAAACTTCATTAGCTTTGGTGCACATGCCTGATGTCGAGCTATGGAGTGTGAATACAGCAGCTTCGGTCAAGGCGCACGGTGAGCGAATTGATCGGGTTGGGATCAACTTCGGCGCGGCAGGTGATCGGCGTGACAGCAACGGATTGTTGTGGCTTGAATATCCTGCGAAAGCTGGGCCTTCACCGCCCCTGAAGTTGCAATGGAATGGAGCAACGGATGTATTCACTCATCATGCATCGGTTGTTGCTTCTTCTGATTATCCGTGGATCATGTCATCAGGGTTGGATGGAGTTACTGGCCTGACAATGGCGATGCAGCTTCGAGATGAGTATTCATTGCAGAAGGGAATTCCAGTGGAACACGTGAATGATGATGCCGTTGAGAATGCCAGTGGTGCCGTCGATTTGGTCAGTGAAGATTTTGAATTCAGCAAGGCATCGGGCAGTCAGCTTCTGGGTCTTCGATTCAACGACATAAGCATGCATCGTGATAGTGTGATTCGCGAGGCTTACATTGAGTTCGCAAGTATGGAAGCTGGCGAGAACGCAGCGGAACTGACCATTTCGGTAGAGGACAGTGGAAATGCCAAGAGCTTTGCAAAGGCGTCGAAGAATCTGTCATCGCGAAAGGTCGCAAGTAAATCGGTGACTTGGAATTCGGAGTTTGATGTTGCCCAAGCTCAAAAGTTGAAGACCCACCGCACCCCGAACCTTGCCCCATTGATTCACACGATCATCCAGCGAAAAGACTGGAAACCCGGGAATTCAATTGCTTTTTTATTGACGATTGATGGAGAACAGAAGTGGGCTGCTTATTCCAAATCGGGGCAGAATCACGCCAGATTGATCATTGACGCAGAAGCAAAAATAGACGAGGCAAAGCCAAAAGAACGTTACCGGTTGCGTCTTTTTTTCGGCGGTGCGGGGCTCGAGGTTAATGATCGACGTGTATTTGACGTTTTTGTGCAGGACAAGCTTGTGCTCACGGATGTTACAATTGATGCCTCCAACGATAAGTTGCGGAGCTGCGTGCATGTCCTCGATGATGTCATGATTGGGGAAGAATTAGAGATCCGTTTTAAGGCAAAACAGGGAAAACCGTTGCTTTCGGGGGTGGAGTTGATGCGACAGCACCCGTTAGAAGAAAAATAAAATAAAGTGGTGCCCTTCCCTGCGATTATCCCACCTTGAGTTTGTCATGAAAAACCCAAAATCAACCGCGCTCATCTGCACATTTTGCACTTTTGCGGCTTCGGTTGCTCTCGCTTGTAACGTGCCTGTGTTCAGGTACGCGCTCGAACGCTGGCCGGCCGATCCGTACGAGTTGGTGGTGTTGCATGAAGGAAAATTGAGTGCTGAAGAGGTTGCTGCAGTCGACACGCTGCGGCAGACCGATCTGCGATCAGATACGTCGGCAAACTTCAATGTCCGAATGATCGAAATCAGTGCGGTAAAAGACAGTTTACTCGAGGACATCTGGAAAACGCGTAAAGGAGGCGGCGGGCCGCTACTGGTTACCTTGTATCCGAGGAATGCTCAGGAGGTGCCAGATCGGGTTGTGAGCGTGCATCCCTTGAGCAGCCAAGTCGTGCAACGATCAGTCGATTCCCCTATGCGTCAACAACTGGCCAAACGGTTGTTGTCGGGTGATTCCGCCGTCTGGGTGTTTGTACCCTGCGGTGACAAGGCCCGAGACGAAGCTGCTCTCGAACGTTTGACGGTGGAAGTTAAAAAAAATCAGCAGTCCCTCGAATTGCCTCCTCAGGATGAATTGGAGGAAGACGACTTGTTTCAGCCAGAAAATCCGATTGAGCTCAGGCTTGGCTTTTCAATCATTACCGTGAATCGAAAAGACCCGAAAGAGGCCTTCTTTCTGGAAATGTTGATGGGAAGTGAACCTGACCTTGAGTCGCTTGAGGAACCTATGGCATTTCCTGTGATTGGTCGCGGTCGTGTGCTTTACGCGCTGGTTGGAAAGGGGATCTTTCGTGATACCGTCGCCATGGCATCGCGATTCGTCGTGGGGCCCTGTTCATGTCAAGTGAAGGAACAGAATCCGGGTTTCGATTTGTTACTTGCGGTTGATTGGGATGAGAAACTGGGAGGTGCTGCTATCAGCGAGCCAGTGGAGGCTCCCAGGAAAGGTCCTATCCTGATCGACATTCCAACGGGTAAAAAGTGAGTTGGCACGGACCCATTTGGGACATCCATGGTGGGTCGTTCAGTGTTGCCAAATAAGCTATTTAGAAACGACGCGTTGCAAGTGGCATGACATCGCCGTTGGCTTCTTGCAGATCTACCAATCGCTCATCAGGTGTGACTCATGCGATTTTTACAGTTCCTGTTTGTGACCGTTTTTCCGTTCATCGGAGTGTTTTGGGGTGGTGAATCAGTAGCGGCTGACGAATTGCCGTACGATGCTGAGCTGGTGAAAAGTTTGGTGGCAGAATCGCGTGAGAAAGGTAACCCCGGCCGCGGAGCGGTGATTTATTCAGCGCCGACAAATGCGTGTTTGTCTTGCCACAAAGTCGGTGAACACGGAGGAGCGGTCGGTCCCGATTTGAGCGAGGTTGGGAAAAAACAGAAGCTCGCTCACATCGTTGAATCCTTATTTTGGCCACAACGTGTGGTACCAGATGAATACAGAGCGATTGCTGTTCTTAATCAGGATGGTCGTGTGTTTCGCGGCTATCGGATTAGTGAAAATGATTCGAGCTTGGTAATTCGCGATACTGCTACCGGCAAATCCATTGCGATAGAACAAGACGACATCGAAGCGATCAGGCCGGTTGGATCTCTGATGCCAGTTGGTTTGTTGGCCACCATGTCGTTGCAGGACAAGTACGATTTGATCTCATTTTTGGCCGACCTTGGCAAACACGAAAAAGTCAGTGTGGCTGGGATTGATGCGTTACTGTCGCATTCGCATGGGCATCATCCTGAATCATTCACGATGTCGCGTAAACCGCTTGAACCGGAACGCTGGCCAAATTGGCAGGCGCACGTCAATCGTGATCGGCTTTACGACTTTTATCGCAAACAGGCACGGCACTTTCGTGATGTCACACCACGTCCGAGGCTATTGGCAGAGTTTCCAGGGCTTGATGGCGGTACCGATGGGCATTGGGGAAATCAATCAGAACCCACTTGGGCAGATGGACGTTGGAACGACACTGATCTTGGAAATCTTTTGTGCGGGGTATTTAAGGGAGACAAGATTCGAGTCACACGTGGGATGTGCTTGCGGGTTGGTGATGGTGAACAACAACTGTCGGCGTGTTTTGACCCTGACACTTTGACTTACCCACGGGTTTGGTCCGGAGGTTTCGTTGAATTCTCGACGGTCCGACATGGGTTCATGCAAGGTTTGCAGCAAGTGGGCGGGACGCTGGATGTAGAGTTTGATAACCGAGAGTTTTTGGCAAATGCGAAAACGAAGAAGTACCTTGGTCTGTATCGTCACGGCGGGAGGGTTATTTTCTCGTATCTTGTCGACGGGGTGGAATACCTCGATGCCCCACAGGTGGTGAATGGGGAGTTCGTCAGTGTGGTCGCTCCACGTACCGATCACCCTGATCGACATCATCTGCGGGGGGGTGAAAAGCAGTGGCCACAGACCATGGTGGTTCACGGTGAACTTGGAACGACCTCACCATACGCTGTGGATAAGATTCCGCTACCACGTGACAATCCTTGGAACGCTCTGCTGTATGGAAGCGGTCATGACTTTCTGTCGGATGGATCCGCCGTGTTGTGCACTATGCAAGGTGATATTTGGCAAGCCACTGGATTGGATGGTGGTCTTCAAGAAGTCAGCTGGCGGCGGATTGCATCGGGGTTGTTTCAACCACTTGGCATGGTCGTTCACGATGATCAGATTTTCGTCATCGGACGTGATCAGTTGACCCGTCTTCATGATTTGAACGAAGATGGCGAGATCGATTATTACGAGTGTTTCAGCCAGACGCTGGAAACGTCCCCTTCGGGCCATGACTTCACCTGTGATTTGTGGCGTGACAGCGCGGGACGATTCTATACAGCCTCAGGTAAACAGGGCGTGATGCGAATTGCTGCCGACGGGCAGTCTGCGGAGGTCGTTGCCAATGGCCTCAGAAATTCAGATGGTCTGGGGTTGGCACCGGATGGTCTTGTGACCATTCCGAGCAGTGAAGGCGACTGGATGCCTGCATCGATGATTGCAGCTATTCGCCCCGAAGGCCCGATTCTGAATCGTTTGTCGGGACATTCACCCGATAGTCGCAGCGTTCCTTTTTTTGGTCGCCCAGGTGGTGATCTTCAACAGCCTCCAGAGATACCCATGCTGTATCTACCTCGTGGGTTGGATAACTCCAGCGGAGGGCAGGTCTATGTCGATAGTGATCGTTGGGGACCAGTCAAAGGTCAGATGGTGCACCTGTCATTTGGTGCAGGTCGCGTATTTCTGTTACTTCGTGATGAGTTCGATGGATGGATTCAAGGTGCCGTGGTTCCAATCGCGGGTGAATTTGCTTCCGGTGTTCACCGTGGTAAATTTAATCCTCAGGATGGACAGTTGTATGTCTCCGGGATGGCAGGATGGGGGACCTACACCACGGACGATGGTTGTTTTCAACGAGTTCGGTACACCGGCGAGAATCCACAGTTGCCAGTCGGATTTCACGTTCATGAAAATGGTATTCGCATCGATTTTCTGCAGCCTCTGAAGCAGACACAGATTGCGGACCCCAACTCCCATTTCATCCAGGCTTGGAACTACAGATACAGTGGTGCCTATGGTTCGCCTGAATACTCTTCACGCCAATTGGGGCTGCGTGGGCATGACGTTCTTGATGTGCAGTCAGTCAGTATTTTGCCAGGTGGCAAAAGTCTTTTTCTTGAAATCAGGGATCTGCAACGTGTAAACCAGCTGCATGTCCTGGTCACCACGGGTGATAAACAAGAGCATGACTTGTTCATGTCTGTTAATCATTTGGATAAAGCTTTTCGCGACTTTCCGTCTTACCAACCGAAGGACAAGATTGTGCTGCCACATCCGATGTTAGCTGATCTTGCCAGGCCGGTTGTGTCGACACGAAATCCATTCAACAAAGCAATTGCCGGTGCGAAGCCATTAACATTGAAGGCAGCGAAAAATTTGATGTTTGACCAAATGGAGCTCCGTGTGCCCGCGGGTCAGGCAGTCAAACTCACATTTCAAAATCCTGATTCTGTACCCCATAATTGGGCTTTGCTGAAACCTGGCACTCTTCAGAAAGTTGGTGAGCAGTGCAATCGCTTGATTTCTGATCCTCAGGCTGCGGCCCAGCATTACATCCCTACTTCAACTGATATTTTGGCACACACGAATGTGGTGGAGCCATATGCGGAACATACCATTTACTTCCAAACACCAAGCGAACCAGGTCGTTACCCTTACCTGTGTACCTTCCCCGGGCACTGGATGGTGATGAATGGAGTGTTGGTGGTTGAGTAAAACAGCTTGCGATTGCTGGTGGGCGGGTGAGTTGGATACCCGAAACGGACGTCAGCTATCGGTCTCATTCTGCCAACAGCATCTTATTCTAGCCATGGCTTGCGCGAGTGATCCTGGAGTTGTTAAGATTTAGCTTTTAATCGTCCCCTAACCAATTCGTGATGCCACCATGCGTTTTCATCAGTGGTGCATTTTCATCACGGGAGCCTTGCATTGACCCTTCAGCCGAACCGTATTTATCAGGGCAATTGCATCGAAAAGCTGCGGCAACTGGAAGCGGGTTCCGTGGATCTGGTATTCGCTGATCCACCGTTCAACATTGGTTATTCGTATGACGTTTACGATGATCAACGAACAACGACAGATTATTTGGAGTTTTGTGAAGCATGGATCCGCGAGGTTCATACTGCGCTAAAGCCCAACGGAACTTTTTGGCTCGCTATTGGCGATGAATATGCGGCTGAGCTGAAAGTCCTTGCCCAGCAGCTTGGGTTTCATACACGTAGTTGGGTGATTTGGTATTACACCTTTGGTGTTAACTGTGTGCGAGGATTCAGTCGTTCGCATACGCATCTGTTTCACTTCGTCAAAGATCCAGACGACTTCACTTTCAATGGTGAGAATCCAGCCGTTCGCGTTGCATCCGCAAGACAGCTTGTTTATGCAGACAGCCGAGCTAGTACGAAAGGGAGATTGCCGGACAACACTTGGATCCTGCGTCCTCAAGATGCACCAGCGCCCAGTTTTTCACCATCGCATGACACATGGTTTTTCTCGCGTGTTGCGGGGACGTTCAAGGAACGTGAGGGATTCCATGGCTGCCAGATGCCCGAGCAACTCTTGGGACGGATCGTTCGTGTATCTAGTAACCCCGGTGATCTTGTTGTTGATCCTTTTGGAGGGAGTGGAACGACTTTGGCGGTGGCAAAGAAATTGGGTCGTCGTTGGAATGGTTTTGAGCTTTCGAAAGAGTATGTTTCGCGGATTGAGCAACGTATTGAGGGATGCGAGATTGGACAGGACTTGGATGGTCCAGCAGATCCGCAGAAAAGCGCACCCAAAACAGCTCGGGGGAAGACACGAACAAAATTCAAGAATGGTAGGCCCGTAATCTCCCTTGACTCTGAAACGGAATCGTCTGTCATTGAGGCATTCACTGAAGCTTCGGATGGGCATTCGACCGACTATCTGCTGTGTGACCCCAAGTTGTCCAAGCGTTTCTTATCTGCTTGTCGAGAACGCTCACTGCCAGGTGATGCTCGAATGTGGAATTCATTTCTGCTGAGGATTCGAAAGTCTGGTAAGTTGCCAAAGTCAACAAATTCTGGCCGAAGGTTGTCGTATACCGACATGGATCCTTATAGCGATGGCAGCGAGTCTGCCATGAGACTGGTTGGGATTGACTATGGGATGACGCTTGATGAGATGTTGTGTAGCCCGCAGGCAGCCAGTGAATTTGATCAACTTGCAGGCATGTTTTCTCCGGGGTATTCATCCTTTGAATATCGTTGGGCGGCGCTGGCATTACGAAAGCGGGCGGGTACCAAACGGTATCGAACACTTGCATCTGACCAGCAACAATATTGGAGTCAGCAACGCACTCCCAACCGTTTTGCGCTCGAGAAATGTCTTGCTGCAAAGTACGACTGTCCGGGTGTATACGTGGTCTTGTTCGAGGATTCTGTGCTTTACGTAGGTGAGACTCAGAGTATCCGTGACCGTGTGGAAAAACTTCTCAACACCGAAGCATGGATGAATTTTGCACCAACCGCGGTGCGTGTATGGTTCCTAAAGGATGAGCAAAAACAATTTGGGCTACGGTCTTTCCTGATCAATCGAGACAAACCACTGCTTAACTCCGAATATCTGCGGCAGAGCTAGTTTGATATTCAGGATTGCTTTACGCGACTTTTACACTACGGAGAACAAATGTCTGAAATGCGATTGAATGGTCTGATTGCCGCAACTGTGACGCCCCTGGATCCTGCAGGAGCAATTGATTTAACGGCGATCGAACCCATGATTGATCGCTTGATTGAATCAGGTGTGACAGGTCTTTACGTTTGTGGCAGCACTGGTGAAGGAATGTCCTTGACTTGTCAGGAACGCAAAAATGTCGTCGAGGCAAGTGTGGCTGCTGCTGACGGAAGGGTTCCTGTGATTGTGCAGGTTGGCCACAACAGTATCACCGATGCCTGCGATCTGGCAAATCATGCCGTCGATGTTGGAGCAAATGTTGTTTCAGCTACTTGTCCATCCTACTTCAAGGTGGCAGATACCGAGACGTTGCTGAAATGCATGGGGCAGATTGCAAACGCAGCTCCACAACTTCCATTTTACTATTATCACATTCCTGCTTTGACAGGTTCTCAGATTGACGTCGTTGACTTTCTGGAAAGAGGCGGAAAGCGTATTCCCAACCTTGCGGGACTGAAGTACACCAACACTCTGATTCATGAGTTTCAAGCTTGCCGAAATACGGAATCACGAAATTTTGATGTGGTCTGGGGGTGTGATGAAATGTTGTTGGCGGCCTTTGCCAGTGGGGCCGCTGCTGCGATTGGAAGCACCTACAATATCGCCGCACCTTTATATTGTCGGATCATTGAGGCAATTGAGGCCGGAGACTGGAAGACCGCGCGTCAGTTGCAATATCATTCAGTGGCCATGGTCAATGTCATGAAGTCGTTTCCGTTTCACGCCGCGCTGAAAGCGATCATGGCAATGCTGGGAATCCCAGTGGGCAGTTGTCGACTTCCGTTGAATGAGTTGACGGAAAAAGAACGAGTCAGCCTTCAGAGTGAACTCGATCGTATTGGGTTCTTTGACTGGTGTGGTCATGAAACCCAGTTTGGGAGTTAGAACATGCGTGTATCGGTTTTCTGTTTCGGCTGGTGGCTGGCCTGGGTGTGGTTCGCGTGTCTCCCGGTGGATGCCCAGGATACTGAAAAGGGGTTGCTGACGTGGAGCGATGAAATACCCCCCTTGCCCGATTCGATCGGCGTGGCAGGACCTTTTGTCGGTGTACATGGTGAAGCTCTTGTCGTTGCTGGTGGCGCCAACTTTCCACGACCAGTTTGGGAGAGTGAAAAAGTTTGGCATGATGAAATTCATGTTCTATTCAAGAAAGATGGAAAATACTCATGGAAGCAATCAGGCCAACTGCCGAGACCCTTGGCCTATGGCGCTGCGGTCTCAACCGAGGCAGGAGTGCTGTGCATTGGAGGCAACGATAGCACTAATACATTCAGCGAGGTCTTTTTGTTGCAAGTGGACGCAAAGACCGGTGAAGTCAAGATTATCGATTACCCCTCACTTCCAAACCCTTGTGCTTTTGGCGCTGCAGCTTTGCTGGGCAACCCGGATAAGGGAGTCGTTTATCTCGCTGGGGGACAATCAGGATTGTCACTCGACACAGCAACGAGTCAGGTGTGGTCACTGGATCTTTCGCAACGTGCTGATGTGGAGACGTTCGTCTGGAAAAAAGAAATTGATTTTCCCGGTCCAACGCGTGCGTTGAATCTGACGCTTGCCCAGCATGATGGTTATGAAGATTCACTCTATGTTGTTAGTGGGCGGCGGCAGAACGGAGAAGACGTTGAATTCCTGACTGATGTGTGGCAGTATAAACCTGAATCCAAGGCATGGCGTCCGAGAGCCGATGTGCCCACATGTGTAATGGCAGGTACCGGAATTGGTTGGGGGCAGAGTCATCTGTTGGTCCTGGGAGGTGCTGACGAAGCAAATTTCTTCAAGGCTGATGAACTTCGCGATGACCATCCAGGTTTTCCCAAGCAGGCTTGGGTTTACCACACAATTACTGATACTTGGGTGTCTGCGGGAAAGACACCTCAAAATCAAGTCACCACCATTGCTGTTAAATGGGATAACGCCATCGTTATTCCCACTGGTGAGATAAGACCGCGTGTCCGGACCCCCAACATTTGGAAGGTATCCGTAAATCCAAAAGCAGATCAATTTGGTTTTGCGAATAATGTGGTGTTGATTGGTTATCTGCTGGGAATGGTGGCTATCGGTTTTTATTTTGCACGTCGCACTAAAAATACGGATGATTTTTTTCGAGGGGGAAAAAGTGTGGCTTGGTGGGCTGCTGGATGCAGTATTTTTGCCACGATGCTGAGTTCCCTGACTTATACAGGTGTGCCTTCGAAATCGTATGCTCAGGACTGGGTCTATGCGGTCGGCAATTTTATGATTCCGCTGGTAGCCGTGATCGCGGTGTACGTTGCGTTGCCGTTTTATCGTGGGATCGATGCCACAAGTGCTTACGAATACTTGGAAAAGCGGTTCAATCGAGGGACGCGCTTATTTGGCAGTGCCAGTTTCACTTTATTTCATGTATTCCGAATGGCGGTCGTAATGTCGCTGACTGGAATGGCCTTGGCAGTGGCGACTCCGCTGACGCCAACGCAGTCGGTGCTGGTGATGGGAGGCATGAGCATCCTGTACTGCACGATGGGTGGAATTGAGGCAGTGATTTGGACAGATACCGTCCAGACAGTCATTTTGCTAGGTGGAGCGTTAATCGCACTGTTTGTGCTGTTTTCTGGAATTGATGGTGGTTGGCAGGGGTTCATTGCTAATTCTCAGGCGTCAGAGAAGTTCAAAATCATCAATATGAATCTGGATGCAACGAGCGCTCAAATCGCGTTGTGGGTGATTGTGGTGGGTGGTATCGCACAGAATGTCTCTTCCTACACAGCTGATCAGGCGGTCGTGCAACGTTACATGACGACGGAAACCCGTCGCTTGGCAGCAAGGTCCATTTGGCTCAATGCTGGGTTGGCAATTGTTGCGACCTTCCTGTTCTTTGGCCTCGGAACAGCTTTGCATGCTTTCTACCAATCGAATCCAGAAAAACTTGACCTGAGCATCACAACGGATCAGATATTCCCGTTATTTATTGCGCATGAAATGCCGATTGGTTTCGCCGGGTTGATCGTCGCTGGAATTTTCGCCGCTGCCCAATCAACCGTATCGACCAGTATGAATTCTACGGCGACAACGCTTGTAACTGATTTTCTTCGGCCGCTCAAAGTCTGCCGTACCGATCTTGGTTACCTGCGATTGGCAAGAATATTGACGCTTGTCATCGGTGTCTTGGGCACGTTGATTGGTCTGTTGTTCGTGAATCCTGAGATCAAGTCATTGTTCGATGAGTTCCTTAAGATCATAGGCCTCTTCATGGGTGTGCTTGGTGGGCTTTTTATTCTGGGGGCGATGACGAAGCGAGCCAACGGCATGGGGGCACTAACGGGAGCGATTGTCGGCGGTTTGACAATGTATTGGGTCTGGAAAGAAAGTTCGATCAATGGCTACCTCTACACTGCTATCGGTATAGGGGTCTGTTTTATTGTCGGTTACGTAGTGAGTTTGCTGTCGCCCGCCCGCAACGATGATGAGTTGGCTGGCCTGACGATCTATACGATGTCTGGGGGTGAAGCATCTGATTCAGTGAGTGGATCCTCAGCATGAGTCATTTGAATTCGCAAGAACTGGCAGCTATTTATCGCAACGGTTTGTTGGAAGATACCATGCCATTTTGGGAGGCGAATTGTGTGGATCGCCACCATGGCGGTTTCATGATGGCGGTCGACCAAGCAGGGAAAGTGGTCGACACGGATAAAGGTGTTTGGCAGCAAGGTCGGTTCACTTGGCTTCTTGGTGAACTCTATAACAACCTCGAGGCTCGTGATTCCTGGTTAGAACTGGCACGCCATGGGGCTGACTTTCTGTTACAGCATTGCGTTGATGCCAGCGATGGCCGGATGTGGTTTCATGTCACCCGCGATGGCAAGCCGATACGTAAACGTCGGTATGCTTTCAGTGAAAGTTTCGCTGCAATCGCTTTTGGTGAGCTTGCCAAGGCTACGGGAGAACAGCTTTACGCTGAGCATGCAGTCAAAGCTTTTCATAAATTCGTCCAGCACAACCTTGAACCAGTAGATACTCCGCCAAAATTCACAGAACACAGGCAGGCTCGATCTATCGGATTCCCGATGATTACCATTGCTACTGCTCAGGAATTGCGAGAATCCATCAGCTTCGCTGATGCCAACCTGTGGATCGACAAGAGCATTGAGACGATTCAGCGGTTCCATCTCAAGCCTGAGCTGAATTGTGTCATGGAAACCGTTGGTATGACGGGTGAGCTAATCGACCACTTTGACGGTCGGACACTCAATCCGGGACATGCGATTGAAGGTGCGTGGTTTTTGATGTGGGAGGGAGCACATCGAAATGACTCTGGGTTGATTGAGATGGGGTGCCAGATGTTGGATTGGATGTGGCAGCGAGGTTGGGACCCTGAGTATGGGGGGATTCTCTATTTCACTGATGTGAAAGGTCATCCAGTTCAAGAGTATTGGCACGACATGAAATTTTGGTGGCCGCAATGTGAAGCGATTATCGCCACACTTTTGGCATTTCAGCTGACAGGCAGGCAAAAATATTCGGATTGGCATCATCAAATCCATCAATGGACATATCAGTATTTTCCCGATTCAGAGCACGGCGAGTGGTTTGGTTATCTGGATCGAACCGGGCGAGTGACTTCCACACTGAAAGGAAACTTGTGGAAAGGGCCCTTCCATTTGCCAAGAATGCAGCATATTTGCACTACAATTCTGACTCTGTGACTGCGTGTTGGGGTGTTTTTCAACAGCCCATCTAGCGGTAGCATCGAGGGCTATTTTTCCCAAAACACAGCGGTTAGGGCCCAATTTTTGACGCTTCCTGTCTACAATTCGGGTACCGAAAACGGATTTCCCCTTCCACCCTTCTTTCTTTAACCTACCTATTCGAGGACATAAATGACGCAAAACGATTCTGACCGTCGAACCTTTCTAAAGACTTCAACGGCTGCAGCAGCCGGCGCAGCATTGACCAGTACTATCGCCAAAACTGCCCATGCTGCTGGTAGTGACACGATTCGTTTCGTGCTGATTGGTTGTGGTGGTCGTGGCAGTGGTGCCGCGGCTCAAATCATGAATACCAAGGGAAATGTCAAGCTGGTAGCAGCAGCAGATCCATTTGAGGCAAAAGCAAAAAGCGCGCTGAAGCGACTTAGCAAAGGTGACAATAAAGACAAGGTCGACGTGCCCGACGAGCGCATTTTTGGCGGTTTGGATGGCTACAAGAAAGCAATCGACACAGATTGTGACTTGGTCATCATCGCGACTCCACCGGGCTATAAGCCTCAGCAGTTCGAGTACGCTGTCAGTAAAGGCCGCCATGTTTTCATGGAAAAGCCTGTTGCTGCTGATGCCGTTGGCGTCCGCCGTGTGTTGGACGCTGTGGAAGAGTCTAAGAAGAAAAAATTGATGGTCGGTATTGGCCTTCAACGCCGCCATGAACCTCGTTACATGGAAACGATTGACCGGATCCACGACGGAGCCATTGGCGATGTCATCGCCCAGCGGGTTTACTGGAATGGTGGTGGAATCTGGTATCGCAACCGGACCCCGGACATGAGCGAAATGCAGTTCCAGACCAATAACTGGTATCACTTCAACTGGTTGTCAGGAGACCAGATCTGCGAGCAGCACATTCACAATCTCGATGTAGGTTGCTGGGTTAAGGGCGAATACCCTGTCGAGTGCAATGGCATGGGTGGTCGCGAGAGACGAATGGATGGTGATGCATCGAAGTCACAGATCTTCGATCATACTTTCTGTGAGTATACGTTCTCCGATGGAACCAAGATGTTCAGTCAAGGTCGCCATCTGCGTGGTGCCTGGAACAAGGTTGGCGAAGCAGTACACGGTACCAAAGGTACTGCTGATCCATCTGGTTCGATTGCTGGCGAAACCAGTTGGAAGTTCACTGGGAACAGCCCAAATGGCCACCAGCAAGAGCAGCATGATCTCATCGAAGCGCTGATGCGTGGCGAGATCTACAACGAAGGTGAATATGGTGCCAAGTCCACCTTCACGGCGATTCTTGGTCGTGAAGCTTGCTACAGCGGTAAGGTCATAAAATGGGATGACTTGTTGACACGTGGACGGGAGTTGGCACCGGGTATCGACAATTACACGCTGGATACTCCACCACCTGTATTGCCGGGCGAAGATGGCTTGTATCCAGTGCCCGTGCCGGGCGAGTACAACCCATTCGAAGCTTGATTGATTTAGCAATTTGAAAGATAGCGTCTCTGGAATTGGCTTTTGCCGAATCCAGAGACGCTTTTTTATTGGCTTCGCTTAATTCGGCGAGCCGGATCTTTGCGAGGAAAGTGCAAACGTAAGTGCGGCGACTTTTCTTCCTGTGTTTCCTCGCTCATGGCGGCTGGTGCACTGCTTGGTTGTGCTTCGACAGAGACAGGGACCACGACACCCATGTCGTCCAAAGGGGCTGATGGCAAAGCTTCGTCATGAGTCGAATTGTCAGCCTTCTTCGGTCGGCTGTCACGGGGCTTGAAAAACCGGCCCGCGGGACCAGCTAACAGGGCGGGCAACAGAATCAGGTCACCTATCAGTGCCGTTGCCAGCATGACCAACATCAAAGTGCCGAAACGTTGGGTTGGTGTGAAGGTTGACAATGCAAAAACGAAAAGCCCAAGACCTCCAACGATAGTGGTTTGAGTCATTGCCGGGCCAACCCTTCGATACGACTGGATCACCGCTTCCGCACGGCTCATGCCTTCGTCCAGATGAGCACGGAACCACGAAAGAAAGTGAATGGTGTCGTCAACAGCTACACCCATTGCGACGGATGCAGTCATCATTGTTCCAATGTCAATCTCAATCTTCAGATGGCACATGACGCCGAAGACAATGAGCACGGGGAAGACATTGGGGATCATCGAAACCAGACCGGCGGCCAAGCCATTGGCAATGTTAGCCGGTTTCATCCATCCCACTGGCATACGTCCAGGGTTGAGTAACCACACCATGACCAATGCGATCAGTACAAACGCCATCGCGATGGAGTGCGTTAAACTTGTTAAGAGGGTTCGCTGGGCCTTGTAAACGACAGGAACCACACCGGTGTAGATCACTTGTATCGGGCCACTGCCATCCACATCAGGGACACGATCTACAGTTAGCTTTGGAGTAATGTCCTTGTCACGGATGCTTCTTGCATCAATCAAATTCGAAGACGAAGCGAAGTCGTCCAATGCGAAGACATCACTTCCCAACCAGACAATTGCATCGAACCGTTCCAAGTAATCACGCCACTTGGGATTGGATCTCATGGCGTCTGCTTTTTCCGATGGAACGTCGATCCATTTTGGGGACTCAAACCGTTCCCCACTTAGCAATTCAGCGAGGGTTGCAGCATACGTCGCTTCCTGATTGATTTCACCATCAGGCAAAATCAGATCAGCAGTTTCAAGGGTTTTTGGCCGGTCGGGATTGATCACCAGAACTTGTGACTTGGTATCCAGTTTCTTTTGAGTACCGTTCTCGTCAGTGGTCAGGTGTCGAAGGATTTCATCGCGTGTGTCATAAGCCCGCAGAACTGGTTCGACAGATTCTCTGAGGGTGGAGATGAATCGCCCATAATCGACATCCGACAAAGCTGCGACTCGAAGGCTGATTCTCCACAGTTCGTTATCGCGAGAGCCTTTTGATTTCTCTAATCGAAGGTAGTCGTTTTCTTGCAAGTCTTTCCGGCCAGCCAGAATTTCACGATTGAACTTGGCCCGGATAGGACTGTAGCTATTGCTAGGGGCTGGCAATGGTGGAAGAACGGTATCAGCACTCATAACTTGCCCCACGACTCCGCGACCGGTCTCACCGAGAGTTCGGTTGACGACCGTACGGATTCGTGAAATGGCTTCGACCCGTTCGAGCATTGTTAGTGCTTGGATCGCAGTTTGATGTTTTTGTGGGTCAGCACCATGCCCGATGTTATTTTCGGCGTGTGTTACATACTCAGCCTGCATCTCGGGGGGGACGCGGACAATGAGTTCCATGGGAACCAATTTTCCGAAGTTGTCTTCCAACCAGCCGTAGTCATGAATGATCCGCGACTGCGGATCAAATAGTTTCAATAATTGAACAGAGGTTCTGATATTCAGAAGGCCAAGGGAGCAGATAGCGAGCAGCAAAAGGCAGGTCGTGCTGACAAATGCGTGATGCCCGGTGATCCAGCGGCCGACGGCAGCCCACCAATCCGATAGTCGACTTTCCGGTGCAGGTTGCTGATTGGTCGCATCATCATCAGAGGCGGTAATCTTCGGTGCAAAGACCTGCAAGGCAGCAGGCAGGTATGAAAACAAGATGGCGAGCGTCATCAGGACGCCAATCGCCGAATAGAAGCCAAAATTGCTGATCGGTGCCAAGTTGCTGGTGAACAGCGAGGCGAGGCCAATTGCCGTTGTCAGCGATGCCAGCGAACATGGCAAAATAGCGTGCCGCAGGGCTCGCCCGGGGGCACCTGTTTTGCCGCGAATCCGCACCTCGTCGCGGTAATAGTTGACGACGTGGATCGCTCCTGAGATTCCAAGCACATAGACTAACGATGGCATGCTGAGAAGGATTGCATCGACCTTGCCAGATGTCCACCAAACCATCGCCATGCTGAGCATGGCGGAGCAACCGCCTACGACGAACACCATCACCGTGATTTTAATGCTGCCAAAGCAAATGTAAGACAACACAATTCCTAGCACGATGCTATAACCCACCAGCCTTGCCAGCGTGATGGTTCCCTCTTCATCAATTGCAGTGTTGTCGACGGGAGGACCACCAATCCGTAGCGGCGGTAAGCCGTCTACCGATTCAGCAGCGGGGCGATTGAACGGTGGCGGTGCCATGGACGGAGGTGCAGCGGGTTGTACACCCGATTCTGCAGCCAAAGTTAGTAGGCGACCCCGCGGTTGGCCCATGATTCCCCGACCTAAAGCATAGGCAAGATTATCCTTTGCCAAGTCAGTTAAAGTAATGAGAACGCAGGTCAGTCTGGGTGGTGGTTCGACTTCCATCGCGTCGTAGATGGCATACCACGCATTGGTGCGGTCATTGAGAGTTGCTCGCTTCAGTTCATCAAGTGAAGCGTCATACTCGTCAGCCAGAATTTCGTTGAGGTGAATCTTTACGAGAGCATCGAAATCTTCGGGCAACTGGTCGCGTTGGCTTTCTGGAAGGGCATCACGAAATTCTGCAGCTGTCCAATTGAAATCATCTGAGATGGCAGGGGCAAAGAGTGTTCCTGTTAATCTTTCCATCGCGCGACGACGGGCCACGGTTGGCCGGCGATCTTCGTCCGTCAGGTCGATGGGCCAAAGCGGCCCACCTTCGCGAGCCAATTCCTCCAGAATGGTGTCTCCCGTCTGAACCGAGTGAAAGAGGTTCGCACAAATGATCGAGGGATCGTTGTAGAACGGATTCTGAAATTGTGTCTTATTGGGTGGATCACCAAAACCAGTAACAAATGTGCCCTGCAACTTGTAGGTGCCAAGTGACTTTTTGATTTGACGAACCAAAGCTGCCGGACCGTTGCTGGGTTCATCCCATCGATAAAGGTGACCTTTCGGCGTGATGTAATACCACTGACCGTCAGGAGTACTGAGCCATTTCTCCTCTTCTCCTCCCCAGTTGTAAAAGTCGCTGCCAGCCAACAACAATTGGAGCTCATTCCCTACCTTTTTGGCACGCTGGTAACTCTTAGCAAGTTCCAGAGGAAACTCAGCCGAGTGATCATACGTCTCACTTTCGTGAAGCAGTTTCTGTTCAAGCAAACTCAAACGCTGGTCACCGCTGACACAGCCAGGCCATGTTGCCAGCACAAAGCTTTCACCCGCAAAGTGATCAGCGAACCATTCCAACTCAGCCGTTTCAGGAAAATCACTGGGAAGCCAGTCTTTGACGTCGTTCTCTTTTTGATTAAGGCTCAGCCTGGCTGCCCGAAATCCTGATGGCAGCAAAAAGAAAAAGGCGACCAAGATCAGCAGCGCATAACTGATCCCCAATGGGCTACGTCGCTCAAGCAGTGGACGTTGATTCATAGAGGGGCGCTAAGTTGCATGAGCCGACGGACAAGGCTCGGTTTCGATGTGGGGTTAGGCGGTTGGTAAGTTACCGCTGATGTCTCAAGTGGTCTACTTCAAACGGGCTTACTGCATCGCACAACGGCCTTCGATTTGTCGGATGTTCGGGTCACGTCCAGTTTACAGGTATGTCAGAGTTGTTGGCAACGGAAAAAGGTACTCGATACGCGGCCTGGCAGCCCACTTACCCACTATATCTTGCCTGAATTGGCACTTTGACGGCCCGAAATACCATCATCGGCTGTTGTGCAGATACTGCTGGTGCAGGCCAAGTGCACGAACAGACCCGCGACGCGGTCCATTTCTGCCTGTTGGCATACCCGCGAATTGAACTGCTCCATACCGTTTTGCCAGCATTTCATCTATGAACTCCGTTGGTTTGAGCTGCTGTTTGGTTCACTGGATCAATGGCAGTCAAGCTCAGCCTGCTGGTTTGGCACGATGGCGGTAGAACCGATTCCCCAGAATTTGTTCCAGCAGAAAAATTGCCAATGCAAACAGAATGGCCGGCGAGTGCAATGAGACTCGCTGGGTTGCCATATTTTCCGCAAACTCAATACCTTCACGGTCCGTTACGAGATTGTATTGTTCTGGTCCAAAAATTTGGTCGAGTTGGTCTTCACCCACTCGTTGGAGTGAAAGTGCACTCTCGGGCAAATTCGTTGAAAAACCAGAACCCCGTTCCAGCCCGCGAATCCAGTAGATGCCAGATCGTGGTGTATCTGAGAAGGTAACCCGTTGGTTGGCTGGAGTGATGTTGAATGGGATAGGCGGTTGGTTTGCCGGCGGAAAGATCTGGATTTTCTGTGTCAGTCCTGCATCATTCCTGGCTCCGCTGGGGTCACTGTTTTGTTTGGCTTGGTAAGTGGCGACGACTTTGGGCTGACCGACAAGCAACATGGACTCATCACCTCCACGCTGTGTCAGGTACTCGATGCTTTGTCTTGTTAGCAACCAGGCGGGCCAAGGATCAGTCCCGAACAGTGCATTCCATTTGCGAGTTTGGCTGGACAGTCCCGGAAGTGGTGTGCTGAGTGTAAGAACCCGGCCTGAGGGCCTGCCTGATTTGCCGGGGACAATTCGTGATGTCATCGCGGCATGTTCGGTACCGGCGTATTGAATCAGAATGTTATCTTGCTCTGTTGGCTTTATCTGCCAGTACTGCTGCACACGAAAATCACTCCATGGTGTGTTGTCGGCGAGCACCGAAGTGATTGGGCTGCTCCCTGCTTTCATTTGAAAAAAGGTGCCAGGATCGGGAACTCGCCAACGTCGTACCAACGAGGGGGTGAATTTTGACTCGATATTGGTTCCATTGATTGCTGGTCCTAACGCCACAAATACACCACCGCCGGCAGTCACGTAGTCTGCAATGCTCGTGTCTTCAAGAACATCCTTGGGAGGATTGAGAAGTAGGATGGATTCGAAGTCAGTCAAACGTACTGCGGGGAGATCTGTGAATCCGATTCGGTCGACGCGGAATTCTGCATCTTCTTCATCTGACAAACCGGCGGATGCTGTCATGATTTGACTGATGATCAGCGATTCATCTGGGTCATCACAGACGAGCAATACTTTGGATGGTGGCAAGACTTGCAGAGTGAAGTAACGACGATCATCGAAAGACATTCCATCATCACCAACCAACGTAATTTGTCCGTGGTGTGTCCCTGTTTCGAGCGCGGGTATTGTCAGTAGCAGTTCGCTTGCTCCGCCCTTGGTAACCTGCACACTTGTCCGATCGACACTTTCGAGCTGTGGCAGAACGACATTTCCATTACGAATTACCGGCAGGGCGGCATCGGCTTGGTAGAGTTGCAGGTCTGCCGTGACGGAATCGGTATCAATGTCACCGAACGATTCGAACGTCAATGTTGTTGAAACCGAAACGGGCGAGCCGCGCGGTGGTGTTCGATCCGAGAGTTTTGGAATGGAAAGTGAACGGTTGAAGCCGTCAAAGTCCCCAGTGTCAAAAATGGTCAGTGAGATAGTCGGTGTGGAATCCAGCAAACTCAGCATGCTGCTATCGTCAATCGCATTGTTCCAAGTTGACTCTGTCAGATCGCTCACTAACAGGATCTGGCGATTGGGTATTTCACTTTCTCGCACCAGTCGTGCTCCAGCATCTAGCCGCGAGGCGATCGATTGGGTTGTTTCAACCGGCTGCAACTGTTCGATTTTGGAAATTGCATTAGCCATATCCAGGGAAAAAGAAGCCACTTGCGAGGAGCGATCGAGAATGGCAATGCGACTGGTACGCGGTAAACGCGTCACCATCCAAGTCGCGACGTCTTTCATCCTCGTGATGCGGTTATCATCGGGAGTTTTCCATGACGATGACGGTGAGTTATCCAAGATGATTGCGATGGCCACTGGCTCGATCGAGTCGATCGTCGGTGTTGGGCCCGAAGCATAGGTGTAGCCTCCCCATATCAATGCAGTAAATAACAGCAGTATTCCCGCAACACCGAGTCCATACGTGGTGGTTTTTGCCTGCCTGCGCGAAAGCGCAATCGTTGCTAACAACAATAAGACGATGCTTACAATCGCACAGATACCGATTGTCAGCCAAGTGATAGACAGAGACTGGTGTATCGCAGGTCTTGCTAAGGCAATCGCAAGCATGGCCACAGCAAGAATTCGCAACGCCAGCAGCCACCAGCGACGAACACGCAAGCGGCTGCGGTTGGAGTCAACGCGTTTAGTCAAGAAACGTATCGACGGGAAAACAACTTTGCGGGGCTCGCGTCGTGCGATCAAATGCAGGACGATCGGGACGGTGATCGCCGCCAAGCCGAACAGTAGAGTTGCATTCAGAAACGTCACGGTAGGTCGCAGTTACAGGCAGTTTGTGGAGGTGAATTTGAATAGTTTGGAGGCATTGTCTCCAACGCAAGATCGTTAGGGACGCAGGATGAAACAACCACCAGGTGGTGCGTCGGATTGCATCCGGTGATCGTATGGATCGCCTGCTAAAAACGACTCTGACGCTGGATCAGGTATTCGGTAAGCGCTTTGTCGAAAGGCATGCTTGTGTCGAGAGGTACATAGTCAACCCGTAAATTGTTGCAGCCTTCGCGATACGCATCTCGAAACGCTTCGAGCTGTTGCAGGTAGTCTTCCCGGAATCCTGTGGCGTCCACGGAAACCGTTTCGCCACTCTCTGAGTCTTCGAACTGCACTGGGCCCTCATACGGAAAATGGACTTCGGCCTCGTCCATCACATGGAATACAATCACATCATGTCCACCATGCTTTAGCCTTGCCAAAGCAGAGATGATTTCTTCTGGGGCACCCTCATCATTGGTTGTGGGTAACAGGTCCGAGAAAAGAATGACGAGCGAGTGCTGTTTCAGCATTGCTGCCAGCTGGATAATGCAGGCGGCCAAGTCGGTTTTACCCGTCGGTTGCAGTTTAGATAACTGTCCCATGACTTCACCGATGTGTCCCCGCCGACTACGAGCTGGCAGTCGAGCCTGCATCTTTTCATCAAAAGTGATCAAACCCACCGGGTCCTGCTGCATGGTCATCAGGTAAGTGAGTGATGCTGCCAGGCAGGTGCAATACTCGAACTTGTTCATTGTCTGCTGTTCGGTGAATCCCATCGACTTCGATAAGTCGATCACCAAATAGGCGGTCAGGTTGGTTTCAGCCTCGAAGCGTTTGATGAAATACTTGTCAGTTTTGGCGTAAGCCAGCCAGTCGATCAACTTTGGGTCATCACCGCGGTTGTATCGGCGGTGTTCACTGAACTGAACAGAGAATCCGTGGAAAGGGCTTGAGTGCAGGCCCTGTAAAAATCCTCTCACCACCATGCGTGCGCGCAGATCCAGACGCTTGATCTGTTGCAGCGATTCGGGCGAAAGTAGTGCTGTCATTCGGAGATTGGTCCCGCAGATTGTTTTTATTTTGTCGGCGCGAGTTTTTCCGGTTCAGGCGGGCTGATGTCTTCCAGTAATCGCGTCACAATCGCATCGGTATCCATTCCTTCGGCTTGCGCTTGAAAGTTGGTAGCAACACGATGTCGCAAAACAGGCAAGGCGATTCGTTTGATGTCATCGGGATCGATGCTGAAACGCCCATCCATTGCAGCGATAGCCTTCGCACCCGCGATCAGATTTTGGCCGGCACGCGGCCCTGCACCCCAATCAACCAGTTCTTTAACGTAGTCTGGCGCGGTGGGATCTTTCGGACGGGTCGCACGCACCAATTTCGCTGCATAGCTAATGACGTAGGGATTGACTGCGATGCTGGATACCAATTTTTGAATGTTCAGGATCGCCCGTGATGAAAGCACTTTGTTGACTTTCACAGACTCACCACGCGTCGTAGCGGTCAGGATCTGCTCTTCTTCGTCTGCCGTAGGGTAACCGACTTTGATGTTGAACATAAAACGGTCGAGCTGTGCCTCTGGAAGAGGGTAGGTTCCTTCCTGCTCGATTGGGTTTTGGGTTGCAATTGTGAAGAAGGGTGCGGGTAATTTGTAAGTGTCACGACCGACTGTGACTTGGCGTTCCTGCATTGCTTCCAAAAGTGCGGCTTGCGTTTTGGGAGGTGTTCGGTTGATCTCGTCGGCAAGCAGAATATTGGTGAAAATCGGACCTTCAACGAACCGAAAAATTCGTTTTCCCTGTTCGTCTTCTTCCAAAACTTGCGTCCCGGTGATATCCGAGGGCATCAGGTCAGGTGTAAACTGGACACGCTTGAAGGAAACGTCGAGAATGTCGGCAAGCGTGCTGACCATCAGTGTTTTTGCGAGCCCGGGAACTCCCTCGAGTAGGCAGTGCCCGCGAGTGAAGATGGCAGCCAGTAGTTGTTCGATGGTGTCGCTTTGGCCAACAATGACCTTGGCTAACTCTGATCGCATGGTTTGCTGGTGATCAGAGAATTCACGCAACACATCCCCAAGATTCCTTGAGGCTGATGAGCCCGTAGAAGTTTGTTTGGGGGAAGGTTGATTTGGTGGAGGTGGTGGAGGAGAACCGCTCATGATGGAAAAGAAACAATCCTTTGCGGAAACACGACCAATGCTTTTCAAGGGTGCATTGAGGCCGCTGGGTATTGCAATGGCAGACATCTGCATCGCTGGCTGCTACCGCTATCTTAGACCGCTGGGGCAGATTGCGGGAAAGGGGGGCCAGTTCTGGATTATCCTGATTTGTCTCGGATTGGTTCTGATTCCTCGCCAACAAGCCCATGCAGACATCGATACCAAGGCGGTTCAGCGATCGATTACCCGTGGAATTGCCTATCTTCGCAAGTCACAAAATGATCGAGGTGGTTGGGAGGAATATGGGGGCCAGTCTTGTGGCCTGTCAGCCTTGTGTACTTTGGCCCTGTTGAATGCAGCAGTTTCTCGGGAAGACCCTGATATTGTCCGGGCAATGAGGTACCTACGTACATTCGAACCCAATCAAACCTACTCGGTCGCACTGCAAACCCTTGTTTTTTGCCAACTAGGTGCTGCGGGGGACCTGCCCCGAATCCGTCGAAACGTTGAATGGCTTGTCAAAGGCCAGAAATCCGCAGGTGCCAATGATCGGATTGGAAGTTGGGATTATGGAAGCCAACGCGGCTCGGGGGATCCATCCAATTCGCAATTTGCATTGTTGGCACTCAGCGCCGCTCAGGACCGCGGGATTCAAATCGATCCGGTCGTGTTTCAACGCGCTCACCGCTATTGGACGAATCGTCAGCAAACTAATGGTGGATGGGCTTATGGTAGCGGTCGGCGGACTTCGGGAAGCATGACGTGTGCAGGCATTGCATCGGTCATCATCGCAGGCAGTCATCTGAACTCTGATGCTGCTGGAAATCGGATCCAGTGTTGTGGGGGTAGTACCACAGATGAGCAGGCGATTGAAAACGGGATCCAATGGCTCGGCAGGAATTTTACGCTGCAAGTTAATCCCGGCGGGGATTCAATGACCAAGTTTTACTATTTGTACGCGCTGGAGCGTGTTGGTCGATTGTCTGGACGTCGATTCATGGGTGATCACGACTGGTACCGCGAGGGTGCAGAATATTTGATCGGTATTCAGGATGAATTTCAGGGATACTGGTCCAATGTCGGAGCGATGGAAAGCAGCAATGTTGCCACTTCTTTTGCGTTGCTGTTTCTCAGCAAAGGGAAGCGGCAGGTCGTCGCCGGCCGGCTGCAGTATGGAAGTCCGGAGGTCCAAGCTCAGTGGAACCAACATCCTGATGGCTTGCGCCAACTGGTTCGGCATGTTGAAAGTGACTGGGGACGTGATCTCACGTGGCAGACCATTAATGCCAAAAATGCGACATTGGAAGACTTGCTGCAGGCCCCCGTCCTCATCATGAGTGGCAAAGAGGCGATACCCATGACCGATGAATTATCCGAGCGGCTCAAGGAGTATGTGGACCAGGGTGGCTGCATCCTGTTTGAAGCTGAAGGTGGAGATGGATGTGGAGATGCCAGTGATTTTGAACGCAGTGTGAATCAGCTATGCCAGAGCTGGTTTGAGGGAGCGGGGTTGGAACGCTTACCTCCTGGGCATCCCATCTGGTCAGCTCAGCATAAAGTCGATCCAACGGTGATTGGTCCTGACTTTTGGGTGTATGGCGTTCAAGCGTGTTGTCGTACGGCCGTTTTTTATGTACCCAAAAGTTTGTCTTGTCGTTGGGAATACGGTGACCTTCTGTTCCACCGAGACCGTGGTGGAGAGCAACTGCGAGAGCAGGTCCAAACTGGAATTCGTATCGGGGAAAATCTGATTGCCTATGCCACCGGCCGTGAATTAAAAGACAAACTCGAGCAACGGACCATTCTGTCAGCAGGACTGCTTGGTGACGCTCCGCGAGATGTGGTGCAGGTAGCCATGCTATCGCTCGATGCGGGTGGGCAAGAGGCTCGCCGCGCGCTTCCCAATGCAATGGCTTTGATCGCCGCTCGCGTACCAATCTCGCTTGCTTCCCCCGCTCAGCCAGTTAGCCTCGATTCCGAGCAATTAAACGATGTGCCGTTTCTCTGGATTCATGGGCGTACAGATTTCAGCTGGAATGAAGCAGAATGTAAATTGCTGCGAGACTATGTGCAGAGCGGCGGGATCATTTTGGGTTCAGCGGTTTGTGGCAGTAAGCTTTTTAGCGACGCGTTTCGGCGGGAAATGGCGAAAATACTCCCTGATGCGCCGCTCCAGCCGATGCCGGAAAATCACCCTGCAATCCGGGCAACCGGTGGGTTTGATCTTCGTAATGTGACGATTCGGACACCTGCTGGCGGGGGCAACCAAGGATCACGTCGAACTGGCCAGCCTGATCTGGAAGTTGCCACGGTGGACGACTTGGCAGCAGTCTTTTTTTCTCCGTTGGACTTGAGTTGTGCCTTGGAAAGCCCGAATTCAATCCAATGTCCCGGGTACAACACTGAGGATGCGGCCAAAATCGTCGCAAACCTGGTACTTTTTGCTCTCCAGCAGTAGCTGGGACGTGGTGAACATCGCTTTTTGTAAGTTCTTGCGTCGTTTTGGACGGTCATCCTGTGGGTTTTCCGCGAAGCTGATCCAAGAAACGTCGCTAGTGGGGCCATTTCTACTTGCCGAAATAGCCCCTCTGCTGCAATAATCATCACTCGAAATTTTCATATTGCCCAAATTAGCCGACAAACCGAGCCCTCCCGATGGCCAGAAGTAAGAAGAAAGCTGAAACGATTTTTCTCGTGTGTGAAGAGTGCGGCGACTACAACTACTCGGTCAGGCGAAAGCCTGGCGGAGAGAAACTTCGCGTTAAAAAGTATTGCCCGCGTTTGCGGAAGCACACTTTTCACGGCGAAAAGAAGAAGTAATTCGACCAAAACATGGCCTGCGGTGCTGTTCTTGATGAGCGGTCTGCGCATGATCTGGATGCAGCTCCGCAGTAGGTACGGCACGCGGTTGTGTTGTTCACGGAATCGATCGTCCGGTTTTCCCTTAGATCGTTTTGATGCACCGTCTTGGTAAGATCGGAATTTGCGATGTTATCCGGTACCGAATTCGTCGGCATTGAAGGCACTGGTATTTCACAGTTGCAGAATTTCCTGCAAGGGAATTCCCGGCAACGGAGTTTTTAGCGATAGAGTTTCGAGTCCAAGCGGTTCAGGTCCACAGGATTCACGGATGAAACGACAGTGGCGAGTCATTCCACACGATGCTGATCGTGTTGAGAGTCTGATGAATTCGGGAAGGCTGCCAGCTGTGGTGGCGCAAATTCTTGTGAGTCGAGGGATCTACACTGCGGAGGATGCTTCGCGTTTTCTTGATACCAAGTTGATGGGTTTAAGAGATCCTCAGGAATTACCTGGAATTCCTGAGGCGACAGCGATTCTTGTAGAGGCGATTGAAAACAAAACGCCGATCGTCATCTACGGTGATTATGACTGTGATGGGATGACGGGAACAGCCATTCTGGTCAATGGACTGAGGCTATTTAATGCTGATGTGAGCTACCACGTTCCGAATCGCCTTGAGGATGGTTATGGCCTGAATGAAGATGCGATTCGCAAATTGGTCGATCGAGGTAAGAAACTGATCGTTTCGGTCGATTGTGGGATCACTAGTGTTGACCATGCTGAGCTGTGCAAGGAATTAGGTGTCAAGTTGGTGATCACGGATCACCACACCATCGGTGATCAATTACCTGATGCCGATGCCATTGTGCATCCGCGGTTGCCTGGTACCGCTTATCCGTTTGGTGAACTTTGCGGTGCTGGCGTTGCGTTTAAACTCGCTTGGTCGCTGTGCCAGTCAATCTGTGGGGCAAAGAAAGTGACCGAGCGGATGCGTCGTTATCTGATGCAATCGTTGTCTTTGACCGCAATTGGAACAGTTGCGGACGTTGTGCCGTTGCTGGATGAAAACCGAATATTGGTTGAGCATGGTATTCGCATGCTGAGAGCGGAGCCGTTGCCCGGGCTGACCGAATTAATGAAGCTTACCAAGCTGGATCAGGTGGAGAGCCTGAATACTGAGAGCATTGGGTTTAATATTGCTCCAAGGTTGAATGCTGCAGGGCGGCTTGGGCAAGCCCAATTGGCGGTTGAATTAATGACCATTTCGCCGGGCGAGCGAGCAACGCAATTAGCTGAGTACATACATCAACTCAATACGACGCGGGACAGTTTACAAAGAAGTGTTTATTTGGCGGCAGATAAACAGGCCAAGTCCGAGTTCGATCCGGAAAGTGATGCTGCTTTGGTCCTTGCTGGTGTTGGCTGGCACCCCGGTGTTATCGGTGTCGTTGCAGGACGCGTGGCTGATAAGTATGCCAAGCCCGTGTTTGTGATTTCGTTGGACGCGGCAGGTAAGACGGAGGCTGTTGGTTCAGGTCGTGTGGGTGGAACGAACATTAACCTTTATGAAGCGCTCTGCGAATGTGATCACCGCTTAATTCGCTTTGGTGGACACAAGGCAGCAGCTGGTTTGACGATTAGTGAACGTGAGATTGAGTCTTTTCGCGGTGATTTCAACGAGGCCGTCACCAAACAATGGAACGACAAGGAAATTGTGCCTGAGATCGTAATCGATGCCGAGGCAACACTGGGGCAATTGAATCTTGAGGTGCTCAAGCAGATGGATATGCTTGCGCCATTTGGAGCTGCAAATCCAAGGCCTGTTCTCTATTGCAGGAACGTGGAGCTTGATCAACCTGCACGCAAGATGGGTGGGGGTGATCGACACTTGACGGTTAATCTTCGTCAGGGAAAGAAGGTGATCCGTGGCGTTGCTTTTGGTGCTGGTGATTGGTGTGACGAGATCAATGCAACTGAAGGTCCTATTGAAATCGCTTACCGCCCTGTTGTGAATGACTTCCGCGGATTCAGAAAAGTCGAAATACATATTGTCGATTGGCGTCCGGCGACAACACTCGCTGCAGTTTGATTCTGGCTGTCGCGAGACGTGTCGTTGATCCACATCATTTTTTGACGACCCGCTTGCACAACTGTTAGGCGGAAGGTTTCGGGTTGTTGTGTCACAACTGGCAACGAGATTGCAGGAGGCTAGCCGATGATGCAGTCGATTTTCTGACTTGGAAGTTCCTTGTTGATTGTCCCGTTCGCTCTTTGGATGATCACTGAGGCACCCATAGAATCACCCGCGACAATCATCCAAGCGGGAGACAGTACTCTGACGCCAACAGGTACCCACCACTTGGCAACTTCTTCGGGAAGATGTTTTTGGTGCATGGAGCCAGCGTTTGACAAGGTTGGCAGCGTGATTTCAACCATTTCGGGTTGCCCGGAAGGGCTCACGAAAAATCCGACTTGTGAGTAGGTAAAGATAGGGCGGGCGGGGCATGTCGAATCGATGCAGATCCGTCTTGATCCTGATCGCAGTTCGTATGATTCGTTGCTGTCTTGGTTCTGGTACAACGTTGATCCAACACAGGCGAATGGCCAAATCTGTGACTACGGAAATCAGTATCCGACGGTGATCTTTACCCACAATGAAAAGCAGGAAATCGTTGCAAAGACTCGCCGCACTCGTACCGGTCAAGAAATTGGTAAGCGAATTGAGACTCAAATCATGAAAGCAGGCAAGTTCTATCCTGGTAGAAGAATATCACCAGAATTACTGCAAGAAGAATTCAGCCAATGACAAGTTTTAACGCTGGAAATGCGGTGGAGATTCTCAGTTCGATGCTGTCTGGGGCGATAAAGCAAGACAACCCACGAGCAGATTTTGTTAGTGGGTTGCGGAGTCAGGTTCACTCGCATTAGATAGCGGTATCGTACAATTGCTGCGGCTTGTGAAGCCCCGTCCTGGCTTGCTAATAACTACAGACTTGCTGCCGTTCCCTTTTTATATTTGAGAATGATCAATGCCCGAAGCACTCCGTACGCGTATAGCCTCACTTGATTGCATTGTTGTTGACGGTGGGCCTGAACCAAGCATTGGAGTTGTGATTTGCCATGGATATGGGGCTTCCTACGATGACTTGGCTGGGCTTTCGAATGAGTGGATCAGTTTATTAGGTGATCAGGCGGGTAAGTTCCGTTTTGTTTTTCCGGACGCGCCGAATTCACTTGCGGAATTGGGTATGCCCCAGGGACGTGCTTGGTGGCCCATCAATATGGCTCGTCTGGCCGAGGCCGTGCAGGCAGCTGACTTTGAGGAATTGCATGAGCACGAACCACCCGGTGTCACAGAAGCTCGGTTAGCACTTTGTGAAACCATTGTGGCTGTCAAAGAACAGTTGGCTGGAGATGAGAATCCCTTGGTGCTGGGCGGCTTTTCGCAGGGTGCGATGCTGGCTATGGACACGGCACTAAGGGGTAGCATTGCACCTCCCAAATTGCTTATCCAATTTTCAGGAACCGTGATCTGTCGTCCGCAGTGGCAGCAGGCAATGGATAGGCTGTCGGGGACTGTAGTTTTCCAGTCGCATGGAACTATCGATCCGATTTTGCCGTACGCCAGCGCAGAAGCTCTCAATCAGATGATGCTGAACGTTGGCATTGAAAACAAATTTCATTCATTCCAAGGGCCACATACGATCGATTTAGAATCAGTGACAGTGACAGCAGAAATGCTGAGGAAGATCGCTTTCGCATGAGCGAACTGTTTTGACTCATTCTTCGATTTCGAGGATCATAAATGCGTCTTTGCTTTTGCGTTGCCCCAGAAATGTCGCGCGTTTCAGACTCTGGTAGGCGATCGCAGACGTATTGTAGATGGAAGTGTGATCTCCGATTTGAGCATTCGCCCGATCAAGTCCTTCAATGCAACTTGTCACCAAGGCGGCTCGGCGGAGCTCATCTTCTGTTTTGAGACTGTTGACCAATTCGCGGGTCACGTCGAGCAGTTCGCGTTCTCGGCTCACAAATTCACGTATCTTTTCAGCCGACGGCTTGTGAGGATCAATACTGGAAAGCGACTGCTCTGCGGTCTGGCTGATTTCTCTCAGTTTTTGCCGCTCGAACTTGGGGTCAAATGATTCAGGAATAGAGTCAGCCAGATGGGTGACGATGACATGCCGCTTCGTTAGCTGCCGCTTGAGCTCCCCAAATTCAGCAGTGCTACGTTGTGACAGCTCTTTCAGCTTCTGAGCTCGGTGGTACCTGAGGCACAGTTGCCAAGAGGCAACGATTGCGAGAAAAAAGCACAGATACTCCATGGATTCACCATGACCGAAGTCGGGGGAGGCAAATATCCACTCGGTTGACTTTCCAAGTCCTTGCAGTTGGGAAAAGTTACCGAGTGTCACCTCTTTCTGGTTATTTTTTTTAGTATCGCACCTTGGCAAGTCTCTCCAAAAAAGGGTTTTCGGAAGTTTCAGTGGACTTGCAGTCGCAAGGTTGGGCCGACGGCCCAAATTTCCTGATTTACGGGTATGTTGAGTGTGGCCAATGCAGTGCCGCGAGGGCTGTTCACAGGGTTCGAGGGTCTTTGGGTGGGGGCGAATGACTTGTCACACGATTTTGAACGTTTATCCTGCGGGTTGTGGAGCGATGTTTCCTGCATCTAAGTTACCGCCGTTTATGAATCAGTCACTTACCAGCAGCGACCACTGATGACTCGAATTGCTAGCCGACGCCCCGAGAACACCGAAGTCGGTACTACTTATCAGCAGGGTCTGATTGATCAAGTGGAAGGTGCGTGTGTTCTCAGGACTCTGGATGAACAGTTGTATTGGGTCTGTGAGTTGGCGAGCCATCTATGTGCGGAGCAAATTGACAAAGTGCATGAACCGTATGGATGGACAGTTCGGCAGGTTTTTGAGCACTGTGTCGATGCGGAGCGGGTTTTTGGTTATCGCATGTTGAGGATTGCGGCGGGCGATACCACACCTTTGCCAGGCTGGGACGAAAATGCTTATGCCGACCGTAGGTTTGGTTTGGGCAATTTCAGTGGTCTGGTTGCGGAATTGGGTCATCTAAGGCAGGCTAACTTGCTGCTGCTACGGCGAATCGTTCCCTCATCGTGGGAATCCCATGCAAAGGTTGATGGTTTTAGCATCACTGTGCGTGCGATTGCCTGGCTGACAGCAGGGCACCTGCATCATCACCTTGGCATTGTCGAGCAGCGTTGTGGGGTCACGGTGGCCCGGACTGCCGCGCAGGCGATGATCGACCAACGGGCAATGGAATCCTGAGGGATCTGTCGCGGTCATGAAACGAATCACAAAGCACACTCGTGGTGCTATTAGGTCTCGAACAGAATAGAAGATTCCGTGTTTGAAGAAAAACTCGAGCCGCTGCTTGGATCTTCAGCTGATCCAGTGGCCGCTGGATGGCAATTGCGACAGTTGGCTGAATCCGTTCAAGGGCAAGGTGCGCTTCTTGTGGAAGAGCTTGCTGGTCAACCGGATCTCGTTTCTGCATCGGATCCAGCTATTCTTGGCGGGATGCTGCGCGTGGTACACACTGTTGTTTTGCAGGCTGGTCCCGAAGTGGTTTCCAAGGTGGATCCCGACCATCTGCAAAAGATCATGGAAGTGCTACCATCAAAAACGACTAACCGTTTCTTGTTGCTTCAAATTTTGGCAATGAATCGTAGTGATGAAGCTCTAGGAAAATTAGTTTTCTTGTTGGAAGAGACTCCACCGAAGCAGTGGATGGAAGCGGCGCAGGTACTGAGCCCGCTGATGCAGTACTCAGACTGGGCCATTGATGTTGTGTATCCAGCATTACTGGATTCATTGCAGCATGCTGCCTTGGCATCCCCGGTGTTAGATCTTGCAAATTATCTATTTCGAGAAGGACGTGCAGAAGTTCACCCTGCTAGCGATCGTTTGCCGATGTTGAATCATTTGCTAGGCGAAGTCAGTGGACGCTTAAGTTTGTTCGAAGAAAATCCACGTGCGTTCGGTGACGACGTGGAAACAGTTCAGGCAACGTTAGGTGAAGCGGTCGCATTGGCTGTTTCGCTGTGTGACACGGTGGGTTTGATTGGTGATGAGACATCCATCGGTAAATTGAACCAGACTATTGATTTGCGACACCGCAGGGTCCAATGTGAAGCAGCAGGCGCGCTTGCCAAGCTCGGAGACGATGAAGGAAAGAAACGACTGCTGGCATTGACCGAGGATCCAGCGGCTCGACTGCGGGCGATTCACTACGCAGATGAAATTGGCATCGGAGATCAGGTAAAAGATGATGATCGTGGCGAGAAAGCAACTGCTGAAGCAGAGATGGCATTGTGGTTGACTCAGCCACAGCAGATGGGCGTACCGCCCACTTCGGTGGAAGTCATAGACCAACGGCGACTGCTATGGCCGAGCTACAACGATCCAGTCGATGTTTACCTCGTGCGATTTGAGTACAGCATGGGTGAGCGTACTTACAGCAATGTTGGGATGACAGGTCCAGTCAGTTTCGCCATGTCGACAGATGTTGCCAATCTTCCAGTCGATGACATCTATGCAATTTACGCGGGCTGGCATGCCGAGCATGACGAGATTTTTACGATTGCTGCGGACCAGTTTAATGATGCCCAGCAACGTGCGATGGAGACATTTTCCAAACATTTGCAACATCTTGGTTACCGTTCAATGAAGCCCCTGATGCTGGGAATTTTCTTGGATGAGCAAGCCGGGCTATTCACCGCTGTGCGGGAAACCACCGAATGTGTGGTGATCACAGATAATCTTGAAACGATTGAGCGGCCCATTTCTGGACGTTTGAGGCCACTTTCCGCCGACGATTTGTTTAACCTGTATAAGGGCAGAAAAATGTTGCGAACCTTCAATTCGCAACCCTGATATCCCCGAATAGGGAGGGCTTTGATGGCATTTCAAATTGGACGCGTTGCGGAGTGTGAGGGTCGAATTCAGCGTGATTTTACTGAGTTTGCCAGACTTTGGTCCAAGGTCCGTGAGGATTGGTTGGATGATCGTTGTCGCAAATTCGAGCAGGAACATCTTGCTTCCTTGGGCCCCAGCTTGAGTCGATTCACGGGAACACTTCACGAATTCTGTGATTCGGTTAGGAAGGCAGATATTGATTTGAAAGATGATCATGTGCCGTCGGACGGGTTAGACTAGAAAGGGTTGCTTCTCTCCTCTTTCCCCCTATCGCGATCATGAAAGACAATTCTGTCAGTCCGACTGGGCTTCTTGCAACTTATCGCCAACGCCAACTCTTGGATGGTTTATCGAAGCGATTTCATAGTTGCTCAGCTATGCAAACCGATCTGAAGACTCTTCATCTGCAACAGGAAGTAGAAGAGGAGCAAGGTTACGCCACTAACTATGCTGCGACCATGGAACAATGTCGGGCCAAGCGTCGCGCAATGCTGTCTATCTGGGATGAAGCAGATGAGGTATTGGCTAGCACTTACGAAGAGACAGCCATTCGAAATCGGATTGACCTTAGCCGACTTGCGCAATTATTCAAACAAAAGGCAGTCGAAGAACAACGGGTGATCGAACAAAAGGTGCAGTTACGATGTCAGGCTGTGCGGGAACAATATGAGAAGCAGAAAAATCAACCTGGTCAGCAACAGCGTAAGGAAGTCAAGCAGATTGACGAGGCGCTGCTACCGCTTGCGAAGCAGATTGAAGAAGTGAATTACCTTACGATTCGACGGCTTGACATGCTTCCAGAGATCGAGCCCGATGAGGAGCAACTTAAGGACCTGAGTGAGTCTAAGCCCGAGACGATCAAAGCTACTGTGGAATCGTTGAGTCGCTTAACCAAAAAGTGCGAGAAACTGGTGGTTGAACTGCAGACCGGTGCTGCTTCTAAAATAGCGGACTCATTCTATTTGCCTGCTGGTGTCGCCGTGTTCCTTGTGGTTTGGGGGATCGGGGCTCTGCTGTTCGTATCCGACACGTCAGAAAAATGGCTCTGGGCTGCAGGTGGACTAATTCCTGCCTTCGTGCTGGGGTTTGGCACGTATCTTGTGTTGCTGTGGCCACTCAAACGAATGACTCGTCGCATCTATCCAAGAGTAGTGCTGCTCGGACGTCTGGCAGATGAGTTCGCAACGAATGCTCGAGGTCTTGCGAAGAAAACGGCAGAAACCGCCTCCGCCGAACTGGTGGAGCGAAAGGACGCACATCTAGCTGCTGCTGAACGTTGGAAAGGAGAACAGATGGCTGAGATGCACCAACGACTTACAGCGGAACAGGATGCGCAGCGAGTGATGTTGTCGGAGTCGTTGAGAAGAGCTGATATTGAGTACGAAGAAAACGCAACTCGTATTGGGAATGAGATGCATGGGAAGGCCGATGTGGTTGCCAGTGCCATTTCCCAGCAACTGGCAGAGGCCGATCAGGAAATTCAGGAACAGCGTGATGAACGATCGGCCAAGCGTAAAGAGGAGTTAGATCATCTGATTCATCGGTTGAGCGAGGGTGTAAATCGTGGACTGAAAAGAATCAAGTCAGCTGATGACAAGGTTGGAGATAGATTTCCCGCCTGGAGTGAATTGGTGGATCCTTCTGAAACTAAAACTCAGGGAATCGATTATTTGCCACTGGGCTGTTTAAAGGTTGAAGACAGTTTACGCCGGATTTTGGAAACACCGGAAAAATCGAATTCAGAAAACGTGGAGATTAATGAAGCAGCCCGTGGGATGGATCGCGATCTTGCTTCCGAAGAGCCCTCCAACTTGCTGGAAGAGGTTCAGGTCCCGCCAACTTTGCCCGTTGTGTTGCATCGCCGGCTTCATAGCGGACTCGTCATTGAGTGTTCAGAAGCACACATGGACAAGGCCATCGACTTGGCACACCAAGTACTGTGGCGACTGTTGACTGCTGCTCCTGCGGGCCGTGCGAAATTGACCATGATTGATCCTATGGGCAGAGGGCAGCATTTCACAGGTTTCATGGCTTTGGCTGATCATGATCCTGCTTTGGTTGGGCATCGAGTCTGGACGACAGCTGCAAAAATTGAAAGTCGTTTGGGCGAGTTGGCTGATCACGTTGAAGATGTTCTGCAATCCAGCTTGCGCGACCGTTTTGAAAGAATCGAAGATTACAATCGGGTCGCTGGTTCCATGGCCGAACCCTATAGGGCAGTTGCTGCCGTAGGTTTCCCAGAATCACTGTCGCGGGAAAGCTATCGACATTTGTTAGCTCTCTTGGAAAGTGGCTTGCGATGTGGCGTGTTCACCATCCTTATCTGTGACCGCCAAAAGCCTTGGCCTCCAGAAACGCCATTACCCGACACTGACAAGATTTTGTCGCTGAGTATCGATGATCTTGGTGAGTGGCAGTTGAAGTCCGAGGGTATGGAGAACCTGCCTTTTGAACCGATCGCTGCACCCTCGGCGCAGACGCGTGATGAGTTGGTGGATCAGGTAGGAAAGGCTGCCGTTGCAGCAGCCAGTGTTGAAATACCTATGGCGCACGTGCTTTCAGGTTGTGAGCCCGCGACTGGATCTACTGGAAAAGGGATTCAAATACCGATCGGTCGTCAAGGTGCAAATCGCTCTCTATGCATCGAGCTTGGAACAGGTGTCCAACAGCATGTCCTGATAGCTGGCAAGACTGGATCTGGAAAAAGCACCTTGCTGCATTCGATTATTATGTCGGGTGCTTACCGCTACCGACCCGACCAGTTGCATTTCTATCTGCTGGATTTCAAAAAAGGTGTCGAGTTCAAACCTTACGCTGAACACCAATTGCCGCACGCACGTGTCGTGGGAATTGAAAGTGAACGCGAGTTCGGCCGGAGCGTTCTGCAGCGTCTTGATGAAGAGTTGCAGCAGCGAGGTGAAAAGTTCAGAGCCGCTGGAGTCCAAGATCTTGCCGAATACTTGACGGCAACCGGGGACGTGATGCCGCGGATTATGCTGGTGGTCGATGAATTCCAAGAGTTGTTTGTCCGTGACGATCGTCTTGCCGGTGATTGTACGATGTTGCTGGATCGTCTTGTCAGGCAAGGAAGATCTTTTGGCATGCATGTTGTGCTTAGCAGTCAATCACTCGCGGGTGCCTATTCTCTTCCCAGGGCAACCTTGGGACAGATGGCGGTCAGGATCGCGATGCAGTGCAGCGAGTCGGATGCTGCAATGATACTGGCTGATGACAACACTGCGGCCCGCTTGATCAGTCGCCCTGGTGAGGCGATTTACAATGATGCCGGTGGCCTTGTCGAGGGAAACCAGCCGTTCCAAGTAGCGTGGTTGTCGTCGGCGGAACATCGCGGCATGCTCACGTCAGTTGCTGATCGCGACGAAGCGTATCACGATGATTTAATGCCCATGGTCGTGTTTGAAGGAAATCGACCATGTCGTTGGTCGATGGCGATGGCTGAATCCGTGCTCAGTACCGAAAGTAAGAATGTTCTGTGCGGACTGCTGGGCGAATCTGTTGAAATTGGACCCCCACAACGGATTAAGTTGGAACGCGACCCGGGCCGCAATGTCTTGGTCATTGCTGGAGCAGATTCCCGCAATGCACTTCTGGCTTCATGCCTTTCCGGGTTGGCGAAGTCTGATCCACGTCTGGAGGTGATCTATTTTGATGGGGCACGTCAGGGCCATGCGGAGTCGGGAGCAGCGTGGATTGAGAATGCTGGGATCAGCATCAAGAGTGTCAAAACACGTGATGCTGATGGTGAAATGGGCCGTCTCAACAAGCTGATTCAGGAACGCGGTGCAGAGACCGATAATTCTCCACCGATTGTGGTGGTCATCGATCCTTTGGAGAGATTTCGAGATTTGAGACAAGATGACTCGTTTAACTTTTCACTTGATTCAGGGTCAGACGCGGTTTCTGGTGGTGCTGCTTTACAAGCAGTCCTAAGGGATGGACCCGCCGCAAACGTTTATGTCTTGCTGATTGCTGGATCTGCTGAGACCGTCTCGCGGTGGTTGCCGCGTGCGTCACAGCATGATCTTGAAATTCGTATCCTTGGGCAGATGAACCAGTCAGACTCGGCCCTGCTGATTGACTCTCCCGTTGCAGCCGAGCTCTCAGCTGCCACGATGCTGGTCTATGACGACGCAGTAGGTAGCATTACCAAGTTCAGGCAGTGTGATTTACCCGATGCGGATCAGGTTAAAAACTGGTTGGCCAACGACTAACGGACGCAGAACTACCAGCCTAGCGTTCCAGGGCCACCCTTGAAGGGGCCCACGATGTCCTTGGTGATCCAACCACCATAAAAATTTCCTTCCTGCGGTTTTACCTTTTCACCATCAACATAACAGCACTCTGTTTTGTGAGGATAGAAAGCTAAGTGATCTTTGATGACATCAAACCGCTGCGTTGGTCGTGAATAGGACCACGCGAGATCGGTAATCTCAACGCCGCATGATAAATAGGCGAAGTACGAGGCGTAGCCTTTCCATTCGCAAAACGAACCGCCGTGTGTCTTTTTCAGACGATCCATCGCAACGTCTTTCGCCGGTAGGTAGTAAACAGGCGGATGACTTGTCTCAAGAACCCTGTACGAGTTCCTCGTATCCGCCAAAGTCTGGCCGGCGACGATGATCTGGATATGCCGAGGGCAGGCTTCGAGTGCTGGTGGTCGAGGGTAATCCCATACGGATTCACGATCAGGACCGGGATCGATACGCTGCATCATTTCACTGGTAATTCGATCAGGGGATAGATTTGGCGAGCCGCAGACCGGTAAATTGCCACCGTGACTCAGCCGTGAAAAAGTTTCGGTAGCTTGTCCGTAAATGGCCTCGGGGCGTTGCGCAGGATCCACCACGGAGTACGTACTGGTTGCACATGAACTTACCGTTGTATTCACCGAGCGCACCCTTCACTGGTTGATAGCCGGGATATGCCGAATATGAGCTCGAGGTCCATTGCCAACAGTCGCCAAATAGTCCGTGGAACTGACCATTTTTGAGACCGTGAAACGGGTGGACTGCCTGGTTTCGGTCGTAATGGTCCTCGGCGAAACATCCTTCGACGGAGTATGCACCTGCGGTAGCTTCCCACTCGGTTTCCGTCGGCAGCCTTGCTTTCGCCCAGCGGGCGTAAGCATCCGCCTCGAAGTAGCTGATGTGTGTCACTGGTGCTGCCAAGTCGAGTGGCTGCAGTCCACCCAACGTGAACTCGCATGGCTTTTCGTTGTGATATACCCAATACAATGGGGAATTCCACTGATGGTGATTGATGTGGTTCCAACCCATGGCGAGCCAAAATTCAGGGCGCTGATAGCCACGGTCGTTTACGAATTCGAGAAACTCGCCGTTGGTGACAAGCTGATCACAAATAGCATATGGCTCCAAAAATACTCGGTGTCGTGGTGACTCGTTATCGAAGCAAAAATCTGCGCCTTCATGCCCTATGTGATGGATTCCTCCTTCAAACTCTACCCAGCTTTTTGGGCTAAGGTACCGGTTGAAACCAAGTTCGAATGGCGACAGCGCTGGATAAAGTGGATTCTGGGCGAACAGATGTTTGACGTCCGTCTGCATCAACTCCTGGTGTTGCTGCTCGTGATTCAAACCCAGTTCCAGGATGTCCAGCAGATGATCATCGTCCGGGTCTAAGCGTCTCAGCATCTCAGCCATCAGATCATCAATGCTGCTCCGGTATTGGATGATCTCTTCGACCGTCGGACGTGTCAGCAGCCCACGTTTATCGCGAGGGTACTGTTCACCTACTGAGTCGTAGTAGGAGTTGAAGAGATATTCAAACGAGTCATTGAACCGCTGATAATCCGGACAGTGAGTGAGGATGAACGTCTCGTAAAACCAAGTTGTGTGAGCGAGATGCCAACGCACGGGACTCGCGTCTGGCATGGACTGAGCAATGTAGTCCTCCGTACAGAGTGTTGCACAAATTCGCTCAGAAAAAGCCCGAATGCTTCGATAGCGGTTCAGTAACTGATCCTTTCTACACTCCCTTCGGGTTGCATTATCTAAGTCAGCGGTTGGAGTGCTCACGGTTGAACCTGAACCCCTTTCCAGAAGGCGATGTAGTCGCGAATGTTGGCAACGGCATCTTTGGGCGCTGGGTAATACCATGCCGCATTCGCGTTTGCATTATCTTCCACAACAATGTCGTAATAACTCGCTGTACCCTTCCATCCGCAAACTGTGTGGTGATCACTTTTGCGAAAGTACTGCGAGTTGATTGACTTTGGAGGGAAATAATGGTTTCCTTCGATGATCTCAGTAGCATCACTTTCTGCAATGACTACACCATTCCAAAGAGCTTTGGGCATAGCAACGAATAACTTTTGATTAGGGACAGGAAGCATGTGACTTGGGTTTGCCGCATTTAACCTTCGAGGTACATCACAGCAAAATATGTTTGCGCGTCGTGCCAGACAGCTCGACAAGACCACCCGGCTTCATCAGCCATGGTCGTGAAACCTTCAACGGTATACTTGTGTGAGTACTCAGTCAGGATCTCATCACCTGCGTTGATGTGAAAGAAGTGGTCGTCGATTCGGATGGATTGGTTCCGGAGACTTCTCAATCGCATCTCAATTCGCCCGGCTTCTTCATTGAAGATCGCTTTGTGGTCAAAACTCGCGACTTCAACTTGGGCGTCCAGCTCTCGATTGATTCGAGAAAGTACATTGAGATTGAATTGTGCAGTGACCCCATCGCGATCGTTATAAGCTGCTTCCAGAGTGTGTTTGTCTTTAAGCAGATCGAACCCAATTAACAAGCTCCCACGCGGTCCGGCAGTAGACCTCATTGAGTGAAGCAGTCGACTCGCTTCCTCATGTGTGAAATTCCCGATAGTAGAACCTGGAAAGTAAATACATGTCCTGGTCTGCGGTGAAGATGTTTTTGGCAGATTGATCGGTTTTGTGAAGTCACCAACAAGCGGTTGGATGTCGTGATGCGGGTATTCCACCGCCAGGTTGTTTGCCGTGGTATGGAGGTGCTCTCGTGAAATATCGATCGGCAGGTACGAGTCAAGCTGTTTGAGTTGGTCGAGCAGAATCCGTGTTTTCACACTGCTTCCGCTGCCGTACTCGACCAGTCGGGTATTGGTTCCGATGCAGGCAGCCATCATCTTTGCCGACCGCTGCATGATGCGGGTTTCGGTCCGCGTTGGGTAATATTCCTGCAATTCGCAAATCTGATCGAACAGAAGCGATCCCTGCTGGTCGTAGAAGTACTTCGAGGGAATTGATCGTATCGGGGAATTCAAACCCTTTAGCACATCGTCTCGGAATTGTTTGGAGGTTTCGGAGTGAGTTTTTTGTCCCAGAGGGGACAGCAATGTTGATGTCATGATTTGGTATCCCGGGAATCAGTTCAGCTTTCCGTAACTTCGGGAGTTTAGGAAACTGTCCAGTGGGATCCGCTTTTCAGGCATTTCGATTCGGCTCACACGCGATTTTCGAGCGTAAAGGGCCGCTTTTTAGTCAAAAATGCCGCGGGTCGGCAAATTATGCCTCTTGCTCGGCATCAGGCTTGGATTTGAGTTTCCGATACAGCGTTTTGCGATCGAGACCCAAGATTCGTGCTGCTTGCGTTCGGTTGTGATCGACTGCCTGAAGCACATGTTCGATGTACCGGTTTTCGATTTCTTCCAGCGGCACCAATTCAGTAGGATCATCACCACCGATGAAAACGGTGCCTCCGCGGTGATCACGGATTTTATCCGGAAGGTCTTCGATCGTTACTGAATCGTAGCGAGTCAGTGCTAATGCCCTCTCGATGACATTCCTCAATTCGCGCACATTCCCCGGCCACGAGTAAGCCAACAATTTTTCCGCGGCAGTTTCCGTGATGCCCGTCACCTCCTTACCGGAACTCACTGCAAACTGATCGATGTAGTGGGATGCGATCATGAGGATATCAACCCCGCGCGATCGGAGTGGTGGAAGATGCAGTTGGATAACGTTGATACGGTAGTACAGATCTTGTCGGAAACGCCCTTCCTCCACGGCTGTCTCAAGGTCTCGGTGGGTGGCTGTAAGGACCCGTACATCGAATTGAGTTTCCTGATCACTTCCCACAGCTCTGATGCGACCTTCTTCCAGTGCTCGCAGTAATTTCACCTGCATGGACATTGGCATATCGCCCATCTCGTCCAGCAGTAAAGTGCCGCCCTCTGCTTCCATAAATAAACCTTTTCGCTCACTGCGGGCATCGGTAAACGCACCGCGCACATGGCCAAATAGTTCACTTTCCAATAGTGTTTCGGAGAGTGCTGCGCAGTTCACGGCGACGAACGGGTGCGCAGCACGATTGCTGATTTTGTGAATGGATCTTGCAACCAATTCTTTTCCAGTACCACTTTCTCCTGTGATGAGCACAGAGGCATTCGAGCTGCTGACTCGTTTCATCTGATCGTACAAATGTTGCATGGGTACACTCTCGCCCAGCATTTCCCCAAAGTGATTTTCTGTTTTCGCTTGTTGTTCAAGCAGGTGGATTTTCCGTTTTAACTGTCGGTGCTCAACAGCACGAGCAATGGTGAGCGTCAGTAGTTCCAGCTCGACTGGTTTGGTCAGGAAGTCATAGGCACCACTGCGAATGGTGGCCACTGCCGTATCCAGAGTTCCGAAGGCTGTCATGACGATGACTGGGATATCGGGACGGGTTGAGCTGATTTGTTGGCAGAGTTGTAAACCTGTTGTTCCTGGCATTCTGACATCAGTCAGCACGACATCAAACTCATTGTTGTGGAGCAGTTCATTTGCTTCGTTGGCGCTTTGACACCAGGTGGTGGAGTATCCCTTCAGGGTGAGCGTGGTATCGATCAGCTCGCACATTGCTTTGTCGTCGTCAACGACGAGTACCTTACCTTTCATTAGGTTGTCTCCGCGGAATCATTGCTGTCTGTTTGGCTGGTGTTGGGCGTGGTGGGCAAATAGATTGAGAATTCACTGCCCTGCCCTTCTAAGCTTTTGACTTCAATCCAACCACCATGTTCTTGAATGATGCCATGCGAGATCGATAATCCCAGACCTGTTCCTTCTCCTACGTCTTTGGTCGTGAAAAAAGGCTCAAAGATGTGTTTTCGATCTTCCACTGATATTCCCTCGCCATCATCGGCAATGATGACCGTACGGTAGATGTTATTTGTGCCGCCCTCGCTCCCGGAGGGTTTTTGTTCAGTGTTAGTTAGAGTAATCGTCACATTCCCATGGTTTCCAGCGGATTGGATGCCATTGATGATCAAATTTGTCAGCACTTGTTGGATTTGACCTGCATCGATGTTGGCACTTAATTGGGCTTCTGGCAACGACAAGTGCAGATTTGCATGGTGCTTTGTTGCAACGGTTTCCATCAGGTCGCGGGTAGTGGTGATCAACTGATTAAGGTTTTGGCACGATCTTTGGGGCCTATTCTGTCGAGCAAAGTCCAGGAGTTCACGTACTATTCTCGTGATTCTTTGAGCCTCAGATTGAATGGCCTGCGCGCTCACGCGTGTTGCTTCCGGATCCAATTTTCCACTTGCCAGTAATTCAGCCCTGCCGGTGACTACGTTCAGCGGGGTGCCGATTTCGTGTGCAAGACCAGCAGCCATTCTGCCAACGGTGGTCAATCGTTCTGCATGACGTAGTTGCTCAACCGTTTCGATTTTTTCCTGAGTAGCCATTTCTAGTGCATCGTGTTGTTTCGTGAGTTGCCCACACATTTCATTCAATGCGTTGCCCAGACGTCCAAGTTCATCAGCCGACTCAATTTGAACCGGACCAGTAAAATCACCCTCACCAACACGTCGTACCTTTTCAATGAGTTGGTTAAGGGGTTTGCCAACCATGCGGATACCACCCACCAGAATCACAAAGCCTGAAAGAGAAGCAACGCCGGTGAGTGCAATAAGCGAAGTCAGCAGTGAGTGTTGGAATTTGGGGTTCATGCCGTCATCAGGTACCGCTACTTCAATCTTGCCTGCTTTGATTCCATCCGGTCCCCTGCTGGTGAAGGGAACGTAGGTGTATACGATCTCGTTCCCTGATTGATCTGGCATGCTTAGAACAGTGATCTCCTTTTCCGCGATGATCAGGTTCAATGGGGATGGTTGTTGGAGGCCATCATTGATCGCGGCAACTTCAACCCATCGCATGGTCACTTGCTGCAAACGAGACGATCTTCGCATGCGGTTAGGCACTTCAAGAACCCGATTTTCTTGAATTGCCTGGTCGATGTTTGGTTGCAGTGATTGCACCAGTTCCGATGCAAATTGTTGATGTTCCGCTTGAGCTCGTTGTTCCTGTCGAACAGTGAGGTAAGCGAAGAGTCCAACAACGAGTAGGAGGCCTGTTAGAAAAAGTAAAACAAGTTTGGCAGCAAGTCGCATCGACAGGTGTTCCCGGATTCGCGAGGGCAAGGCAGGCTTTTGTGGATTCAGACTGCTGAATAGTGGCATCAAGCGTGCTATTGTAGCCGCCCTCTATAAAGAGCGGTCAGCGTCGGTCGTGGATACCGACGCTGACCGCATTGTGGGTCCGTCACCTCCTTGCGGCAGAGGCGGGAGCGTTATCACGAATTCACAACAACGAATCGTGATCCCTTCTCGCTACGGACCAACAGGAGGATGCCTTCTGCTGACGCATCTTTGCGATGCTCAGCCATCAACCGCTCAAAGTCTGCGACTGACGTTACTTTTTGTCGATTGACTTCCCGGATTACGATCCCGGGGACCAATCCTACCTCTGCAGCAGGACTTTTTTCCCGTACAGAAGTGATGACAACACCTTCGGTACCTTCCATCCCCAATTGCTTGGCAACGGCGGTATCCAGTGGAGCGATCTCGAGACCGAGGCTTTCCATTCGCTTTCCTGGTTGCTCCTGCGCTTCCGGTGTGCTCGCACCGAAATCAGTAGGCTGCACGGCAGCTTCGTATCCCAGTTTCATGGTCTTGCCGCTACGGACAATCTCGATCATCAATTCTTCACCGAAGGTGGAACGCTCAACAGCGAGTTGCAATGCCTGAGGTGTGGAAACCAATTTCTTGCCGAAACGAATAATGACGTCGCCAGACTGGAGCCCAGCCTTGGCGGCAGGTGTATCTGGATACACATCTGTCACGATTACGCCACCTCGCGGCTTGACCTTCAACTCTTTCGCTAATTCTGGAGTCACAGGCTGAATGCCCACGCCCAGATATGCACGCTTCACCGTGCCACTGTCGACCAATTGATCACCGACCCAGCGGGCAAGGTTCGAAGGCACTGCAAAACCGATCCCTTCATTGCCACCGCTTCGTGAATGGATCGCTGTGTTGATACCAACGACTTCGCCACGAAGGTTCACCAAGGGACCACCACTGTTACCAGGGTTGATCGCGGCATCTGTCTGAAGAAAGTTCTCGCGTGCAGTGATACCAATGCCTCGGTGTTTGGCACTGATGATACCAGCGGTCACTGTGCTTTCCAGGCCGAATGGCTGACCCAGTGCCATGACCCAATCTCCGATGGAGACGCGGTCACTGTCACCAAGAGTGGCCGCGGACAGGTCCGTCGCGTCGACCTTAACGACAGCAAGGTCGGTCTTGGGGTCAGTCCACACGTTGGTCGCGACGAATTCGCGACCATCGTGAGTTCGCACAGTTACTTCGCCACCGCCAGCAACAACATGGTTGTTCGTGAGAATTACTCCTGATGCATCGATAATGACACCTGATCCAATCCCACCTTGCGGAGCAGGAGTCGGACGTCCCGGGCTCATATAAGGACCTCCACGCTCCATCCCACGAAACATGTCCTCGAATGGTGTGCCCCGAAATGGATTATCGTCTCTCGGGCCACCCTGGGACGGTTGCGGCTTGGCTTGAGAATTCCATTTTGACGCCACCGCAGGTCGATTTTCAATTGATACAACCGAAGGTAGTAATTCCTCTGCAACTGTGCGAAACGCACTCGATAGATGATGGGCCGAGTCGATGGCCTCTTGCTGCTGGGGAGTTAAACTCGCCAAAGGATTTTTTTGAGATTGATCAGCATTGACCCACGCTGCTCCGGAAAGCAGGCCAGCGGCAGCCAATGCCGCTAAGCCCGTGGAAGCCCATGCTTCTGGTTTTCTGAATTTCATGATGGTTATCCTCCAAGTTCACTTCTTGTCTTCGGGGAGATGGCGATTGTTGGACGCTTGCTCCACAGAACTTTCACGAGTGTGCCGGCACTCAGTCCTGTCGAGCATTCATCTCACGTATCAATTCAACAGTCATGACCAGAGGTGGAGACCAGGTTGGCTCCGCCCAGGCTTGCCGTCTCGCTGCAACACGTTTGCTCCAACCTCTGCGAACCTCTGCGGATCGCTCGCGAATCTCGTCCGGTGTCGGATCTGATAACTCACGCTCAAAAGATTTAGATTTTCTGGACACGAGCCTCTCCCGACTGAAGACATTGAAAAGAGTGTGACGCACGTCGCGTTACTCACGTGCTCGGTAGTGAATGCACAACGCGTGCCAATGACCGTAACATGCGGAATTGCCGGTGTTTTCGACTATTCAGCACGTGCACTGCGACGCGGTTTGCCCCAGCGGGGCAAAATGCCCCGCTCGGTTAACCGAGGTAACGGGGCCGTCCAAACAGCATTGCCACAATGGAAGGGCGATGTCCATCAAGTGAAGGGGCTGAAGAAGGTTCTAGTGGAGCCAACTGCATGGCGTGCATTTACAGCTGTGTAACACACGGTTCCCATCATGGTGATGGCATTACGCAACGCGGGTGAAAGCTATCAAAGAAGTTGGGTAACACCGTGGAATGAGAAGCTGTTTGCGTTAGTCCCGTTAGCTAGAGGTGCATGCCGGTCTTTTCCACACCAAAATGATGGGGTTACCTGTCGCGCTTTGCGTACGGTTCCACGGAAGCAAAACCACTCAGCGTGCTAGCCGACACAGCACCAGAGATGTACACCTTCGGTGCCCAGCTTTAGGCTGCTTCATAACTGTCGGCTCCGCGATCAGTTGATGGTACAAACGCAAGCATTGAGCTGGGGATTGTTAAGCTCTTAGCCTGCAAGCGGTTCGAACTGTTCGAAACGGAACTCAAGCAAATGTTTTTCATTCGAGTCAGGATACTAGCGTTCCTTGGCTTGGGCTCGATGACGAACGACCGAGACATCAATAGCACGGAACATCCTTCTCTTCTGTCCGTCACTTACCAGTCTGCTGTGTTCGTTCTTCGGCAGAGTTAGTAGTTGGTGTGGTCATCTTGCCGATAGCATTGATGACCACTTGCTTGTCATTCAAATTCAAAGCTATCTACACACATGGGATACGGTTCGTGTGTTTGTCTAGACTTATGACCGAATTCCAGCAAGTCATTCGTCGGTGCAGCATCCGCAAAGGCAGGAAAAACGTCGGTTCGTCAGGTGAGCTGTTACGAGTAGCAGGCCACCCAATGGCGTAATCCAAGGAAAAAATGAGCTGGTAATAGAAGTGTCGGTGGTTTTGAGTTGAGCATTTGCAGCAATCGGCTTTCCGGGTTCTGCGACACAGTGTTCGCAACAAGCTTCAGCACCAAGTTGAACCTCGGTTGAAGAGGCTGTTG
>DOPG01000012.1:102127-104331 GCA_003513555.1 Rhodopirellula sp. | reverse complement strand
GTTGAAGAGGCTGTTGTTGTCAGTTCGCAACTCGGGCAGCATTCACCTTCCAAGGCAAATGCTGCGATTGAAATCATCCCCAAGCCAACGATTGCCACCACCATGGGGAGTAGTCGGCCATGGCGTCGAAGACCCGGTATGAATGCGCTGGCAGCCAGCAAAGAGCAAACGCCAACCATGACCTTATGAAACGAATCGTCTGCCAAAAAACTTAAGCCCATCGCTGGCAGGAATCCGACAATGAAAGGCATAGCTGCACAGTGAATTGCGCAGGCAATCGATGCTACAACCCCGATCACGTCGGTCCAGATGTTTGATTTAATCATTGCTGTGCCTCATAGAAACCTTTGCCATTACCTGTCATTGGGATTCGGTTACCGTTTCACAGGGTGGGCAAGCAGCGTTTGGCAAGTGGAGGTCATGGACGGCTGAGGATCGGTTTCGGAGTATAGAAGCTGTTGCGGGGTTGGGCGAGTCGGTGGCCTGATGGGAACTTACCGGTAGATGAGTTGCGATTGATCGTGCTACATTCGACTGCAAAAAATTAGGGCCATCCGCGTCAAGTCGAAATTGAAGAGCTCGATTGATCGAAATATGTGCTTTGAGGTCAACCGCGCGAATCCCTTGAGTCAGAAGTCGCTCCCGGAACAGTTGCGATCTAATCGAAATTTGATCGGATCGGAACACTAGAACATCGGCATCCCGGGTCGACCACGCACGTTCATTGACAGCCGCATTTGATTCATTTTCACACTGAATAACAACCTGAAATTCGATGGCCGGGAAGCAGGCTCGCAACAAATGAGCTGTAGAATGATCGAGTGCAACCACTTTGAGGGGGCTCGGATCCTTGGCAAGAGTAGTTGTTGGCACCAGAAAAGCAAGCAATACAAAAAGCACTCTGTAGCTCGTCACTTTGTGACAAACCGAAAAAAAGCGAGGTGAATGCAAGGTTATTCTCCATGGTACTCATTGCGTAGATGCAACCTTTGTGCATTTAAACGTGGCGGCATGAGGTCGTCAAGCGTTAATGCAATTCTTTTGCATTTAGGTCCGCAATTAGTTCATGGGCAGGCCAGCGTCAGCTAAAAGATTGAGGTCGCGAAACGCAGAATCCGGGTTCAACACATCTCACTTATTAAGGTCTTCGAAATGCAATAAGTGAGATGTTGATGCGTCGAAACCGATGTTTTTCAGGTATTGCTCGACAAGTTTGATGGATCAGCAAAACGGGTCTAAGAACACGGGTTCTTGCGGCAGGATGGCATTGGATAGCGCGGGTGCTTTTTGGCAGATCGCGAATGATTGAGTTGATTGGCAGTTGGTCCTGCGGTGCCTGCATTTTCCTAATCAGCAGCACTGGATGACTCCAGCGGCTTTCGCCAATTGCGAGAAGTTCGGACTTTGCGATTTGTTTGGCTGAAGGGCTTCTTGCAGGGAAACAAGCTGAGAATAGGTGGTTTCGCGGTTTATACCGCGGCAAGAACTGGCGGTGATACGGAGATTGCTGGATTTGTCGGCAGGCGCGGCAGACCCACTTCGGCTATCAAAAATTCACGCCGCGTGGCATCGAAAACAGTACTTTGTCGGATATCCCTGAGCTGGAACAGGCTCTGCACCCTTTGCGCAAGGGAGGAGGAGGCTCATGCACCTGCATGCCGTGAAGCAGTGGGGAGTGCTTTTTGCCGCGATTCTTCTGCTTGTTTGGCCAGCCGTCTTCGTCAACAAGAATAGAATGCAGCAAACCGCACGCACGACCGAATTTATCTGGAACTCAAGTGATTGTGTCACGGGTTCTTGTGTTTTGACAGTTTCCCACGTCGAAGCTGGATCCGAGGTGCGTGAGTGAGGGACTGTCTACTGAGTTTTTCGTGTTAAAGCCATGATTCATTTGTATGTTCGCGCATTGTCTAAGTTCATCATTTCCCAGATAATCAGCTCCTCGGAAGGCCAAACTTTGTCTACAAATCATAATTGCAACTCATTTGCATTTGAGGTATCGTCGTGAGCGATGCGCCTGTTTTTTGTCTTCACTCTTCCCACATGCAATGGTTCGGTATGCGTCATTTCATAGAGTTCCCGCTGTTCGCTTTGCTTCTCTCGCTTCTGGTTGCCACGTTAGGCTGTCAGGAACCTGCGAGTTCTACCGTTGGTCAAGCCGATGCATCGCATCAAGCTGACGGCGATCACGACCACGGCGATCA
>DOPG01000012.1:0-101865 GCA_003513555.1 Rhodopirellula sp. | reverse complement strand
ACGGCGATCACGACCACGGCGATCATGACCACGGCGATCACGACCACGGCGATGGTTCAGATCCCTCACTGCCTCCTACTGGCGACGATCATGGACATCATCAGGATGCTGAAACCTATGACGAAGCGGTAACTGAGCTGCTTGCCACTCAAAAAGCTATCGCAGAGGCCTTTGCTGCCGGTAAACAAGACGATGCTCACGGACCACTCCACGATGTCGGTCATCTCTTGGGAAATACGGAAACGCTGATTGAGAAATCCGAGATGGATGATGATACCAAGAAGAAACTGAGTGAGGCGATTGAGCAACTGTTCGCGGCTTATGGTGCTGTTGACGATAAAATGCACAACTCAGAGAAAGGAAAGGATTACTCTGACGTGTCCGAACAGATCGAAAATGCGCTTAGTGAACTGAAGGCACAGGTAAACATCTCGAAGGAATAGCGAGACATGTCAATGATGAAGTTTATTTGTCCGATCTTGTTCCTTGGTGTCTTCGTCGTAGGCTGTGATACCAAAGAGTCGGTAACGAATTCCGGGGGGGTACCCTCGGACGGTGGGAAGTACATTCTGACAACAGAGCCTGCGGACCCGCAGACACCAACAGAGATTAAAGAATCGATCACTGAACCTACTTTGGTTGCCATTACTGGCCGCATCCATGCAGGGGACGTAGAACCATTTCAGGATGGGGTCGCATCGTTCTTGATATCCCAATTGCCCGAAGGTGACCATGCTGAGGATGATCCTGACCATGCGGATAACTGTCCATTTTGCAAGCGTAAGTTGAAAAATGCCCCCAAGGCGTTGGTGCGTATTTTGGACGATTCTGGTGAGGTCATGACCGTGGACGCCCGGAAACTGCTTGGCATAGCTAAGGGGGACGTTGTGGTCGTTCGGGGATCAGCCACCTTTCTTGAGCCAGTCAATACGGTGCAAGTTGACGCCGAGGGCATTTTTGTTCGCTGACACAGAACTCGTTAATTTTAATTCCGAAGGGGAATGAAAATCCTGGAAGGTACTGTCGGCGATCCGAAGTGTGTTCTGCTGATATTCGGAGAGGCGAAAAATCCTGATTCTTTCACGTCGATCGGAGGACGCTTCCGCGACCACACCGAATAGGATCTGCAATGTCCACTTCCGCCGATTCTGAATTAATCGAGTGCCCCGCGTGCGGGTTGTCGATGAAGATTCGCAGGCTTGATGTCGCTTCGCGAGCGGTCTGCCTGGGATGCCGTTCAACGATCCAGTTGCCCGCCAAAGGACAATCGTTGTCAGCGGTCAGCACGTCCGTATTTGACGAACTTCCGCCCGCCGTGGTTATTACCGAGCCTGTGCGTCGGCCAAAACGTCGTCTGTGGCAAAAAATCGCCAGTCAAGTTTCCGGCACACTGGATCGTCAACGCAAGAGTCTGATTCGTGCAGCGATCGCGTTGTTGGGGATTTTGGCGATGGCCAGCATCGGTGTCGGGCTTTACTTGAGCCGCGAAAAGATACCGCTCGAGGCCGTCAAGACTTACTTGAAAAACGAGGACTCGCCCGACAAGGTGCTGGACAATTTCCAGCCTGCTTTCGATGCGGTGCTCGCTCAAATGGAATCGATCAGCGACGAAAGATCGAGGGATAATTCGATACCGCGACTGAACGGCTTCAGGACAGGTTGCCAATCGTTAGCGACACGCGCCATCACGATTGGACCGCTATCAGAAGAGCAGTTTTCATCGCTGAAGGATCGTATAAAGAGCGAGGTGACTGCGCCAGCGCAGCAGGTCATTGATGCGGCCAAACGACTTATGGGAAACAGCAAACTGAACAATGTGAAGTTGCAAAAATCGCTCTACTTGCTGCTCTCCGCCGCGGAGCAAATCGGATCGACGTTGGAAACGGCCTGGCGACCGATTCCCGCGCCTCAATCCGCTTCCGAGCGTCTTGCCCACGAAATCAAGATGATCCGCTACCGAGTCTGGGGTACATCTTATTCGGTAAATAATCAACGGGACTATGACCAGCTGGGCGGAGTCATCGAAACGGCCGCCAACGAGTTGGAGTCGATCCTGGGCCGCTTGACCGTGCAGGCCGATAGACTGACCGACGCATCGGAGTCGCTGATAAGCTCCAAGTACAACGACGAGTTGTTGGCCGACACTCTGAAACGACTGAGCACTCTCCACTCTCGATACGGCCCGCTGGGAAATGCGAAGGCGACGGATCGCTATCGTGATGCGTTGGAAGCCATCGGCAATCGCGTAACCTCCGTCGCTTCACAACCGCTTCGCTCGCGGGCTGCTGGGAGAATTTTCGTCTTGTGCCCGGAGATGCCTCAAGGCGGAAGCTCTCGGCGGCTTGGAGTGCTTGATAAGTTCCGGGCTGAACCAACTTTTCGGCAACACCCCACTTGAAGATCCGCTTCAGCCGACCGGTATTCTTATTGACGGTCGTGCGAGCATGGCCGCCATCAATCCACTGCTGGCGGATTGTGTTCAGCGAGAGTGGGCCGAACTGATCAACGGGCAAATGACCATAGAGGGCCCGCAGGTCACGGATGATGTTCTTGATCGCGTCGATCTCGTTGGTCGGGCGTCCGTTCTTGACGTACCACGAGAGGGCGTGCTGAGTGAGAAAGCGTTCGCAGAGTTCGACGATGGTGAACCCACCGTCGCGAGCGATCTGGACATCAGCCGAGCTGTCAGTGTTGCTGACCGACTCCGTGATCAACTGTGCGTAATGAGATCGGCTGTCGGCCGACTCGTGTGGCCCCAAGTAGATATCCTTGCGGTTGATGGTGACGACGGCTTGCCCGGTGGCCTTATGAAGGCGGTAGCCGGGCGGGGCGCCCTTCTTGCGACGTGGCATGTGCTGCGTTCTCCAGTAATCCGGTAGTGCTACCGGACTACAGATGGGAAAACGCCGCACGAGCACTTGCTCGGTTTCCGCGTAAGTGGCGGAATCGGCTGGGTTTAAAGAAGCGACGCGGACGGGACTCGAACCCGCAACCTCCGGATCGACAGTCCGGGGCTCTAACCAATTGAGCTACCGCGCCATTGGCTGGAGGGAAAAGTATATCGACACACCCGATACTCGCAAGGCCTTTCTGGAACCGGTTTTTCTGACCAACTTGGCCGAAAGTTGGAGTTTGACGATTGGAACGGTTTCAGAGGCAAGATTTCCGTTAAATAACGGGTTTTAATCAAAAAAATCTCGTGCGAACTGTACTAGTCTTCCAGCAGTGCAGCATATGTTCACCTTGTAAAAAGCAAATTCACTTTAGATCGATGCTGGGTGAGGCAGCTGGCTGTTGCTCAAAGTGGGCTTACCATGTTCGAACTGAGTCATTACCAATGAATTGCCGAACACTTGGTTCTTTGAAGCATGGACCAAGTTATCGTGTTACTTGCGCAGCATGGGTGTCACGCAATGGGGGGTGGTCTCGGCCAGCGTCGTAGCTTTTGCCTTCCTGTGCCTTCGCGGAAATGGGATTCGGCATCATCGACGGTAGTAGTGCCGAGTTTGGGGAGAGTCGTCCAGGGCGACTGCATCGTCCGAAGGGGGATTTATTCGGAATCACGCCAAGCAATTTCACGTTATTACAGGTGCAGGCGAACTTTTTGGCACACAGAGCTCACCTGTCAGTCGCTGCGGAAAGACGGGGCAGAGCCACCTACTGTTTCTCTGTTCCGGCAGTCTACTTAATAGCTTGTGGGATTTGATTCATAAGCAAAGCTTGCTGAAACTACCCAACTGTGGTCTAGGAAGCAGGATCGGTTCAGGCTTTTGTGATTGATCCCAGGGGTGTCGATGCGAAATTTTCCGCAGTTGGCAGCCCCCTTTAGCTGGCACAAAGAACTTCTTTGATACGAGCCATCTGTGTGATGGCTACATTGCAATTAGGTTTTGCATGGGGGACGGGCCTCGGTATCATGGATGTGCGGTCAGATTTTCCGCATGTTTTTATTGACTAAACAGGCCGCGGGAGATGGACGATGCCGTTATTCGAAATCGAGACAGATTCTCATATCATCATCACCTGGGCCGATGACGAGCCTGCTGCCCGAGCTGTTGTGGCAGAGGCTTATCCAACGGATGACGTCGTTCGTTTAACGAAGCGACCCCGAGATACTTGGGTCATCAGCAAAGGTGCGCTTGGATTGACTACTTCCAAGCTGGACCCGTGTGCGGTGGCCCGTGAGTGTTTGAGTCGCTCCGCAGGTGACAAAGTGAACGCCATTCGTTTGTATCGCATGGAAACTGGTAGTGATCTGGAGCATGCAAGAAAAGCGATTGAGTCAAACATGGTGATGGGTTGGTAACTGGATCATACCGATATCAGGTAGAATACCAGTACCCGAATTTTGATCCTCCTTTTCAGAGTCGCATTGATTGATGCCGCGTTTTCATATCCTTTTTGCGGTTCTATGCTGTCCGCTCATCGTGGGCTGTGACGGCTGTCAGACAGGCTCTCAAATGAATCCCGACGAGGATTCTGAGTTGAATGCGGAAGATTTCGTGGCTGGCCGGCCTGTCCCTTATCCTGCTGATGAGAAAGTGACCACTTCAGGAATCAAGCCAGGTCACTGGTTCACTGCTGTGCAATCACTGAAAAGTAATAATTCTGACTCGCGGGGTGAGTTGAATAGTCTTTCCGGGATGGTTCCGGGGTTATCTGAAGAAGGTGAAAAGAAGGAGAGTTGGAGTGACAGTCAGGCGTTGCGTACCGGCAGCATGATTTCCCGCCGACCAGTGGTGATGCCCAAGGGGCAAAATAAAAAAATCGATTACCGTACATACATGCCGAATCTATTTTTTAATGGAAAAGCAAAGTGTTACTTAAGTAACCGGTTTGTGTCTTCAGAACGTGCGGAGTCTTTTTCAGCAGGCGCTTATCCGTTTACGAGAATGGGGCCCGCAGAATATTTTTTTGTAGTTCTGACTGAAAGGCCCGAGCGATTCACTCGGTTTCAGGTTTCGGATTGGACCCGGAAAATTCGTGACGAGAGCAATTTTGACTTGGGTGAGGCGGTGATCAATTACAGGGTGGTCACGCCTTCGCCCAAGGATTACTACCCATTGCCTCTGCCGTTGGCCGAGACAATGTTGGATTGGACTAGTACGGCCGTTGTTTTCTGGGACGATTTACCGCCCGAAGCTCTCACACCACAACAGCAAACAGCTTTAGCAGATTGGGTCCACTATGGTGGACAATTAATCGTCAATGGCGCGGCGGCAGCCGACTCAATCAACAAGTCCAGTATTGCCGACTTGTTGCCACTGAGGCCGACTGGAAATATCGAGTTGGATGTAAATGCTGCTGCAGAGTTGCTTACCAATTGGCAGGTTCCTGACGACGCATCGACAGAACAACAAGTGGCTTTGTTGAAAGGTCGCGAGAGTCGAGTTGCAATTGATGGTGTTGCAAACGCAGGTGCAAAAGCTGTCGACGGAAGCGGCAACCTGATTTTGTCACGTCGATCAGGAAGTGGTCGCGTCGTTCAGTCGCGTTGTGATCTCATGAGCGATTGGCTGACTTCTTGGAAGTCTTACGACAGTTTTGTTAATGCCGTGTTGTTGTTGCGACCTCCACGTCGGGTCGACTTGGTTGACGGTGTTGATGGTTTGACGACGACAAACTTAAGAACCTACATGCTACCGAATGGCAGTGAAGAGGCATATGCTGATCCGACGATGAATACGCGTTTTCGTATCGCGGCACGCGATGCCGTGTTGCCGGTAGTGACGCCGACTGTTAAACGACGAGCCACTGGATTTCTTGGCGGGCAGGACGCTTACACGAGAATCGATTCACTGTCGGGTATTGGTGGCTGGTCGGACAGTAGTGATGTGATTCGTATTTGCAGGGAGACATTGCGGTCCGAAGCTGGAATCGAAATCCCTGATTCCTCGCTCGTGTTTCGATCTCTCGGCTACTATTTGTGTATCCTGATCCCCATCAATTATCTGATCTTCAGGATTTTGGGAAAACTTGAGTACGCATGGCTCGCCGTCCCCGTGATTGCGGTGGGAGGGGCAGTTTGGGTCGCTCGTGAGGCTCGTCTGGATATTGGTTTTGCGCGATCACAAACCGAGTTGGGGTTGTTAGAAGTGCAAGCTGGTTGTCAGCGTGCCCATCTGACTCGAGTCACAGCGATCTACAACTCTTTGTCCAGTACCTACGATATTGAATTTGATATGCCAGGGGCGGCAGCAGCACCGATTCGACAGAGAGAGGACTCTCCACCTATCTCTGCTGTCTTCAAAACTGGTTATGCCAAGGGTCCTATCCTCTCCGGAATGATTGTTGGAAGTAATCAAGTTCGCATGTTGCACGCCGAGCAAATGTTCTCATTAGGCGGATCACTATCGCTGGATGCCAGCGGGAATCTCGTTAACGGAACAGATCGAGAGTTGTTTGATGCCGTTGTGGTTCGAAAAGACCTCCTCGGTAAAATGGAAGTCGCTAATGTTGGCCCCTGCCCTGGGCAATCCAGCACGCAGCTCCGTTTTCGGCCAGCATTGGAGGAAGATATCGTTAAGAGTCTGGCCGAGGAAATGAATTTACTGGAACGTGCTTTGGTGCGAGTTGATGCAATCGTCCCGGGCTCCACCAGATTGGTTGCGCGGGTGGATGGTGCACTGCCTGGAATGACCATCACGCCGTCAGCGACTCAGGTGTCATCCAAAACGACAGTTCTAGCGCATTTGGAATACAGTCCATGGCCATCTCCATTGCCTGACGTGAATCTTCCGAAATCGGAAGTAAGAGTTTTGAAAGACTCGGATCTCAAAACACCCTGAGTTCTTTTTTTGACCAAACCTGTTTCCGGGCATACCTTCAGAAATATCAGAAACAACGCATGATCACACTTAAGGGCTTTGGCAAGGATTACGGTGATTTCACCGCCGTGGATTCGATCGACTTGCATATCGCTGCCGGTGAGACCTTCGGATTCATTGGGCCCAATGGTGCGGGGAAAAGCACCACGATTCGTTTCCTTGCAACATTACTAAGGGCAAGTCGTGGTCGCGGTGAGGTGGCAGGGTGCGACGTCATGGGTGATCCCGTGGGGGTGCGCCAGTCCGTCGGTTATATGCCTGACAACTTTGGTGTGTACGATGGAATGCGAGTTTGGGAGTTTCTTGACTTCTTTGCAGTCGCCTATCGCATTGGCCGGGTAGAACGCAAAAACATCATTGACAATGTGCTTGAACTGCTGGATCTGACTCACAAGCGTGATGACTTTGTCAACGGTTTGTCGCGGGGCATGAAACAACGGCTTTGTCTCGCAAAAACTTTGGTGCATGATCCTCCAGTTCTCATCCTTGATGAGCCAGCGAGTGGTCTTGATCCTCGCGCTCGCGTTGAAGTCAAAGCGCTGCTCAAAGAATTAAGAAAGATGGGGAAGACCATTTTGATCAGTAGTCACATCCTGACGGAGTTGGCTGATTGCTGCACTTCTATTGGTATCATCGAGCGTGGGAAGTTGCTTATGCATGGACCGATTGAGAGTGTCTATCGTCAGATTCGTCGCAATCGCATCGTTGAGATTCAATTTGTCTCGGGTGAAGATGCCGGAATGTCGATCTTGCGTAGCAATCCAGATCTGAGATCGATTGAAATGGCGCCTACAGCTGTGATCGCCGAGCTGCAAACAGACGATGAGGGTTTGGCGACTCTGATGGAAGAAATGCTAGCAGCAGGCGTGCGCATGAAGTCGTTCAATGATCGGGACCCCACCTTGGAAGATGTCTTTATGACAGTGACCAAGGGCTTGGTTACGTGAATACCACTTCTTCACGCTGATTGCATCCGGGCAAGCTTTGGAAGGGCAAGCGTTTCGCAAAATTGCGGCTCCAAGCCAGATTGTGAGCGTCGGTATTATCACTTGAACAGTTTTTCTGCGATCTCCTTGGCGATTGCCTCAGGTTCGTCTGTTTCCACCACGTCAACAATTCGCCGCTCTTCGAATGAACGTAGCCATGTTTCCTGGCGGCGGGCCAGTTGGCGAGTGTGAGCGGACACTTCTTCGATCAGCACGCTAGTGTCTTCATCTTCCCGTGAAATCCACTCGATGATTTCTCGATAGCCGACCGCCTGTGCGGCAGTGCGAGACAGCTTGCCGTAGGTTGCGAGCAGATGTTGCACTTCAGCAATGAATCCATCTTCGAACATTTGTTGGACACGCTCGTTGATTCGTTCATGGAGTTGCGAGCGTTGCCAATGCAAAGTGAAGACGTTGCATTCATTCGGATGTTGATAGTGATCAAATTGAAGTTGGCGATGACTGATGGGGACACCGGTTCGATGAGAAACTTCCAAGGCACGGATCATCCTGCGGGCATCATTCGGGCCGATGCGATGTGCGGCTAGTGGATCAACCTGTTGCAACCGCTCTCTTAGAGCTTCTATTCCATGCTTTTCAAGGTCCGCTTCCACGGCATGGCGGAAATCCCAGTCAGCAGGTGGGCCGGGATCAAAGCCTCGTAGAACGCCTTTTAAAAACATTGGAGTGCCACCAACAAAGATTGGGTGTCGACCCCGTTGGCGGATTTTTTCGACTGTCGCGTGTGCCGCTGCAAGATAACAGGCGACACTGAAGTCTTCGGTAGGTTCAACCAGATCGATTAAGTGATGTGGCGCCGCCTGCTGATCTTTGGCGGTTGGCTTGGCTGAACCAATGTCCATTCCACGATAGACAGCGATCGAATCAAGTGAAATGATTTCGCCATTGATAATCTGTGCCAAAGCAATGGCCGTTGCACTTTTACCTGATGCCGTTGGGCCAGTCAGAATGATGGCATCCTGCACCAGTGGCTTGTAGGAGATAGATGCCTGGCCTTCGGCGGAATTCTGTGGCATTGCTCTTGTTATTTCTGAGTATTCCGGACGGCAGTCCACTGAGTCCGGTAATCGTGCCTTCGATGTCGCAGAATCATAGCCAGCCCCGACCGGATCGTACAGTCAGATTAGTGGAAGGATCTTCTCGTTGAGGCCGGGTGCAATATTAAAATCATTCCGGGGCCGGCTGATTTTTGGATTCCTTCAGCCACCACTCAAAGAAATCGTAGATCTGTTGATTAGATGTAGAGTTGGGGCCGTGTGTATCTCGATTCGTCATGGCAACACGGTTCTTGTAACCAAGCAGCTTGTTGACAGATATCAGGTGATTCAGTGCAAGCCAGCGTTCGGGGCGGTCTGCAGTACCTCCTGAAACCAGAACTGGGCGTGGAGCCATCAAGGCGTGCAGTTCGGTAAGATCGTGGCCCCCTTCAACCAAGGCTTTGTATGATCCTGTGCGTGGTTCTCCCTCGCTTGGCAATTTACGGAAGCGTTGTGATTGCGATGGTGTGTTGGATTTCCCGAGTTCAAAACCCAGGTACCAAGCATCCCAGTAATTGACTGATCCGCCAGGGTTCTCTTTTCTACGATTACGTTCATCGAAAACAATTCCAGCATCCGACCATGCCGCACACGCAAATTTTTCATAAAGGCATGAGGCGAACAGTGACCATTTGCCACCAAACGAATGGCCCACAATGCCAATCCGGTCCGCATACACCTCTGGCCGGGACGCAAGAAACGTATGCGCGTTGGCAGCAGCAAACGCGAGCGCTGACAATGGTTGAGTTTTGACTACTTTGCCTTCGCTACCAAAGTATTGTCCACGATGCCCTGCATCACGCGGGTTATCGAAATTCACTCCAGAATTAGGTTTTCCAATGGAAAGGGTGACGAACCCCCGCTTTGCTAACTGCCACCCAAAATCTCTCAGTTCAACACCCTTTCCGATACCTGTCTGGGCATCGTAGTACGGAACAAGTACAGCAGGAAATGGTCCATCCCCATCTGGGACCAACATGAAAGCATCGACCATTTCGCCACCAATGCCGATTCTGATCTTTAACTGTCGTTGGGTAATGTTCTCACGACGTGTTACGACGATCTGTTCAAATTCAGGTTGAGCGAATAGTTCTGGCCACGGACCCATGAGTCTATGCCAGTTACCCAAAATTTCTGATCGCCGTTGCTGCCACTGCGCTGGTGTGTTGATGGTGGATCCATTTTCCCTCACCAGTGGTGAACGATAATCTCCCATTTGGGATTGATAGGCCGGGGGGCATTGGTAGTAGTCTGCCAGCTGAGTCGGCGGTGCGATGTCGTTACGGATCCATGCTGCTCTCCTTTGTGCATCTTTCGCGGCGCGTGCTTTGCGTGCCGAGATGCTTCGAAACTGCCAGGGTAATTCGCTGTTCATTGGAAAGTGATCGAGAATTTGTTGCAGTTTGGTTCTGCTTTCTTCAGCAGAATTGTTTTGTTGCGTTCGGGGAATCACTTGTTGTTCCGACGGATCAACAGCCAGATCAAAAAAGCTTCCATTGGAATAAAGCTTGTAGCGTTGATCGCGTACGACACGATCTGTGGCGTATTGCGTGAAGGTCCATGGACGTGTCCAGGAATCATCATTTTGCTCTCTGAGGATATCCGCAAAGCTTTCGCCATCAATCGAGAGATTGGCCGGAATGGTGGCGCTGGCAAGGTCCGCAAGAGTGGGGAGTATGTCTGCAGCATTCAGTAGTGCATCGCTTTCAACGGCTCTTGTGATCCAACCAGGGCAATTCACAATCAATGGCATATTGATGCCACGCTCGGTTAACGAATAGATACCTTCGTCGGAGATCCTGCCGTTCCTCATTCCACCCAGACTTTCTGGCATTCCTTGGTCTGAGCCATTGTCGGTACCGTTATCAGTCGCGATAAAAATCAGAGTGTTGTCCCTCAAGCCCAGTCTAGTGATTGCCTGAGTGAGGCGGCCAATCAGGTGGTCCGCATAATGAACCATGCCAGCAAATTTTTCTCTGGCAGATGCGTTTTCGTCAGTTGTATGTGGAGTGGTTGTTACAGGAATGTGTGTGAGAATGGCCGATTGATAAAGCAGGAACGGTTCATCTCTGTGCTGACGCATGAACTCTATCGAATGATCCGTGAATACGTCGGGTCCAAATCTCCCGCTGGTATCGATTTTCTGTCCGTTGCGTATCACATAGGGATCCCAGTAACGCTTTTTGTGGGCCGGTAATCCGGGTTTCGCTTCTGGCCAAATACAGTGATCCTCGAAACCATGTTCTGCTAGAGCATTCTGCTGGCCGGGAGCGAACAAATCATTGATTTGCCATTTGCCAGAAATACAAGCCCTGTAGCCCGCATCTTGCATCAATTTTGCGAAACAGATTTCGCGGTTCCAATCCAAAAATCCACCACCATAAATTGCTGAGTCATGATGTGTATGCCAACCTGTTCGAAATGGATACCGTCCTGTTAACAGCATGGTTCGAGTGGTGCTGCAGACAGGTGTGACATAGAAATTTCGAAACTTCATGCCCGTTGCACAAAGTTGATCGATGTTGGGGGTTTGATTCTCCTGACTGCCGTAACTTCTCAGCCAGTCTTTTCCCACGTTATCGAGCAGAATGAACACGATATTGGGGCGATGTTGCTTTTGCTCTGGTTCATCACCCACGACTGCGTAGGTGGACAGAAGGATGATTGTGATTGTCGCGACAAGTCGATTCATTGGAACGATTTCCATCGAGAGTTGCAGTGCCATGGTCAAGCAGTCTTTGCGTTACCCCGTGCCAGGATCCGAAATAGCGTATTGTAGATCGAGATCACATTGTGTGAGTTCCAGTCCTGTCCACATCCGCGTCAGGGTTCTTACAGGCTGGAAGCCGTAGTGATGTGCTAATGCAATAGCGTTGCGATTTGGCTGAGGGATGTCCCAGAATGTAGTGCGGTTCGTGGAGGCCAACAAATCATTAATGAGATGTTTCGCCGTTTCCGGGCTGGATGCTATGACGGGACCGATATAGCTGGCCAAGTATCCTTCGCGCACCATGCCGCAGCCTTCCCGATAGCGTTTAACACGCGAGTGATTCGCCAACCGTTTCAACCACTGACCGCGTGCCACACCAAAAGCAGCCTTGTCCAGATCCAGATTCCATCCTGCGTCGGACTCGGGTACCACCACCATGTTGCGGTCGTCCTGTGCATGACTTTCTCGTTGCCAGCGGTGGAATGACCACTCGTCACGGAAACCCAACTGACTGTAAACCAATTTTCCAGTTGGCGTAGCATCGAGTTTAATGCAGCGGATTTTCCTTGAGTGTAAGTGTTCAAGGCAAGTGTTGATCAATGCTTTCGCAATCCCTTGCCGGCGATATTTCTCGTGGACTAGCATCATGCCAATCCATGCCAATTGGGTGCCATAACAAGTGGTTGTGACAGTCCCTATGATTTTTTTGCCATCGTTCATTACAAAGCATGCCGTTGGCTCATGCTTGATCAATCGTTCCCAGTCTGGGGCCAGTTGATTCCAGCCTGAGTTTCGGCACAATTCCAGTGCTCCTGGGATATCAGTCAATTGGAAAATTCTGATGTCGTGATGCACGTGATTTTGCAGTTGCTTGTTGTGCGGCGTGGAAATGAGTGCAGACTCAGCGATGAGTCAAATGTCCACTTGATTATCTGATGTCCATTCGCATTGCAGGGTCGTATTCCAGTCCCGAGTGAATCAACGCTGCATCATTTCGGAGGTAGTGAAAGGCAACTGCACGGCGAGATTTCTTACTTTGGTTTGCCGCCGAAAAATGTGGTGTATTGCCGTGATGAAACGAAACACCACCGCTTTGAATCGGAGCAGGCGTCAAAGCAAGTTGGTCAAAGTGAGTAGTGTCAATCTGCAAATTGTATGGTTCATTTTCAGGAGCAAAATGCGGTAACACTTCGTGTTGGTGATGGTTGCAGTAGTGGAGGCAACCATTGGTGAGTGTTGCATCATCCAAGGCAATCCAGACAGTCAACGTTGCATCGAGGTTATCAGGGCCAAAATAGAAGTTGTCCTGATGGATTGGCTTGGGGCTACCCGCTTCAGGGGGTTTCATGAAAACCTGACTGAAAAACAAGTGGTATGGTGATCCCAGTAATTGTTCAATCAAGGGTTTTAAAGAAGTGTGCGTCGCAAGCTCGCGAAATGGTTTTCGATGGAAGGCGGGGTGATCGAGTTTACGCAGCGTTTTTCCATTTTCGTCACCCCGTTCAAGGAACCATTGCTGTTCGCCCGGAGCCAGAGTGTTGACAAATTGCCCGCTCCATATGGTTAAGTCCTCGAGTACAGTTTCAATGGTCGATGCATCAAAAAGATGATCTATCGTCACGTGTCCTGTTCGCTGAAATTCCTGCAATTGACTTTCAGTGAAGCAGTTCGTGCGCATCGAATGGTCCTCGCTACAAAGTGATTGTCACACGGGCCTGCCCGTCTGCTCATTGCTGTTGGTAATCAAGTTGTCCGAACTGTTTGAAAGCTGACAGTCGGTATCAATCTTTGGCGGATTTTGCTGGGTTGGGAGCAGTTGTGTCCGGTGAGGGTTGCTCGGCGTTCTTGTTGATGTAATTCCTGATCGTATTGGGTACTGTATTGATGGCCGTATTGGCGGCGATGGCAATCAGTACAGCAAGACCGATTCCTGCGAAGATTTTGGTTGGTGTGCTGGCCACATGGGACCCCATGACATCTTTGCTGCTCGATAACCACAACAAAACTCCTGCCACCAGCGGTGCTCCCACAACGGTGACGGCCTGAGCGGCAATGATGGTCGGAGTGCGGTCAAATCCGAGTAGCAGAAATGCCACGGCCACCGACATTCCTGTCAACAATGCGATCGTGGTCATGACTCGGGGCGCGCGTCCATTGGGATCGCTGCCCAGACCGAGGCAATCCGAGACGATGAACCCACCAATCATGGAGTTGATCAGGAAAGAGGAGAAAGCTGCAGAGAACAGTCCCAAGCAGAAAATGTACTTGCCCAAAACCCCAAAGCTTGGCTCCAATGCCTCCGCTACTTCTACCGGGTTAGACAGTTGTACCTTCGATCCTGTGTAAAGCCCTGCAGCTGCTGTTGACACTAGCATCACGGTGATCAAAGCCATGATGACAGCGCCAACACGGGCATCCACGATTCCACTTTGAACCTGATTCTCATCCCAACCTTTCTGGCGGACCAAATAAGACTGGTAAAAGGCGGCTGTGATGACAAACGTTGTGCCGATTAAACCCAGCAGGGAAATGAGTCCGTCCAAGCCTTCTGTTTTTGTTGCTGCAGACTCAGTCGATTGAACAAATGGAATGAATCCCATGAATAGATCGCCCAAGTTCGGCCTTAGTACGATCAGATTGACCGCAAAGCTGATCAACATCAATGCTACAAGAAACATCATGAGACGTTCCAAGACTCGATAGAGATTCCGGAAGGCAAACAGAAACGTGATGGCCATCACGTTAAAAGCGATGACTAAACAAGTAACCACAGTGTTAGAGTCGGTGAACGCATCAAACGCAGCTGCGACTCCCAAGTTGTTGCCGGACTGAAAGGCGGCAGAAATGAAGAACACACAGCAACCGACCATAATGGCAAGCCACTGTCCTGCTTTTGTGCGAATTAGATTTCCAGGCGAAGTCTTTGCTACTGCACCAAGCTTTGCTCCGAGCGTCATGTAAACCAGCATGAACGCAACCGACGCGATCACGATCCATAGTTTGGAATAGCTGTCGTTGGCTCCCACCTTGGAACTGGTCATGAGGCTTCCGGGGCCGATGACAACACAGGCGGTAATCAATCCTGGTCCGATGCGTTGGTACCAAGGGCGTGTCAAAGTGGTTGAATCAGACATGAAATCGGTGGGCTAGGTGGTGAGGATGACAGCATAGTGTGGACGACACAGTGCAGTGTTGCAACGCTGTCACGCACTTAGATGTCCCAACGGGCAAAATGTTGAAGTTCAATCTGTTGTGATATACCGAGCGGCGCCGCATTCACGCTATCCAGGTACAGTTGCCCTTGGGTGGGCCGCAGGGCCAATAAACCAGAAGGTTCACGCTGATAAAGATCAGGGTGATCGATTGCGGTTTGATTCTGAATCGGTTCCGGAAACATGCCCAAACCAGCGAAGTAATGGTGCCCATTTCGTTCTGCATGGGAAATCCCCAGCGCAGCTACGACGGCTAGATCCTGCAACAAGGCAACTGGCCCGATATTTCCCAGATCCTCAGCAGACAGGATGAGTTGCCTATTGACCGATTGTTCTTTTTTAATCGTTCCCAAAGCAGCAATGCTTTTGAGGATTCCTTTACAGTTTTTGTGACTTGTCCCCGAATAACCAAGTTTCAAAGCGGTTGGCAGCGAATCGATCTCTGCATCAGATTCGTCGATGATGATGGGTGGGGCATCCTGCCAATCCGACACAGTCTTTTTCACTTCGGGCAGAAGCGCTGAATCGCGGTGCACTGGTTGTTCCACGAATAGCAATGACTGGTCCACCATGCGTCGGATCGATGTATCACTGTTTAGTTTTTGCCAATGCTCCTGAAACCTGGCCATCGTTGCGTATTGTTCGTTACCATCCAAGGTGAATCGCATCGATTCACCCACCTGTTTGTCAAGCAGTTTTGACAGCACTTGCATTCGAGGCAGGTCAGCATCCAAGTTCCCAGAGAGTTTGATTTTGAAATAGCGAAGACCATAGCGTTTGATGTTGCTCGTCAGACAGTGTGGTAGGTTGTCTTCCAGTTTTTCATCAGCCGCTATGTCTGATTCAGTCAGGGGATCACCAAGACCAATGGTGTGCCTTAACTGCACACGGTTGCGTGGTTGCGGCGGCAAAACGTCAGCCGGTTGCATTCCGTTTAAGTGGCTGCGAATTGCAGATAATTCAATTCCCAATCGATTTTGAACTAACACCGTGAAAAGTGATGATTTTTGTTGTCGGCACGTAGCATCCAATGCAGCACGTTCCATCAGGCTGACTCCGAGATTGGCTAACAGCGGTGGTTGTCCAGTCTCGGTTGCCCAAACGGTTTGTCGCTCAGTGAGATTCATCCACCACGAAAAAAAATCGCGGTATGTAGTTCCTGTCGTGGCAAAGTGTGCTGCCTGTTTTATGACGGTTAGCATTTCAGGTAAGTCATCAGCCTTGAAGTCCGTCTCAGGATTCTTGGTAAACCATTTTGGTGGTAAGCCTTCTGATGCAGTTCCCAGCCATATTCGATTGTCAATTTCTACATGCATTCGCACAAATAGATGTGGAACTTCGGACATGCTTGCGATACCGTACCGAAACGGAAATCGTGTCTTCATGTCGAGTCGGTGAAAATCAATTTGATGGACTTGCATGCTCATCGATTGAGTTCAGCTTTTGTTTAGGTGGTAGGCGAGCAAAGAAGATTGAGTTGCCGGGTAGACCAATTCTCACGCGGTCTTTCATGAAGCTCATTTGAGTTTGGGAACAGGTGCGGAATGGCGTTTCCCTCAAGTCCTGAGCCGAGCATTTTGCAACCGTTTGCTAGAGTCGCATTGAGGACAACGAAAATGAAAAAGCAGCAAGATAAAACCATCATACGGCTTGATGACTTTATCAAACGAAGTGGTTTGGTTGGGACGGGTGGCGAGGCGAAAATGTACATTCAGGCTGGCGATGTGACGGTCAATGGCAGTGTTGAGACGCGGCGACGCAAGCAATTGGCTCTGGGAGACAGAATTGGCCTGCTGGGTGAAGTTCTGACAGTAACACCCTTTGAGGAGTAAACTTTTCCGGTTTTGCCGAATGGATGGAAGCTGTGAGCGTTTGAGCAGACAGTGTGGTGTAATGACCGATCTTTAAGACTGCTGGGCGATGTATGGATCTGTTGCCATGAAGTCATTTGATTACACCGCAGACTGGAACGTCTGCCCCCAAGCGAGGCGGAAGGAACTGCCTGTCATGAAAATCAACAATACGTTGACCCGAACGGTCATTGTCGTGGTAGCTCTGGTAACGACCGGCACATCCGTTTCTGCTGATTGGAATCATTTTTGGCAAAAAATGCATGTTGGTTACCATCGCAACAACGCATGGCCTGCTCCTTTCAACGAGGCTGATGCGATGAATGTGGTTGCGCCATTCGAGATGATGAAGGCCAATGGCTGGAGAATGCACAACACGATTGGGCATGAGTCGTTCCGCTCGGGCGACAGTGCTTTGATGGCATCAGGCAACAAGCGTGTCTATTGGATTGCCACCCAATCTCCTCAGTCACGACGTACGGTATTCGTGCTGCGTGGAGGAAGTGAGCGCGAGACAGCATCGCGAGTTGCTGCTGTACGTGATGCTATCAGTCGGATAGACGTACAGGGCCCCCTGCCTGATGTGCAGATCACCGAAGTTCAGCCTCATCACTCGCCGGGAGCTTGGGCTACAAAGATCAACCGTGACTGGTTACAGAACATTGCAGCGCCTCGATTGCCCACCAGTAGTGCGGGTGGCACGCCGGGGATTGCCAGCCCGTGACATCGAGGTGAAAAGGGCTGACGGATAGTTGTGGCCGTTCCTCAAGAACGGGTCGTGAAACTCATTCATAGGATGGTTCCCGTCGGGGAAATCATCCTTTTTTGCTTCCTTAGCTGCTTTTGATGATTGGCGTTAAAGTTTGTCGGTCAGAACGGTCGATCTGTTTTTAACAGCAGATAGGGATCAAACCGTCAATTCATTTCCACTGTTGCTGCACATCGGTGTGATGCAGAGGAGAAAGAAACTAGCCGTGAATTCAGTGCCCAAACTTCGACAAGTTCTCGTCACAAGCCTTGTTGTTGGAACAACGGTCTCATTGACCGGATGCACCAGCGGCGGCTTTTCCCTATCCTCAATGAATCCTTTCTCGAAGCAGGAAGCGACGGTTGATACGACTCCTGGTATTAGCGAAGCGATTGCTGATTCTGCTGAAGGAACCAAGGGTCAGCTGGCTTCATTTGGCGACAATGCGAAGAAAGCATTTTCCAAGACGACGGACGCGGTTACTGGCGTTTTTCGTTTTGGCGATGAAAAGACGCCAGAGGATGAGGTGATCAATGATCCACTTAGTCTGGCCAATAAGCCAGCAAGCGTTGGCCCGGAAGTTTATGTAGCGAACGGACGGCTTTGGGAATCAACAGGTGATAATACCAAGGCAATGGAAAGTTATGGCAAGGCTTTGCAAGCCGCGCCCGGCAATTCTGAAGCCCTCGCAAGTATCGCGCGATTGCACCTGCGACAAGGTAATCAACAGCAGGCCGTTCAGTATTTTCAGCAAGCCATCACCGGTGCTCCAGATGACGCGCTTTTGTACAACGAGTTGGGTTTGGCATTGAACACAGTTGGAGATTACCCGAGGTCAGTTGCTGCTCTTGAGAAAGCATTGGAATTGGCTCCAGGGACTTCCAAGTATGCGAACAGTCTTGCCACGGTTCGGTTCGGTGGTGGTGATGCAACGGCTGCTTATCAGGTATTGCTTGCCAACAACAAGCCTGCAATCGCTAACTACAATATGGCTTACTTGCTTTATAGCAATGGCCAAGTCGCGGGTGCTCGGGGTTATTTGAATCAGGCTTTGCAATCACAGCAGCAGGGTGTTGCTGATCCTGCCGTGAAGTTGGCAGTGGATCGGTCTCGTAGTCTGCTAACACAAATTGATGCCAAACTCGGACCGGTCGCGCAGGCTGCTCCTCAAGCAACAATTGCGAAGACATTTACCGAAGTCGCGGAAACTGAAGTTGCGAAACCCGTCGCAGCTGTGAGTCCAAATTCAGTGACGCCTAGTGTGAACCTCGGAGTTGGCACTCCGGCAAGTGTAGTACCGGAACCGGCACAAGCCGGTGGACTTGTATTGCCAGAGCTTCCCACACTGCCCGCAGCGACCAAGTAGTCTGGCGGCACTGACATTCATTCATGGCAACGCATTTGCATCTGCAAATGCGTTTTTTTGTTTCGGAGCTGCTCGATTATTCGTTGGGAGATTCGTTTCCCCGCAAGTCACTTGGGAAAGGCAGTGGTTGGCTGTGCAGTTCGGCAAGTGCGTTTGATGCTGCTCTTTGTTCGGCATCTTTTTTATTGCTGCCCCAAGCTGCCGTGAACTCGCGTTCAGCGATGACAGCTGAGATTAAGAAAGATTTTCGATGATCTGGACCTGATTCACGTACCAGTCGATAGATCGGTGTGTTGGATAGTTCGCGCTGTGCATATTGTTGCAGTGATGATTTGTAGTTGCTTGAGCCCTGGTTTTCGACGGCAGTGTGAACTTCATCGGCCAACCATTCTTTGAGTCGCGTCTTGACAATTTCACTGCCACCATCCAGGTACAAGGCGGCGATGACTGACTCAAATACGTCACTGACCAAAGACCTTGGAAAGCTGCGATTGCGAGTAACGCCACGGCCAACAATCAGGCATCGGTCTAGCCCAAGTGCACAGGCAGCCTTGCCGCAGGAGCGGCGACTGACCACAGCGGACTTGATTTTGGTCAAGTCTCCTTCATTGTACTCAGGGTAGTCCTCGTAAAGCCATTGGCAAACGGTTAACCCTAGGACTGCATCGCCGAGAAATTCGAGTCTCTCATTACTTGCAAGACGATGAGATGCGCCTGAAGCGTGCGTCAGAGCAGACAAGAGGAGAGATTCATCTTGAAAACGATAGCCGATTATTTCTTGGCATCGTTCAAGTTTTGAACCTTGGTCGGTGCCATCAATGTCGCCTGTTCCGTCCACAAGGTGGATATCAATGGTGGCATCGGGTGCAGGGGGATCCGGCAGATTCACGGTGTGACTTGGGGCAGCAAACAACCAAACCCGTCTGTAGGAAAAACTGGAACCAAACTACGAGTAGTGGTTCCGGTTCGTCTTTCCCGGGCGTGGCACTGGCAGAATATTGGTGTCACACACCGGCGATCGGGTTGGTTGCTATGAGCGAGGGCCAACAGCCTGCCTACGCTTCAATTTGGTCGCAACTCGAACGCCGGTGGACGACTCTTTTTGGTATTCTACCTCTGTCAGCTTCCGTTGGATAGGTTTCAATGCACTGACTTTCGTGGTGTTGGCATTTTGCCTGTGGATAGGTGAGCCATGGTGCAATGTGGATCAAAGTTGATTCCACTTTGATAACGCAGTCTGATGTTTCGGCGATCCTTGCGTGGATGCCAGTTGAACTGCATTGTTGGGTCAGATCATCGGTCTGGGTTCCGTCGCATTTTGGTTCCGTCGCATTGTGTCCATTGGCCCATGAACTCCTACGGAGTGATGACTTCAGGTACCGGCGTTTGTTGTTTTTGGCCCATCTCCGCCTGTTTTCCTGCTTCAACAAAACGATCCGCGTCTTCAATGACCAGATAGTGCCCGTGGTCGGCAGTCACAATCACGGCGGTGTATGCCCATGCATCGTTTTCGTCGACCCAGTCCATCACGACTCGAAAAGCTTCATCTCCGCTAAATACGGAGCCGATTGCGTTATCCACGTTGTTGGCGTGATTTGCCCAGTCAACATCGCCAGCCTCGACGAGCAACCAGAAGCCATCGACTGCCTGTTCCAGGACCAGTAGAGCTGCTCGTGTCATTTCCGCGAGTGTTGGATTTTCTGCGATGTCGGCGGGCGTGTATTCTTCTTTTGCGTCTTTGTTATCGATCGTAGGATTGTATTTCCCGTCTGCAGTTTGGAATGGCAGGTGGCCGCCTTTGGTGCCGAAGAAGCCAAGCAGCCTGTGATCTTCGTCGATGGCTTTCATGGCGGAGGCCATGAGAAGCGATTTTCCAGCCTTTCCTGGTGTCCGTTGCGCGACGACATATTTGCCACCATTTTGAATGTCTACGCGTCGGATATCTTCTTCATGCAAATAGGGATTGCCTGGTACAAAATTATCGCCTTGAGCTGTATCCGTGCCTTTCTTTTCACCCCATCCTCCGCCAAGCAGAACATCCACTCCTTGCAGTGGTGTGTTTCGATGTGCAGATGAAGGGAGGCCAATCAAATCACGACCAATATCCTGATAATCTTTTCGTGTCACGTTATTGGCGTAGGCACAAGCAGGTGTTGCGTGCGTGACTGGCACGCTTGTCACCAGCCCCACTTTAAATCCATCTTCAGCCTGAAGCGAACGTCCAATCGGTACGACTTGACGACCGTCGACCAAAACGTTGATGGCTGCATTGTAGGTTTTGTAACCCGACATCATGCTGGTGGCAGAGGCTGCAGAGTCAGTCACTGTGTGCGGCTGCTCACGATCTTCGCCTAGCAGGTATTTTCTTTTACTTTGTTCCTGCCAAGGTGCTTCTCCGCCACGGCTTGGGTCGTATCCGCCAGTGGGTTCACCGGCCCAGTCCAATACTGTTTGGGCATTCGTGTCGAATTTCAGAATGGCTGATTTTGGGCTCGTGCAAATCAACCCATAGTCTGTCTCCACGCGCCGGTCGTCTTGGAAACTGAGACCGGTTCCACGCCCACTTTCATAACGATTCTGTTTGTAAAGACTTGCGGCGCGGGTTGTTTGCCAGTCCATACCGTCAAAGATTATCAGGATGATGTTGGTATATCCAGCATCGATGGCCGCTTGTTGGAGTCGATAGATGTCTGTTTGGTCAAAGTAGAGAGCCGATGGATCAAGCGTCCCCTTGGGTACTTTGCCGTATATTTTCTTTAGACGCGTCGGATCCCTGTACGCACTACCCTCGGCGCGTAGTTGGTCCAGCATGATTCCAAACGTATAAACAGGTACCAGCCGATTGCTGTGCTGGTCCCAAGTCATGTATTTGTTGGGTTGGTGGCCCCAATGGCCCCAAGAGGCCGCTTGGTCTTCGGTCGCAATCCGCTGCATTCGACGCATCGGATCAGCGGCATCATCCCGATCATGATCGATTGCGATTTTGACGACGGGTTCAACCGGATCGCTTTTTGCTAACGGTTTGCTTGCTACAGTCTGCTCTGTTTCGATTTTTTTAGGATCATCTTCCACGCTGAAACCAGAATTGATAGTTAGCGTTGAGAACACGAGAATGGTGAAAAATCTGAGCATTGGTGGCGATTCTCTTTGCGAGATGGACAACAGAGTTGGATTCAAGGGTTAAGGTTTGAGGGTCCAAAATCCGGCTTGCCCTCATCGACTCGGTGCCCCACAGGATTGTCAAGCCTAGCCAGAAAAGGAGGCGTCAGTCGTCGATAGGCTAACTTTCCATGGTGCGTTTGAGGTGTATAGGGTGAAGTTTGTCAGCTTAGCAAAGAAACGCGAATAACAGTGCCGGAAATGGCGTGATTTATTTACGTACGACCGGCAGACAGCCTGGTTGATCAGAAATGCTATTGTTGATTTGCTTCGATTGGATTGGGTCGAAAATTCAAACAGAGTAGGATTCGACTTTCGATTTGCATCGGCCAGCGACCGTGTAGTGGTCACCGCTGGCTCTGTTTCTTCTCTGTAGCAACCTCGCCAGCTGCCACGAGATATTCTCTGCGATCTCGCCCTTGTCCTTTTGCGTACCTGAGGTAGAGCCGGTCATCGACGGCCACGGGGCTGGCGAAGATCGAATCACCCGCTTGGTTTTCTGCGAGCAAGTCAAAACGATCAGGGATCGCGGAGATGACATAGATGGTGCCATCCTGTGCCGCGATGTAAATGCGTTGATCGACGAGCAGGGGTGAGGCGCTGATGCGGCCAGCAAAAAGTCGCTTCTTCCACATTTCGACTCCATCTTGGGTGCGCCAGCAATAGGCCACACCATTGTCAGCGATTGCGAAAGCAAAGTTTCTGATGGTTAGAAGTGATTGTTCATAGCACATCACAGGGTTTTGCCAAAGTAGTTTTTGAGTACCATCACCGCTAACGCACCAAGTACCGGCGACTGGATTGCCGCCACTGAAAAGTACTCGTCGGCCGTCCCACGCCACAGTACCACACATGGCTTCGGTGCCTGCTTCAATTGACCAGCGTGATCGGCCAGTTTGAGGGTCGTAGGAAATGATGGTATCTGCACCTGCGAGTAAAAGTTGTCGCTGACCTGTTATCGTTGCGATAATGGGTGACGAAAAGTTCAGGTTCTCAGGCCGAGGTTGCATCCAAACCTGTTTTCCTGTTCGGCGGCTAAACGCGTAGATTCCACTTGCAGCACCATCATATTCAGCGGCGACAATCACAAGGTCATCTTCGATCAACGGGCTGGCACCGTAGCCAAACTGGAAAGCACTTGGTTTGAAATCGCAGACACGCGTACTCCATACTTTCTGTCCACTCGTTGTGACTGCCGTCAACCAGATTGCATCATCGGTGTGAAAAACAACGAAGAGAATTTCACCATCAAACACGGGGGTTGGTGATGCATAAGAGTTGTTGGGGTGGATTCGTCGCGGCAAGGTGCCTCGGTGCAATACCCACTGGTCCATCATTCGGCCACTTTCCCGGTCAAATTTCAATAATGATTGGGTTTGTTTTTCCGTTTCTGCGGTGGTGAGAAAAATGGAATCTTTGACCACGACTGGCGATGAGTGCCCCCGTCCGGGCACGGCTGTTTTCCAGACGATGTTGGTCCCTGACTCGATATCCCAGCGAAGAGGAACATCAGTCTGAGCGGAAGCATGGTTATTTCCTTCTGGGCCACGCCAACCAGGCCAGTCTTCGGCCTGACCGACGGTGGTGATCAGTTGCAAAGACACACAGCACAGGATGGTGAGTGATGGGCGGAAGATTTCTAAATTCATGGCAGCACTAATGAAAAGGGATTTGTTCCGACACCATCTTTCTTAGCGGCACGGGATCGACGATCATAGCCCATGTAAATCAAAGTACTTGTTCGAGACCAAAAATTGGAGAATCGACATGCGGGCTGGAATTGTCGGCGTTGGCTTCATGAGCTGGATCCATTATCTCGCGTATCAGCGAAGCGAAATTGCCGAGATGGCAGCGTTTTCCAGCCGTGATCCTAGCAAGAGGTCGGGGGACTGGCGTGGTGTGAAGGGCAATTTTGGCCCACCAGGCGAACAAATAGATATTTCAGGAATAAATGTGTATCAATCTCTCGAGGCCATGCTCGAAGACGAAACAATCGATCTGATCGACATCTGTCTGCCTCCCAAGTTGCATCCCGAAGCCATTGAGAAATGTTTAGCCGCCGGCAAACGTGTGCTCTGCGAAAAGCCGCTCGCTCTGGATGCTGCAACGGCGGAATCACTCGCGAAAGCTGCCGCACCCGGGCAATTGATGGTTGCCCATATTCTTCCGTTGATGCCAGAGTTCAAGTTGTTGGTCGATGCTGCTCAAGACAGACGTTGGGGCAACCCTGTGGCAGGTCGATTCATGCGGACGATCGGACCACCGGATTGGATTCCGGATTTTTACGACCCATCCAGTGTTGGTGGGCCGTTGGTGGACTTGCATGTCCACGATGCTCACTTGATTCGGTTGCTGTTTGGCATGCCGTCAGCAGCGCATAGTGTAAGCCGCAAGAAAGATGGTGTGCCAATGTTTTACGAGACCGTCTTCGAATTTGAACAGCAGGACTTGGCCGTCGCTTGTGGTGGTGGGGTAATTGATTCACCAGCAAGAACTTTTACTCATGGTTACGAAGTTAGCTTTGAGAATGCAACTGTGCGTTTCGAGTTCGCAGCGTATGCCGATGGATCAACCACACTGTTGCCAGTGACTGTGATGAAACGTGATGGCACTTTGGAAAGACCAGAACTGGGCGATGGAGATCCTGTCAATTCTTTTGTTGCTGAAATTGATGCGGCGGCACGGTGTGTGGATCATGGTGAGGTATCCCCCATTCTTGATTCGCAAACTGCAGTCGATGCATTGAAAATCTGCGAGATGCAAATGTGATTCTGACCGAAATCATACAGCCGGCAAAATATCTGAGTTGTTACCAGCGAAAGATCTTGTCGAGACCTTTATTCAATTGCTGCTGCAGGTAGTTCTCAGCTGTACTTTGGATAGCCTGAGTTCCAAGTTGCGCAGCAATTTGTCGGAAGCTGCTTGCGTCAAGGCTCGGGCGCGAGATCGAACCATCGATGGGAAGGGTCACCACTTGACCAGCTAGCTGTTGGAGATCCCGTCCTAGCCAGCGAGCGTCCAATGGTATTTGGGCAATCATATTCAAGTTGCCATCAAATGCGACACGACCGCTTGTGATGACTTGAGCTCGGTCAAGCTGCAGGTAGAGTCGCTGATGACTAATGATTCCTTGGCGGACAGAAAAGTCGACCGTTTGGGGTGGTAGGGTGACAAGGTTGGTGGTCTTCGGTCCCGAGCGTGTTGGGAGCCCCAGTGGAGGACCAACAGAAGGGCTAAGGCCTTGGGTCAGTGATGTCAGACGATCGATGCCCTGTATGATCTGTGATACCAGTGGGGCAGCAGTCATTTCCGCTTGGCTAATGTTGATCCTGCCGATGACTTGAGTCTCTTGAGGCTCATCGAACACAATGGTTGCTTCCTCAATCTGTGCCCCCAAAGTACCTTGAATCCTAGTAGCATTCGCGACCAAAGGAGCGACATATTTGAGCCAGCTGTCTGTCATTTCGGGCGTCAACTGAATCGAGCTGGCGGTAGCCCCCGGTTCAAGATGCATCCAGACGGGGCCGGGTCGATAATGCAATTGACCAGCGAATGAGAGGCTGCCGCGATTGACAGGTATTTGTGCTTGTTCCACCTCAAGGCTTGTCTCTGTCATGATTATCGGTACTAAAGCTTGGCCAATATTCATGCCAGCAATGTGGCCAGATTCCCAACCCAGGTTAGTTGCCAGAGCGAATGTCACATTACCATCTTCGTTGGCAGTAGCCCGAAGATTTAGATCCGCCTCATGAACGCCTGTCGCTTGAATGTCGATATCTGCCATGTTCGAAAAACGTTGAGCAACCTCATTCATCTTCAGTCGTGAAGATCCCGTCAATTGCAGTTCACTGGAACGCGTGGTCCGCTTCGCATCGCCGGACAGGTTGGCTGCAAACCAGTCTCCAGCGATTTGCACCTGTTCAGCGGTGATGGTGTCTGCATCGGGCTGGTATCGCAGACGAATGTCCAATGTCAGATTGGGTTCGGACCAGATGACGGTTGCTTCGGGCCGTTGCTGGGCATCTTGTTGACGCCATGGTCCCATGGTCTGTGCTGAGGCATGCTGTGCTGCCGGTTGAAGGCATGCAATGTTTTGTCCTATGGAACTCGATTCGATGACCAAGTCGTTGTCGATTGATTGGAATGAGATGTCTCCTTCACAGTCTCCCAGGACCATCCAAGCATCAGATGATGAAACTTCATTCCCCTGATAAACAACTGTTTGAATTGCATCGTTCGCCGCAATTTGCTGACCAAGACTTCCCTGTATGCGATCAAGGTTTGCGCGGTACTTGAGTTCCATGTCGGTTTTATCAGTACTAACAAGACCTTGACCCGCGAGTGAGAAAGCGTCACTTGCGATCGTGATGGATCGTGCCTTCAGGGTATTGGCAGGCCAGTTGTAGTTTCCATCAAATTGAATTTTTACCAACGGTTGTCGGAATCGCCGCTTTTTGTATTGAAAGCTCGGCTCGGTAAGTTCCACGGCACCACTGGTCACGGTTGTTTGATTCAAACCAATGAGGGCTTTGCCCTCAGCTGAAAAATTTCCTGCGAGCTGTTTGATGTCCTGAGGAATCCACGGGTTCAAGATTCCTTCCATAGTGTCCAAACGTCCCTCTGCCTTCAGAGTAAAGGGCAAATGGGAAGCTTGAGAGAGGCGATTGATGGGTTCAGCGAGAGTTGCATTGAGATCCAAGCCCAAACTGTTGATGGTCAAGTTGGTTTGGGTGAGTTCCCGAAGCGTGTTATTGTACCATCGCCCTTCTGCCTTAACTGATGCTCGCATTGCGTTGCGCTGGATATTGCGACCATCAGGTAGCTGAATGAGCAAGTTTGTCGTTTGGCCGTTACCCGTCAAACGCCAAATATCCTGTTCACCACTTGTCCACTGAACTTTACCGTGGGCATTGCCGGCGAATCGGGTTTCAGTCATGTCAAAGATGGGCAACAGCATGCTGGTCAGTTGACCAAAATCAATCTTGAAGTCAGCACTGCCTGATTCAAGATTGCCGCTCCCAATGGCTGTACCAAAGGCGCTTCGCCACTCGAATTGCTCAGCCATGAGTTGACCATCGTTACTTGAGACGGTTGCTATCAGGGTGATGGGATCGATCGCAAATTCTCTGCCGTGCGATACTGCCCTGAGCCCATCACAATCAACGTGCAATTTCTTTTGTTGCTGGTTGCCATTGGGGATCGATGCTAGATGCGCAATGGCCCGACCTGATTCCAGGATCACACCCGAACGCAATGGTAGAATTCCAGGTAAGGAGTGTTCCAACGCTGCGATGTCAACTTCTGCGGAGGCATTACCATCAATGGCCTCGAGCCACTGAAGTGGATTATCTTTGTGACCAGTAAAGGAAAAGCTTCGAGAGAATGCGCCATCGATCGTTGCCGAAGCAAAATCGGTGTGTGCGCTGAGTGCTTCACCAACAACTCTTTCGCCCTCGAGTGTCAGTTTTCCATTCAGCAGGGCACGCTCATTCGTCCAGGCACGTGAGTCATCTCTTGATGCGGTGAGGTTTCGAATCTCGAAATTTTGTAGGGTGGCAGTGACAGATCCATGTGAGTTGCCAGCCGCACTAATGGTTCCTGTTGCATCTCCATGGATCTTCGTAGGAATACTAATCGCCATATCAGGGAATCGAGTCAGAAGCAGTTCGGAAATCGAGATGGGTAACGACTCGCAACTTAGATTCAGTGACCACTGATTCCCGATTTTTTTATTCACTGTTTCTGTCAGCTTGAGTGAGCTTTGAAGCGATCCATGATCTCCGTCAGGTTCACTCAAGACCCCAGCTACGGAGAGCTCTGTTGATGCCGGGGTGATAGACAGGCTCGCATTTGACTGTGTCAATGTCCAACGTTGTTCTGTTACCGATTCGGTCATTGAAATGGTAACGTCATGCAGTTGCACAACCGCCAGAGTTGGCGATCCTTCCGAGTCTGAATCTAGAAATGCTTCGAAATCATCTTCCAAGCTGCACTTGCCGTCATTCATAGAACAGGCAACGGCTACTCCACGGAGATTGATTTGCCCCATGTCGTCCGGTACAGATATCAGATCACCGACCATCAGATTGAGGTCTAATTGCTCGATTGCAACTTGACTGCCGGCTTCGCCATTGATCTTCAAGTCTTTGATGCGCAGTGGAGTCAGCCAGCCGATTCTTACCGAGCTAACATCAGCTTTCAGTCCTTGGGCGTCCAGATAGTTGATTAGGTAGGAACACCCAATCGAGGAGTGACTGACAATGCTGGGAGTCAGGAACAGCAGAAGAATCACGCAGGCAAGGCCAGCGAGCACAATCATTCTTTGACGCTGGGCTCGTGCACTGCGTCGTTGAACGGTTTGCTGTCGTTGTGAACGCTCGTCCTGCTCTAAAATGAACTCGTCAGTTGTCACGGTCACATCCTCGCCGCACCAGATTCGAAAATCATCACCACCCAGCGAGTCTAGCGATATTTTGGTGTTCAGCGCAAGGTTGATTTGCCTATTCTTTGACTGCCATGCTCAGGAGTACCATGCGGGCGTGTTGCCAGCTTTTGGTGCTTTCGCCGCAGGGAGGCTCTGCTAGGTTTCCGCGGTGTTTTGTACAATAAATCACCAATGACACGTTGTCGAAAACCACTATTGCTATCGCGAATTGCGTGATTGCCAACAAGAACATCCGTCATGCCTTCGGGAGGATTCTCTTCTCTAAAGCCGGATGAATTACCACAAAAATCACTGTTTCAGCGATTTTCTGTACGGCCTCAGGGTTGTAGATAAGGTGGTTAGGCGATTTTACTGATGCTGCCTTGATTTGGTGATACTGCCGTTAAACGGGCGAGCAACATAATATTTGCACGTCCTCTTATCCTCCTGACCATCATGAAATAGCTAGCTGTTGTTCGTGTTTATGGATTCCTGATGGTCATTAGGTGCTGGTGTTGATTACCGTGAAAACTTGGGATGAGTCTTGATGATTTTTAGGGATCGATGTTTTGTCGGCTCGGCGTTGTCAGAGGGCTCATGCCAAAATGTTGGAGTAATTGGGACGCCGTGGCACTCGAGGGCGTACGCTGTTTCCTGACCTCCTGACGCTTATTTCACGTTTTAGCTTGAGGGTATCGATGAGAGTCTTCGTGACCGGGGGAACCGGGTTACTTGGAAATGCAGTCCTGCGAGAGTTGAGCGCAGCAGGCCATGACTCTGTGGCCCTCGTTCGTTCGCAGTACAATTCAGTTGTGTTCGAGGGAATTGATACACAGCTTGTTTCAGGCGATTTGCTTGACCGGGACCTAATCACAAAGGTGGTCCAGGATTGCGACGCTGTGATTCACGCGGCAGGTTTGATTCATCTCGGCTGGAAGCGGTTAAAGGAGTCGATGAGGGTCAATGGTGAGGGCACTCAAATCATGGTCGATGCCTGCCTGCAGTACAGTTGCAAACTTATCCATGTTGGAACGGTAAATACACTCGCGGTTGGAACGCGAGAGCAGCCTGCGGATGAGTCAACGCCCTGTGACAATGCCGGGGGGCAGATCCCATGCAGCTATGTATTGAGTAAAAGGGCTGGTGTTGACGCTGTCAAAAAAGGTGTCGAGCAAGGCTTGCAAGCAGTAATTCTCGCCCCCGGTTTCATGTTGGGGCCATGGGATTGGAAGCCCAGTAGCGGTCGAATGATGCTGGCTTTGAGTAAGGGATGGAAAGTCATCGCGCCTAGTGGAGGATGTAGCGTATGCGACGTGCGTGACGTCGCTGCGGCGACCGTCACGGCAGTTGACAAGGATCTGTCGAGTGGTCGCGAGTTTATCCTCGCGGGCGAGAATATGACCTACAAACAACTTTGGGCGGGCATGGCAGAGAGATTCGGTCAACGGGCACCCCTGATCAAAGCGGGGCCCTTGCAACGCAGTTTCGCAGCGGCGTTGGGAGATGTGATTGGCCGTCTCTATCGAGAGCCAGAATTCAATAGTGCTGCGGTTCGAATGTCTTCACAGTACCACTGGTACGATAGCTCAAGAGCTGAGCAAGAGCTGGGGTACAAGCCTCGACAGATACAGCAAACACTTGATGATGCTGCGGCATGGGTGCAAGAAAAACACATGTGATGCCTACGCGAAGCTGATTTGAATCATGCTCGATGCAGCCGACCTACTGCTGAGTTTACGCTCGTGAATCAGAGAGCCTGCAAAGGTTGTGAAGCCAAGGCAGGGACGCGGTGAGCGGTGTCACATGCTTGCACAGAGCCAATGAACGTAGGGAAAATAGCGAAATTTAATGGAAGTTTAGTTCCCCTTGATGAACGGAAAGCCGCGTGCAAAACCCGGTAATGGCGAGGAATAAGGCTAGGAATTAACCCGAAGGGGGGGGTGACGACTTGGCTCGGCGGAATTGACAACCAGCACCCCTTGAGACCAATCTGTCACCCCGATTTGGTTCTGCTGTGGTCCGAGCGTTGCTTGTGATGACCGCACAGGGTGTCGAGACTCAATGAGATCAACCTGCATGGCAACAGCCGCGTTAAAAGCGATTCGAGATTCAGCCCCAGCAGTGCTGCCCAGCCTGTTGCTATGCGATTTCGGTGATTTGAAAGGTGAGGTGGCTGAGTTATCTGCCGCTGGCGCAGGGATTTTGCACCTAGATGTGATGGACGGGAACTTTGTTCCCAACCTGACTTATGGTATGCCAATTGTGGAAGGACTGCGCCGGCATACTGATTTGCCCTTGGATGTTCACTTGATGATCAATGATCCATTGGCGTACGCTAAACCGATGGTGGATGCCGGTGCAGACATGCTTACCTTCCACGTTGAAGCAGTCCGTGATCCGGTCGCAACTGCCGGTAAGCTTAAGGAATTGGGCGTCGGTGTTGGGATCGCATTGAATCCTGAGACGCCCTTGGCGTCCTTCGGGGAAGCCATTTCCATGGTCGACATGGCGCTGGTCATGAGTGTCGAAGCGGGCTTTGGTGGGCAGGCATTCAATCCGATTGCCTTAGAAAAGCTGCGTTCTCTGCGGCAGGACTACCCTGACCTCTTGCTGGAGATTGATGGGGGGATTGACGTCGATACCATCAGTTTGGCTCGTGCCGCGGGATGTGATCTGTTTGTCGTGGGGTCAGCGATTTTCCGCCAGGACAGCTATCTGGCGGCGATTGCCGACTTGAACGCTGGGATTCAGGCAGCTACCGGTAAGAATGCCGATAACGATTCTGCACCAGGGTGGAAACAGGAGGATCACTCGTGATTGTCCGAACACCTCAAGCTTCTCGAGTCTTGCTGATCAGGCCCGGTGCGACTGACTTTGATGATCAAGGTCGTATCAAGGGCACCCTGGATATGCCGATGAGCGAGCGAGGCCGACAACAGGTGAATTCGCTCGCAGAGCAACTCTCTGATTTTCCAGTGGGGACGATTTATACCGCCCCCTGTGAATCTGCCCGGGAAACTGCTCAGCAACTCGCCCAAGGTCGAGAGATACGCATCAAAGTCATCGATGCGTTCAGAAACATTGATCACGGATTGTGGCATGGAAAGCTGATCGAAGAGGTGCGGCGGAACCATCCCAAGGTTTACCGGCAGGGTCAGGATTCACCCTCGGATGTTTGTCCTCCAGGTGGCGAGTCGATTCGTGATGCCCGTGATCGTGTTGCCAAGGCGATTCGTAAGGTGCTTAGAAAGAGCGGCACCGAGGCAATCGCCATCGTGATTCCAGATCCCATGGCATGGGTTGTTCAGAGTCTGATCAGCGGCGAAGAGCTATCAGATCTTTGGAAGGCTGAAACCGATGGTGCTAGCTGGGACTTGCTAGAGTCGGTCAGTGATGCCGATCAGAAATAAAGTTTCGTAATGCTGCGTTAGCTGGACAGGCGGTTCCCGCTGTGGAAAGCTTCCCGTTTGAGAAAATAGCCGTAATTTTCAGTTTTCTGCACTCTCGGTGGAAAAAAAAGGTGTTTTAGCCGCTGAGCGTCGGTTCACCTGCTGAGAGAGGCCTGTTTGGGCCGACTTACCGGAAAAGCCCCTATTTCCCGTGCTTTTATCTGCCGTTCTATACCGGTTATCTGTTTGAGGGCCCGGAAGCCCTCGAATAGAATACAGGCTGTTCTATGCCACGTTGTGGGTACATGATCCAACGTGGTTCGTTCAAGCTACAGACGATCAAGAAAACACCGCCAAGGAATTTAGCGACGATGACGCGATATTCAACGATCCTGCCCGCAGTGCTGATTCTCGGATCCCTGCTGACCCTCAGGGCATCAGAGGCTGCCGAAGCGGCGGTTCCCAGCCAAGTCACGATGATCAACGAGATTATTGAGCAAGGTTGGCGAGACTTCGAAATCCGGCCCGCATCCGAAGTGGATGATTCGACGTGGTGTCGCCGCGTTTTTCTTGATGTGATCGGGCGCGTACCGAACAAGAGTGAACTCTCCGAGTTTTTGGCGTCCAAAGGCAAGGACAAGCGTGCCGTGCTCGTCGACACTCTGCTGCATGATGACAAATACACCGAAGAGTATGCCAGCCACTGGTCGACGGTTTGGACCAACATCCTCATTGGACAATCTGGTGGTAATGGTCGGGACACGATGATCAGTCGCGCAGGTATGCAAAAGTATCTGCGTGATTCGTTTGCACGAAACAAACCCTACGACCGAATCGTGTTTGATTTGGTTACGGCAACCGGATCAACAAAGCCCGGTACAGAAAATTTCAATGGGGCCGTTAACTTCTTGATCGACAAGGTCAATGAGGAAAAGGGTGTACTTGCGACAAGCAGTACCTCCAGGATTTTCCTTGGGCAGCAGGTTCAATGCACGCAGTGTCACAACCACCCATTCAATCAGTGGAAGCAGCAGATGTTCTGGGAGTTCAACTCGTTCTTCCGTCAGACACGCTCATTGCGACGCTTCGTGGACGGCACACGTGATGTCGATCACGCGGAACTGATCGACGAAGATTTTGCTGGTGAGGCTAATGATCCCGAAGATGCATTGGTCTTCTATGAGCTCCGAAATGGACTTACCCGTGTGGCTTATCCAGTCTTCACTGACGGAACTGCGATTGGTGTTAGTGGTTTTGTGAGTGATATCAAACGCCGCAGCGAACTTGGGCGGATGATGTTGGCCAGCGAGAACATGGACAAAATGGGCGTTAACCGCATGTGGTCTCTGTTCCTCGGGTTCGGATTCACAAAACCAGTGGACGATCTGGGACCGCACAACCCTTCGTCACACCCCGAACTACTCGCAAAGCTGGCTGCCGAGTTTCGCAAGAATAGTTATGACCTCAAGCAATTAATCACTTGGATCACGCTCAGCCGACCTTACAACCTCGCTTCAGTCCTTGGATCGAATAATGAAATTGATGATCCTTCGATTGGAGAGATGCCAAAGTTCTCCCGTTTTTACCTCCGCCAGATGAGTGCTGAGCAACTCTATCAGTCGCTCGTGACGGCGACCGACGCTACCTCACAGGGGAGCTACGAGGAGCAGGAGCGACAGCGGAACCGCTGGTTGCAGCAGTTTGTCGTAGCTTTCGGTACTGACGAGGGCGACGAAGCAACAACCTTCAATGGCTCGATTCCTCAGGCATTGATGCTGTTCAATGGTGACTTAACGAAGAAAGCAACCAGCACCGCTGGTGGAAGTTTCATTGATCGGCTATCGAAGACTGGAAAGTCGCCTCGCGATCGAGTCAACGAGTTATTTCTTACCGGGCTTGCCCGACGACCCAGCAGAAACGAAATGACGATCGCCAGTAAGCTATTAATCGCACGGAAGGGTAACGAAAAAGAGATGTTGCAGGACATGTGGTGGGCAATCCTCAACAGCAACGAATTCATCATGCAGCACTAATTCCGCGGCAAGTATCCATCTTTCAAGTATTCACAACAACGAAAAAAACTCTCTTCCTCAAAGGCTAATTCATATGTTCAACAACTGGCAAACACCGAACGGAATGTCACGTCGCCATTTCATGCAGCACCTCGCAGGCTCTTCTGCCGTTGCAACGGCATCCATGACCATGGGTGGTGCAATCAAGGCAAACGCTGAGGAGATGAGAAAGAATGGCAAGTCAGCCATCTTGTTGTGGATGGGTGGTGGACCGGCAACGATTGACATTTGGGACCTCAAGCCTGGGGCACCTACTGGTGGTCCATTCAAGCCAATTTCAACGACGGGCGATTTGCAGATCTGTGAGCACATGCCATTGGTTGCTCAGCAGATGAAGCATCTGTCAGTCGTGCGAAGCATGTCAACGCGTGAGGCCGACCACAGTCGTGGACGATACTACATGCACACAGGTTATGTCCCGAATCCAAACATTGAGCATCCCAGCTACGGATCGGTGATTGCTCACGAAGTAATGGATCAGCGTCCCGGCCTCGAGATCCCTCCATTTGTGTCGGTGGGTGGAGCCAGTGCTGGCCCAGGATTCTTGGGCATGGCGTGGTCACCATTCTCGGTAACCAGCAATGGCCAGATTCGAAACCTGAAAATGGACCTCGAAGACAATCGTCTGCTTCAGCGCATGGCCGCCTTGGATACGATCGAAACAGGCTTCTCGAAGCGGACGCGAGATCTGCCTGCCAGCGAGCACGCAAAGGTTCTGAAGAAGACCTTTGATCTCATGACCAGCGATCAAATGGAAGCCTTCCGTGTTGAGAAGGAGCCCGAAGAGGTCAAAGAGCGTTACGGTACCGACCGTTTTGGTCAAGGTTGTCTTTTGGCTCGTCGTCTTGTCGAGGCCGGTGTGCCATTCGTCGAGGTTGACCTTGGTGGGTGGGATAATCATGGTGGCATCCACGCGCTATTCAAAGACACAAAGCTGCCACAACTGGATCGCGCCATGAGCGCCTTGGTTGAGGATCTGAATCAACGTGAACTGCTGAAGGATACCGTCGTTATGTGGATGGGTGAATTCGGCCGTACACCGCGAATCAACCAGAACGCTGGTCGCGATCACTGGGCACGTTCATGGTCATGCGTTGTTGGCGGTGGTGACATCAATGGTGGTCTTGCAGTGGGTGAGACCAGCAGTGACGGTACTGCTGTGGAAAGCGAGCCATTCAGCAGTGAGGATTTGATGACCACTGTTTGTAAGGGGCTTGGGATTTCAACCGAGAAGACGTTTACTAGTAAAAATGGTCGTCCAATGAAAATTGCGGGTGGTGGAAAAATCATCAGCGAGTTGGTGGCGTAACGACAGTGGCGGCGCCGCAGAGTTCGCAAAGTCAAACCCCGGATACAGGCTTCGACTCAATTACACCTGGGCATCAGGATGCAAGTGCATGTGGTGCCGAGGTTGAGTTGGAGCCAGCCGATTTGATTGCGCGACACCAAAACGGTATTTGGCGATATCTGCGAATGTTGGGATGTGATGCTTCAACCGCTGACGATCTAACGCAGGAAACTTTCTTGCGGGTGTTGCGGCGGGACAGCTTCGTTCAGCACAGTGATGCGGCGACCTCCAGTTACTTGAGGCGGACCGCCTACAATCTGTTGGTGTCCATGCACCGTAAACAGGGGAAGGTGCAAACGCTGTGCGAGCCTGGCCTGTTGGATGAAATTTGGGATCGCTGGGCTGGTAAAGATCTTTCTGGGGATACGGCGGTTGAGTCGCTGCGGAAGTGCCTCGCGACATTGACCGAACGAGCGCAGACCGCGCTGAGGATGCGTTTCGCTGATGAGGCCAGTCGCGTCGACATCGGTGAGGCATTGAGTATTACGGATCACGGGGCTCGGAATCTAATGCAGCGAGCCAAGCAGCAACTACGCAGGTGCGTGGAAGAAAAAATTTGGCAGACGAACAATGAGTGAAAACAACCATACACCTGAGGAAGAGCGAGCGTTCAACGCGATGCTCGACGAAGCATTTGGCGGTTCACGACCACCAGATCTATCGAATCAGATACTGGCTCGGCTTTATAATTCAGTTCCTGATGCTGACGGCACAGAGAAACGGGTTCATCAACGTACATCGTCAAGGGTGAAACGGTCACGATCCAAGCAAGCCACAGTGGTGGCAGCAACCATCACAGCTCTCGCAGCCATGGTGGCTGGGGTCATCGCACTTCAGCCTGATCACGATATCACCGACATAGTCACCGAGTTCGTTGAGAATGGCGAGCGTGATAAGGTCGGAGGCAATCAACCAGTGATTGCTGATGCTGGAGATGACCGGCAACAAGCAAAGCCTGAGAAAAAGAAGGATCCCAAGCGAAAGCCTCCAAAAGGGATTCCAATGATTGTGCAAACGCCCGACTCAGAGCAGACTCATTCTGAGCTACAGCAAGGTGGTGTACCAGACTCTCCTGCTGTTGATGAAATTGAGGCTGCGGAATTGTCATTGGTGTCGGCTCAAGTTGATGCAGAATTGCAGGGCTATTGGGAAGCCGTTGGAATCAATCCGACATCAGAAGCAACGGCTGAGCAGACGGCAGCCAGGCTCGCGAATGCACTTGGGATGAAAGTGTCCGTGGATGCAGTCTCTGACGTCGATCAACTTCAGGCAGAACTATCACAAAGCTTGAATGCAGAGGCGATTGCCAGGAGGTGGCTGCGGCAAATTACAAACCAACGTAGTGGCCGAATGGACGCGGAACTTCGAGATCAACTCGTCAGCGAGATAGCGAGTTGCATTCAGACCGGAAGCAGCTTTGACAAGACTGTGGCAGGGTGGTTGAACGGTGAGAGTAACAACGCCGGAGCATTCTTCTCAGCGTTGGCTGCTGGACCGCGGTCTGCCGGTGGTGAGCATGGCATGGCCAGAAGCCTGGCAACCTTGACTCTCAATGTGGATATCAGATGTACTCGTTGCCACGACTCATACATCGAAGGTAACGGGAAGCAGAGTGACTACTGGAACTTTTATGCATTTTTGAAGCGTGGTGTGAAAAAGAATGCGGATGGAAAGTTCGAAGTCGATCCGGGTGATAACACTTCGGATCCTGTCTTTTACGAATTGTCCGATGGTCGTCAAAGAGTCGCAGACGCCCGAGTTTCTGCCGACTGGATGAGTGACACAGGATCACCGGGCTATCAGCGTATAAAAGGATTTTCGAAAGGCCTTGAAGGATCACCGGAGCTAGCGAGCGGTATTGTAAATTCATTGTGGCAGTTGGTTCATGGTCAACCGCTGCGAGGTCGTGTGGTTGATCCGATTAGTGCGCCGCACAATGAGGCTTTGCAACGCTTGGAGGCGCAGTTAACCAGGGATTTGATGGATTCGCGTTTTAACGTCGCACGCACACTCGCCTTGATTGTTGCCTCGCCGGCGACGCGTCGTGCTGTCCCAGATACACTGCTGCCAAAGAACCTCTGGGTGGCCAATCAGGAAGATACCCGTGCAGCGATGAATGCCGTCGACGCCTTCGCTGCTGCATTACCCCCACGAATTTCTTTACCTGCCTCGCAGCGAACCGAGCAAGTGCTGCGAGCCATCGGTGCGAAAATCGACGGTACCGGCAGGGAGTCACTCGGCCAACTTGGTCAAGGTGGCAGTGCCACGGCGGCCAAGAAAGGCAAACCTTTGGCTGCTGACCTCCCAATGAAAGCGGAGTTGTTGCCAGTGCAATGGCTGGAATTGATTGGGGATCGAGACAGCCAAGTCAATCATCTGGTTTATCTCGCCGGTGAAAACGAAGTTCCAACGGACGTGCAGGAATCTGTGAAGGCCATGAAGGAAGCTGGCGTCGATTCCAACCTTTTACTGCACCGCGTGTGGTGGTTGATGAAGCCTTAGGTTCGAGGGTCAGTAGATTGGCTGACTGCTTGTTTGATCTTGATCTCAACCGCCGATCGCATACATCGGTCGGTCGGGCGGTTGGAAGCCGTCTTTGTCAATGCCATGGGCCTTGGCTTTTTTAGCAAGACAGGCTCGAATTGCCGACATCAAGTCCTCGTCTGAGGCACCGGCCCGCATCAGATCTCGCAGTGGGAATTCGTTTGTTGCAAAGAGGCAATTGCGAACGGCTCCGTCCGCGGTGATGCGGATGCGATTGCATGCGTCGCAGAATGGTGCTGTGACGGACCGTATGATGCCGACTCGTCCTTGCGCTACTTGGAATTCTTCAGCTGGCTGCGATGGTTCAGGGCGCGAGAGCGGCACAACACTTTTGAATTCATCGTGCAGCGTCTGCAACAGCTGATCACCCGTAAATACCTGACTGTGTTGCCACGCTCGATCAGTGTCTAGTGGCATGAATTCAATGAATCGCAGCATGACATTGCGATCGAGTGCATATCGAACCAACTCAGCTACTTCCGATTCGGTCACGCCTTTGATCGCGAGTGTGTTGAGTTTGACGGATTCAAACCCACATTTGATTGCAGCTTCAATTCCCTGTAGCGTTTTTTCAAGCCCATCTCTTCGAGTGATTTTTTTAAAAACCTCTTTGTCCAGTGTATCAAGGCTGATATTCAGCCTTTGTAAACCGGCTTCGTGAAGCGCTTGAGCATGTTCCGCCAATAGCATCCCGTTAGTGGTCAGGGACAGGTCTTCAAGCTTTTCGATCCCTGTCAGCATTTCGATTAAACGTGGAACCTGTTGTCGGACCAAGGGTTCACCGCCCGTGATACGAATATCTCTCACTCCTCCTTGTTCAACAAGCAATTGTGCAAGCCGATAGATCTCTTCAAAGGAGAGAATATTGTCTTTGGGAACGAATTCAGCACCCTTCTCTGGCATGCAGTAAAAACAGCGGATATTGCAGCGATCAGTGACACTTAGACGCAGACTGGTGTGTACGCGTCCAAATGAGTCAATCAGCGGTGGGGATGACGTTTGGCTCATGGTCGAGATGATAGCTGTTAACGGTTCGCTCTCCGAGTGCTGCGAATAGGGTTTGGCTCGATAATTTTGGATTGCCGAATCGCGGTCAAAAGCACAGGTGGCTTAGCGTTCATGATCCAGATAGTGCGTCTGGAGATCGCGTGGTCATAGTTAACCGGTGAGCGGTCGGATCACATGACCGTGAACGTCAGTCAAGCGGAATGGGCGACCGGCGTACGTGAAAGTGAGTTTTTCATGGTTGATGCCGAGCTGATGCAGGATAGTTGCCTGGATGTCGTGCACATGAATGGGACTATCAATTGGTCGGAACCCAAGCTCATCCGTTGTTCCGATCGTCTGACCCGTGTTGATTCCGCCACCCGCCATCCACATGGAAAAGGCTTGGGGGTGATGGTCACGGCCGAGTTTTCGTCCGAGGGCTGCACTGGCTTCGACCATGGGGGTTCGCCCGAATTCTCCACCCCAAACAACCAGCGTGTCTTCCAACATGCCTCGCTGTTTCAAATCCTTAATCAAAGCTGCGCATGCCTGGTCTGTTTGTTTGCACTGGTTTTTGATTCCATTTTCGACATTGCTGTGATGATCCCAACCGGAGTGGTAAAGCTGAATGAATCTTACACCTCGTTCAGCAAGTCGTCGGGCTAGCAGGCAGTTTTTCGCAAAGGAACCGGTGTCTTTATCTGACGTACCATACAGGCTAAGGGTGGCGGCGTCCTCGTTCTTCAGGTCCATCAATTCCGGTGCTCGTGTTTGCATCCGATACGCCATCTCATAACTCTCCATGCGAGTGGCTATTTGATGCAGGCCGGTCTGATCAAGTTGTTGTTGATTGAGTTTTTCAATCAGATCAAGTGTGTCGCGTTGGGTTTGTCGAGTGATTCCTTCTGGATTTGAAACATTGAGAATCGGATCACCGCTGGAGCGAAACGGAACACCTTGATGTTCTCCCGGTAAGAAACCTGAGCTCCACATGGCCGCACCACCGGATAGGTTGCCACCGCTCTTTAGGACAACAAATCCGGGAAGATCAGCAGCATCACTGCCGATACCGTAAGTCAACCATGAACCCATGGCTGGGCGACCCGGGATCGGGCTTCCGGTGTTCACAAACAGTTGTGCAGGCGAGTGATTGAATTGATCTGTGTGAACTGTTCTGATGATTGCCAGTTCATCAGCGACAGTTGCCAAGTGGGGTAGCGCATCTGAGAGTTCAGCCCCTGATTTGCCATGCTTATTAAATTTGAAGCGAGGAGCGAGAACAGCTGCGTTCGGTTGGATGAACGCGTATCGCTGGCCGGCGATTACCGAAGCTGGTAATGGTTGCCCCTCCAGTTCCCTGAGTTTGGGTTTGTAATCAAACAGGTCAAGTTGACTTGGTGCGCCCGCCATGAACAAATAGATGACACGTTTGACGCGTGGCGGATGGTGATGGCCGCGGGGTGTGGTCTCCGAAGCTTGCAGTGATTTTGCGCCGAACTCTTCGGCCAGCATCGACGCGAGGGCGGCTTTACCAATTCCAACGCCACACATCTGGAACAATTGCCTTCGAGTGCTCTGTCTCAGACGAGTGGATTGAGTGGTTTGCATAAAATTTTTGATTCTCGTGCCGTGTGCCGTGCTGAACTTGTCTGTTAGACGGTTCGTGTGTTGCTGGTGATCAACAGTATGGGCTGCTGCTTGCTAAGATAGTTTACACCGATGTGCAGTCAGCAGCATGTCTGAAAGGTTTTCGGTCTCAAGGTTGTTTCGTGAAAAAGCAATATTATGCAATTGGATTGTTTGTTGCTGCGATGTGGCTTGTTTTTGTAGTCGACTTGATTTTGCCGCTCAATTTGCAGCGTCCGGGTTTGTACCCCAGGTCGCTCAGCGGAATCGTTGGGATTCCTTTGATGCCTTTTTTGCATGCCAATTTTGAGCATTTGCTGGGCAATACCATTCCGCTGATTGTATTACTATTTCTTCTCGTCAGTTCTCGCGAAGATGCTTGGTGGGTTGTCGGTTGTATTATTTTGGTGGGTGGGGCTTTCTTGTGGATGTTGGGACGCCCAGCCGTGCATGTAGGTGCGAGCGGTCTGACATTTGGCCTGTGCTCTTTTCTGATTACAGTGAGCATTCGGGAGCGCCGCGTGATTCCCGTCGCGATTGCCATTCTGGTGGGTCTGCTTTACGGCGGCACGATGTTGAGTGGAATTATCCCGAGGTGGCATTCAGATATTTCCTGGGATGGACACCTTTGTGGCCTGCTGGCCGGTGGATTGGCGGGATTTTGGTACTCAAAACCTATACGAAAGCGATTGGAAAAGCGGGGTTGAACCTGTTCATCAAAGAAACCGCCAGCTTGCTTCTCGAATACTAAATGCCGAGGTGCTAGGCTGTTGAGCCAACTGGATTGGGACTGATGGCGAAATTCTTGATTTCGTACTGAGGGCCTACTCAAAATGAATGATCCGATTGACCTATTGGGCGTGTTCGCTGGCCGAAGTTATCCTGCACACCGCGTTCCTGCCAATCGAATCGTTGAATTTGATCCCGGTTGGGTGAGTCAAAGGATCCGTATGGAAATGCGGTGAAGATTAGTATTGGTGACAAGTAGTCGACGATTAGTATTAGTACCGCGACAAGATATTTACCTTCAAGATTCAAGCAGCACGCGAATGTCCAAATCAAAATCCAAAAACATCAAATCAGGTAAGCCAACCATGGCTTCGGTTGCTGATCGATTTGACTGTTACGAAAAGTCTGTACAAACTCCGGATCATGAGGTTGTGTTTTTTGAACAGGCCTATCGGGATGCGTATGGTACCAGCCCAACAGATTTGCGTGAGGACTTTTGCGGCACGTTCGCCATTTGTTGCGACTGGGTCGCATCGAAATCAAAGCGTACAGCCATTGGCGTCGACTTGTGCTCCGAGACATTGCAATGGGGCCGTGACAATAACCTTGCAAAGCTGAAAAAATCGGAACAGAAACGAGTTCGGCTGATTGAGCAAGATGTGCGAAAGCGAAATCGTCCCGCGGTGGATGTGCTTGCAGCTCAGAATTTCTCGTTCTGGATTTTCAAGACACGTGAAGAAGTGATTGAATACTTCAAAATCGCCCGTTCCAACCTCAGGTCGAAAGGTGTGATGGTGATGGACATGATGGGTGGAGGTGAATGCTACGAGGAGGGCCTCGTTGATAAACGTAAGATCGTCAAAGGTAAGAAGGGATTCAAGTATCACTGGGAGCAGGTAAGCTTCAATCCCATTACAGCAGACGCAAGTTTTGCAATTAGCTTTAAGTTCGCCGATGGCAGTAAATTGAAAAGGGCCTTTGAGTACCATTGGCGTTTTTGGACCATCCCTGAGGTGCGAGAGATGTTGGCTGAGGCCGGGTTTAGTGAGAGTCACATCTACTGGGAAAATGACGAGGACGGTATTGACGATGATGAGTACAGCACTTGGGAGCGTCAGGAAACAGCACCCAGTGACGCGAGTTGGATCTGTTACATTGTTGCTGTGAAATGAGTTTAAATTTCGGGGTGGTGATGATGGACAACGCGCGGAAATCGACTATGAATCGCTGTGTGGCACTGGCCATCGTTTGGTTGCTGGTGATGCCGGCGTTGCAGACGATGGCAGTGGATCCCGAGTTGAAGAAAATCTTCCAACCTGATCGTTTGGTGGCTTGGTGTATCGTGCCATTCGATGTTCGCAAGCGAACCCCATCGCAACGGGCTGAGATGATCGATAAGTTAGGGATGGCACGCGTTGCTTATGATTGGCGCGCACAACATGTACCTACCTTTGAAGAGGAAATCCAACAGTACAAAAAGCACGATATTGAGTTCTTTGCTTTTTGGAGTTGGCATGAGGCTCTGGAACCGTTGATTGCCAAGTATGGGATTCGACCCCAGATTTGGCTGATGCTGCCCGGTGTTGGTGATAAACCTGATTCTGAAAAGGTCCAAGCAGCAGCCGAAGCGCTCCGTCCCATGGTTGAGAAAACCGCCAAACTTGGTCTTCGCCTTGGCCTTTATAATCACGGCGGTTGGGGTGGCGAGCCGGAGAACCTTGCGGCGGTTTGCAAATATCTGCGCCAGCATCAAAACGCAGGACATGTGGGCATCGTTTATAACTTTCACCATGGTCACGAACATGTTGCTCGATTCCCTGAAGCATTTGCTGCAGTCAAACCGTATCTGCTCTGCCTCAATCTGAACGGCATGGTTGATCACTCTGATCTGGCCGGAAATAAAAACAAAATTCTGCCGATTGGGAAGGGTGTGCATGAACACGACATGATCAAGGAAGTGTTGCGTCAGGGCTATCAGGGACCGATTGGAATCCTTGATCATCGCAACGAGTTGGATGCGGAATTATCGTTAAAGCAGAATTTGGACGGCTTGGATGCGTTGCTGAATGAACTTAGGTGAGGCGAGTGTTTTTTACTCGCCATCTGCATTGATGGGAGAATTTTGTATGCGCTATCTGCTTGGTCTGTGTGCTGTAGTGATAGTGGGGGCGGTGAATGCTGAGAAACCAGCAGTGGTCGGGGATAAGTCGTCGGCCGACCACAGACTGGGCGAATTGAATACTCTGAATGGCTTTTTTCCTTTCAAAGCCGTGAACAATGTGACGGCGTGGAAAAAGCGACAGATTGCGATCAAACGCCGGATCCTGATATCGCAAGGGTTGTGGCCACTTCCAACTCGAACACCATTGAATGCAGTAATTCACGGGCGTGTGGAACGAGACGATTATGTGGTCGATCGTGTGTTCTTTGAATCGATCCCAGGGCACTATGTGACGGGAAGTTTGTACCGGCCAAAAGAAGGCCGAGGGCCATTCCCTGCGATTCTTTCTCCCCATGGGCATTGGCAAGACGGACGTTTTTACGATGCTGGTCAGGAAGTCATTAGCAGGCAGATTGAAACAGGCGCCGAAAAATTCAAACAGGGAGGACGTTTTCCACTGCAGGCACGGGCAGTGCAATTGGCACGGATGGGCTGCATCGTATTTCACTATGACATGACTGGCTATGCAGATGCCATTCAACTGGGGCACCGACCTGACCGTTGGGAACACCTTGATCGCTTGGACCATTGGGGATTCATGAGCGTCCAAGCAGATCTTCGACTGCAGAACATGATGGGATTGCAGACGTGGAATTCGATTAGAGCTGTCGACTTTGTACTGCAACTTGATGATATTGATCCGTCTCGCATTGGTGTAACGGGAGCGAGTGGTGGTGGTACTCAGTCGATGATTCTTGGTGCTATCGATGAACGCATCGCTGCCTCGATGCCTTGTGTTATGGTTTCGACTGCCATGCAGGGTGGTTGCACATGTGAGAATGCTCCGCTTTTGCGAATCGATCAGGGTAATATTGATATCGCGGCAGCAACGGCGCCCAGGCCGCTGGGACTGACCGCTGCTGATGACTGGACGGTTAACCTGAAAACGAGTGGTTTTCCTGACCTTAAGAAGGTCTATCAAATGATGGGTGTTGCGAATAGGCTCACTGCGGTATTTCACACTCAGTTCCCCCACAACTACAACCAGCTTAATCGGGCTGCCATGTATGCTTTCTTCAATCAGCACTTTTCGTTGGGACATGAAGCGATTGTGGAAAGGGATTTTCTGCCTTTGAGTCAAAGTGAGGCCACTGTCTGGAATAGTACCTACCCCGAGCCGTCAGGCGATCAAGTTGGGGATTTGCATGAGACAAGATTGCTTGCCTTGGTGTCGCAGGATTCTGATCAAAAAATCAGTGCTTTGGTTCCTGAATCGCGTGAGGGGTTACAGTCCTATCGGGATGCCATCGGCGCAGCATGGGAAACACTCATCGGCCGACGAGAGGATCAGGTGGGGAAGGTGGTTTACCAACTAACATCATCGAGCCAGGTTGCACTGTCGCCTGTTCAATCGGGGACGATTCGAAACCTGGACCACAAGGAGGAGGTTCCTGTTCTGAAATTTGTCCCACAACCAAAAAACGATAAACACGTCAGCGTGATTTGGGTTACGGATGACGGAAAAATGACCGCTTTCGAAAATGGTAAGGTCGTTGATGAAATTCAGTTATTTGTGAGGGCTGGATACACCGTGATCGTTCCTGAACTTTTTGGACAAGGCGAACTGGCAGCGATGGTGGTGAAAGATCAATCGCAGAGGTTGTGGTTTCAGCGGGGTGGGGACAAGGGCTGGCACAAGTTTTCGGGCTACACCTATGGATTCAATCACTGTCTGTTTGCTCAACGCACGCATGATTTGTTATCGGTGATTGCGTATGCAAGAGGCAAAGAAGGAGTTTGTTTGATTGGTCGGGGGCAAGTAGCTGGTCCTTTGGTAGCAGCGGCCTGTAGCCAAGCTGGTAAGTCAGTGCAGCGATGCATTCTGGAACCTCAAGAATTCAGGTTTGCCTCGGTGGATCGTCATGAACACCCGATGTTTGTCCCAGGCTCGGTAAAATACCTGGATCTTGATGGTCTGATTTCGCTTGCCGCCCCCGTACCGCTTGTTATCTCAGGCGAAGATTATCCGATCACGCGGAAAGTTTATGAAGCAAGTGAATCTTCCAAACGTCTGAAGGTCACTGAATCCCGACTTGGAAGTGCCAGCCTGCTGGCTGTGTTGCAGCTCGACGATTAGGCAGGACGCCGCGTCATCCGCTGTTCTCGTAATGCAGCGATACAGTTGATTTCTTCCCGGTCATCCGTAGAGGCATCAGCCCATGCTGAGATCTGCTCGGCATCGCGGTGGCATCCAATGCACACTCGATCAGCATTCAACCTGCAAACTCCGGTGCATCGAGAGCGTATTGAGCGTTTTGGTGAATCATTCATTTTAGGTCCCTGCTGATTGTATCCCTCATGGATCACTGTCCGTTAGACTGAGGTTTCGACCTGTTGAAAGACTAGTTGTCATTTTCTGCTAACTGACTGAGCTTATTATTATCTGGACATGTCAAGGCTGAGGATTTGTCGTGGCAATGGACTTTTTCTTCCACGAAAATCAGTCGGTTTCTGAAACCGCTTCCCGTTTCTGTTTTCCCATAAAAAAGTAATGATGCCTAATTGTTTGATTATTTTAACGTTGGTGTTTGTTGGTGCGTTTTCGTCGGCGTGTAAGGCCGACAATTGGCCAATTTTTCGTGGCCCAAAAGGTGATGGCGTAACTAATCAGTCGCTGCCAACTCAATGGGGTGCTGACAAGAACATCGCTTGGCGCACAGAGATTCCAGGCGAGGGATGGTCATCGCCCGTGACTGCTGGGGACCGTATTTACCTAACGGCAGCAATTCCTGCCGGCGAACGTGATGAGGATCAACAGAAGCAGGCTTACCGGCTATCCTTGATCATCATTGATGCAGCCTCCGGAAAAATCCTGCAAACGATTCCAATCATGGAGCAGACAGGAGAACGGCCTGCTCGTATCCATCGCAAAAACAGTCACGCCAGTCCGACACCTGTCATTGAGGGCGACAGAATCTACGTGCACTTTGGATATCAGGGTACAGCGTGCTTAAATTTGAGTGGCGAGGTGTTATGGAAGAACCGCGAACTGTACTTCAAACCCACGCACGGTAATGGCGGTAGTCCCGTCCTCGCTTCAGGAAATTTGATCTTCACCTGTGATGGTGATGAAGAGCCAAAAATTGTTGCGTTAAATGCAGTGAACGGTCGGTTGGCTTGGGCGACTGTGCGGCCGGTTTCAGCCAAGAAAACTTTTTCGTTTTGTACGCCGACCGTGATTGAAGTAGATGGGCAACTTCAAGTCATCGCACCAGGCAGTGATTGTGTATTGGCACTGGATCCAGCGACTGGAAAAACGATCTGGGATGTGCGGTATGTTGGCTATTCGGTAGTTCCTAAGCCAAGTTATCACCGCGGCTTGGTTTTTATTTCAACGAGTTTTGATAGCAGTAAAATGCTGGCGATTCGTCCAACGGGTCGAGGTGTGGTTACCGATACGCATGTTGAATGGCAGCTTGACAGGAACGTTCCCAAGACACCGTCCATGGTTGCACATCAGGGGTTGGTTTATTCGATTAGTGATGATGGAATAGCTACGTGTGTCGAAGCTGAGACGGGAGACCTCGTTTACCGTAAGCGAATCGGTGGGAACTATTCTTCATCACCCCTTTTGGCTGGTGGAAAGCTGTACTTCACTAGTGAAGATGGTGTGACCACCGTTGTAAGGGCGGGTGAAGAGTTTGAAGAATTGTCGACAAATTTTCTTGAAGAACGCACTCTCGCATCGCTCGGTGTGATTGATGATTCGATTCTGTTGAGAACAGCAACATCGCTCTATCGCATTCAGGAATGATTGCTGTTCTCTCTTCAGAGTTAGCTCTTGGTAGATCGGTACTCACCTGGTGACATGCCCGACAGTTTTTTAAATTGCCGATAGAAGGTCGAGAGGTCGCGGAATCCACATTCAAAAGCGATGGATGTGATTGGGAGTTCCGTGCGACAAAGTCTTTGCTGGGCATGTTCGACAGCGAGGCGTCGCGTGTGAGCGAGCCATGTTTCACCAGTCAATTCATGAAAAAGCTTAGTGAAGGATCGTCTGGGAATTCCAAGTCGCTGGCTGGTGGAATCGATTGATGATTCATCGAAAAAACGATGAGGTAGATCAGCGATGTATCGCTTCATAACGGAACGTTCGTTGCTGTTGCTTTGCAGCTTTATTTGCGATCTTGATTCAAGTTCAAGTACACATTGCAATAGCAGTAATGCGTCAGCAACCATTGAGATCGATGTGGTGGCCACAGGTTTTCGCTGAGAGTGAATCAAGCGTCGGAGCAGTGATGTGATCCGATTCGTGAACCCGTGCCGACGGCTTTGTAGCCGAACCTTTAGCGATCCAACGAGACTGGGTTCGAAGTTGAAAAGCTGTGTTGAAATGCAGCAGATGTATAAGCTGGACGCGGCAGATTTGTCATCAATGATGCGATTGCGCGTGTTTGGTGGAATGACAATTACATCATTGGCATCGAACTGGTGAATCTCGTCATCAATATGAAACTCTCCCCTACCCTTCCATACGTATATAATTTTGACAAACTCATGAGTCCGCCAGTTCATCGCGAATTTTGAGCTGTGATGGCTTTCCAGCACAAGAACACCCCAGGGGGGCAGGTTTTCTGGAAGCGCCTGGTCCGTGAATTGATAATCCAAGTCTGATCTCATTGCCTGCATTGCAAGGTCCAGTAATGCCCAATTCGCCAAGACAGGCGTTGCAATGCAACTTAAAGTTGAACTGATTAATAATTATTACGATTTAAAAACATGACTGAAGTGATCGATCCCGCAAAACTGCTCCGGCCTCGTCGCAAGATTATGGGCATTTCCGCCATCCTACTGCCATACCATGTGGGTGGAGAAGTTGATTGGCAAGGCTTTGATGCGCACCTGCATCGTACACTTGATGCTGGATTGGTTCCGGCGGTCAATATGGATACGGGCTACGGTAATCTGATTGATGATCGAGTCCGTGAGGAAGTATTATTGCGGTCGAAACGAATCACTAGTGGGCGATCGTATGTGGCAGGTGTTTTTGTTGGCGATCAGCCGGGCGCTGCTTTTGGGAGAGATAGGTATCGGGCGGGAATTGAGCAAATTCAGCGACATGGCGGCACACCCATCTTTTTTCAGTCGTACGGGTTGATCGAGTTGGCGGATGATCAATTGGTCGAAGCGTATGAGGCACTGGCGGGTGAGTGTCAGGAATTTCTGTTTTTTGAATTGGGGAAGGTCTTCGCGCCCTTTGGCAGGATTTACCCGTTGGATATCTATCAACAATTGATGATGATTCCAAACGCTATGGGTGCAAAGCATTCTTCACTTCACCGATTGCCGGAGTGGCAGCGTCTTGAGTTGCGAAATCGTGTTCGCCCAGATTTTAAAGTGTTTACGGGGAACGATCTTGCCATCGATATGGTGATGTATGGGAGTGATTATTTGTTGGGCTTGAGTACATTTGCCCCCGATGCATTTGCTAGACGGGATGCCATGTGGGAAGCGGGGGATCCGGGTTTTCATGAACTGAATGATTTGCTTCAGTATCTGGGCGCTTTTACCTTCCGTGATCCCGCACCAGCATACAAACACTCGGCTGCCATGTTTTTAAAAATTCGAGGTATGCTTGCCAGCGATCAGACGCACCCGGATTCACCCCATCGACCCGAATCTGATGCTGCAGTTCTAGAATTGATTGCAAGTGATATTCAGAGAATCATGAAAGAGGAGCATTGATGGTTTACCCGCGTGTGGCAAGTTTTAAGAAACACGATGACTTTGTGAGCTATCTTGCCAATTTGGGAATCGAGTTTCCCTGTGATGCACAGATCGTGACCAGTAACAATCCTCTTGCTGACCCTTTGCATATCGATGGTGTGACAATTGGGAACCGCTTTTGCATTCTTCCCATGGAGGGTTGGGATGGAACCCCCAGTGGAAAGCCGACCGAGTTGACGAGAAGGCGGTGGCGAAACTTTGGCCTCAGCGGTGCGAAGTTGATTTGGGGGGGAGAGGCAGTTGCGGTCCGTCCTGATGGTCGCGCTAATCCAAATCAGTTGATGATCTCTCCTGAGAATCTGGCAGATATTGAGGCCTTGAGATTGGAGTTATGCAAGGCACACCGAGGGGATTTTGGCCAGGACGATGACTTGGTTGTCGGCTTACAGTTGACTCACTCGGGGAGGTATGCACGCCCCAACCAAAAAAGTGTTAGCGAACCGCGGACGGTGCAACGCAATGCAGCATTGGATGCCCGGTTGGGGCTTGATGATGGTGCCGCGGTTTTTTCGGATGATGAGTTACAGGATCTGATAGATGACTTCATCAACGCTGCTGTGCTCGCACAGCAGGCAGGTTTTGATTTTGTTGACATCAAACATTGCCATGGTTACTTGGGGCATGAGTTATTAAGTGGTGTCGATCGAGTCGGGCGGTTTGGTGGTAGTTTTGAAAACCGAACACGTTTTCTATGCGATATTGTTCAAGGGATTCATTCGCGTGCCCCGGGCTTGATGATTGGAGTCAGGCTCAGCATTTTTGATTTCCTGCCATTCCAGCCCGGGGAGGATCGAATCGGCGTCGCTGACCCGCTCGGGAACCAACGTTTTGCATTCGGTAGTGATGTATCGGGCTGCGAAGTCGATTTGGGCGAACCGTTAAAATTCATGGAGCTTCTTAAGAGTCTCGGCATCAAGCTCGTTTGTACGACAGCAGGAAGTCCGTATTACAATCCGCACATCCAGCGACCCGCCTATTTTCCACCCAGCGATGGATACAAACCTCCAGAAGATCCGCTGGTGGGTGTTGCACGTCAGTTACGTGCAACTGCTGAATTGAAACAGGAGCATCCCGAGCTGATATTTGTTGGATCCGGCTATAGTTATCTTCAGGACTGGTTGCCACATGCTGCTCAGGCCCTTGTCCGGGATAGGTGGGTGGATTCCGTAGGTTTAGGCCGAATGGTGTTGTCTTACCCAGAGTTGCCTGCTGATGTCTTATCAGGCGAGCAACTGACCCGAAAAAAAGTGTGTCGCACCTTCAGTGATTGTACGACGGCGCCACGTAATGGCATTGTTAGTGGCTGTTATCCGCTTGACCCTTTTTACAAGGTCCGCGATGAGCATGATCGATTGAAGCAGGCTAAAAAAAACATATGATCCTATGGGGAGCCCGATGTTAAGTACGTTTGCAAACCAACAGACCATCTCGTGGTGATTGGATCATTAGAAATTGCGGGTGGAGCAGGACCGAGTCGTCTGTCATGATGGGGGCTTACTGAATCATTCCATGTAGCTGTGAGTGATCTTGTGATTTACCTGCGAAATGTATTTTGTGCCGCTGCGTCACTTGTTGCTTGTCCGTTTCTTGGTGCTGATGTTGATTCTGGCGGCCCATCCGCGAAGGAGTCGACTACAAGTAAGCGGGCTCTGATCGTCGTTACGGATCAGGCGATTCGGATTCACAAAGCAGCTCCGGTGTTTGATGGGCATAACGATTTACCGTGGACGCTGCGAAAGAGTGGTAGAGCAGTCGGGAAGATCGATTTGCGAATGAACCAGCTTGACCTCCACACTGATATCCCGCGATTACGTAGGGGCGGTGTCGGCGCTCAGTTTTGGTCCGTGTATGTGCCCGTTTCTACTGCGACACATAACAATGCTCTTACGGCGACACTTGAACAGATCGCAGTTGTGAGGGAGTTGACGAAACAGTACAGCGATGTGTTTGAGTTGGCGTTGACCGCTGAGGATGTCACCCGAATCCGCCGTGATGGAAAAATTGCATCATTGATCGGTGTAGAGGGAGGACACTCCATCGAAAACTCGTTGAATGTTCTTCGCCAACTGTATCGTGAAGGGGCCAGGTACATGACATTGACTCACTCGATGTCTCTTGATTGGGCAGACTCTTGTAGCGACGAGCCAATTTCCGGTGGGCTGTCTGCTTTTGGCGAGGAGATCGTTCATGAAATGAATCGCCTGGGCATGATAGTTGATCTGTCTCATGTTTCACCTGCTTGCATGAGAAAAGCGTTGGAGACGACGAAGGCACCCGTGATTTTTTCGCATTCATCGGCCCGCGCTGTTGCTGATCACCCACGAAATGTTCCGGATGATGTGTTGTTAATGACAAAAAAGAATGGTGGTGTAGTGATGGTGAATTTCTTTTCCGATTTCGTAAATCCCGTTGATGCGGCGCGATCTCGAAAACGGACTGCCCAGCGTGAAAAGTTGAGGCAGCTTCATCCAGATGATGATGAAAAAGTGACGTCTGAACTGAGGCAGTGGGAGCTTAAGAATCCCCGATCGGACCGATGCACTGTGCATGATCTGCTGGATCATATTGATCAGATTGTCAAAGTGGCTGGGATCGACCATGTCGGATTGGGTTCCGATTACGACGGCGTCCCAGCACTTCCGGCGCAGCTTGAAGATGTCAGTACCTACCCGGTTATCACTCAGGGCCTGCTGGATCGTGGCTATACAGAAGTTGAGATTCGAAAGGTTCTTGGAGGGAATGTAATGCGAGTTTTCCGGCAGGTAGAGCAGGTTTCGAGCAAGTTGTTACAGCAAAAGCAGGTTGGTAGCTCGGAATAGACTGAATTGAAGCACGAGGAGCGTCACCCAAGTGACAGTATTTCCGTTATGATTAACGGCGGTTTCCCTGCATTTGCTTCGCCATTCCAAGCGTTGTTTCTGCAGCTTTTCACCAACCGTACGTTTGCGGGCACATTGGCCAGATCGCACGGCATGGTCACCAACCCATTGATGAATGCAGATGAGTAACACAGTAGAATCGATGCAGGCCGAAGCAGAAGAGTTTGGGCAGCGTTATAACGCAGTCCGTGAAATGATCGGCCGTGTCATCGTCGGTCATGACGACATCGTTCACGGTGTGTTGACAGCGATTTTCTGCGGTGGGCATTGTTTGTTGGAAGGTGTTCCCGGGCTGGGGAAAACCATGCTCGTCCGAACCTTGTCTGATGTCATGGACTTGAATTACAGTCGCATTCAATTCACACCGGACTTGATGCCTGCCGACATCCTCGGCACCAACATGATTGTTGAGGATGAAAACGGTCGCCGTGGATTCGAATTTCAACGAGGACCGGTATTCACGCAGATCCTGCTGGCGGATGAGATCAACCGCGCGACACCCAAAACTCAGTCCGCGATGTTAGAAACCATGCAGGAAGGAACAGTGACCGCTGGGGGAACACGCTTTGTGTTGCAGAAGCCATTCTTTGTCCTTGCTACGCAGAACCCGATTGAGCAGGAGGGAACTTATCCTCTGCCCGAAGCACAGTTAGACCGTTTCCTTTTTAAATTAGTGGTCGGGTATAGTAGCCGTGAAGATCTGAATTCCATCGTCGAACGGACAACCCAGGACCATCAGGCTGAGCTTGAGAAAGTGATGCATGGTGAAGAGATTCAAAAGTGGCAGCAGATGGTCCGCAAGGTCATTCTTGCACCCCATGTTCGAGACTACTTGGTCCGTTTGAATCTCGGGACACACCCCGATGGTCCTCACTCGGTTGCAGCAACCAACAATTATGTACGTTGGGGTGCCAGCCCGCGAGGTGCACAAACACTTGCGTTGGCTTCCAAGGTACGAGCTCTGCTCGAAGGTCGCTACAACGTCAGCTTTGAAGATGTGCGGCGAGTATTCCTGCCCGCCATGCGGCACAGAGTACTTTTAAATTTTGAAGCCCAAGCTGAGGGCATTGAAGCTGATCAGATATTGCTGGACATACTTGAAAATGTGCCAGAAAAGGGTGAGTGAGCCCCGCTCTCATACTCTACCGCAATTGACCCGAGCAGGGCGTTTTTTGCGGTACTGGTTAAGACGTTCGATTGCCCACTAAGCTCGCTGCGACGTCTTATCGGGGATTCTTGGGGTCAAGATTGGCATTAAGCTGTTTCTTTGAAACAGCGGATTCGACACCGCCTTTGGGAACATTCACTTTTGCTATCCAGAGGATCGCGTTGAGAACCACTCGGCGATAGTTGTCGTTCTCCCAGTTGTCGTGAAAGTGCCCGCCAGTGAAGCCAAAGCCACGACCTCCATCAGGTCGTTCCACAGTCCACATCATTGCCTCGGCCCGCCCCTTGGATGCTTGTATGTGTGGATAGGGCCCTTGTGGGTAGACGTAGGGTCCATCGCGGACTTTATCTGACGGAATAGCCGTCAGGATGGGAACAAACTTGAGTCCTTCAATCTCTGCGGCTTTTTCGCCGGATATGTCGCCAACAAAACGCATATTGAAATACCATTCATCTTTGGCCTGAAACGGTTTTACGCCTCGGCTGATTGGATGCTCTGGAAATACCATGAAATTTGGTTCCCAAATTGGATTGCATGAGTGCATGTGCTCGTAGTGACCGCCAATCCATCGTTTGAATTCTGTTCCAGCCTGATCAGCGATGACTTCTACACCAAAGTGCATGAAACCCAATCCAACACCTTTCGATGACCACTCATCAACAACTTTTAATCGCCTTCCCTTTTCCCCAACTACCTCATGACGTCGCCCCCCGTCCATGAAGAAAACAACCGCGCTGGCATCATCAAAGATGGATTCATCTTCTGGCCAGCCATTCAGTACGAACTGTACGTTGAGGTCTGGTACGTCCTTCAGGCATTCAGTCATCAGTTGAACGCCCGCGTTGAATTCGTGCATTCTTGGTGGATGCGAGGGCTTTCCTGCAACCAAGACGATTTTGGTTTCTTTTGCATCAACTACGTTTTTGTGGAATCCAATGCAAAGCGAGGCGGCAACAAGGAACAAAATTGAAAGTCGCAAAGTCTATCTCTTGGTCAGTGGGGCTGTTGCGGTTTGAATGTGACAGTCGTAAGCAAGCGGATGCTTGGTTTGCAATGCAGGCTCAACCAGCCATCGATGCTACCAGCATAAGAGGTCGTGTGTGATGAAGCTATTCATTCGACTATGATTTGCAAGGATTTACATTCGGGTCTACCGAAGGAGTTACTTGGTGAAAGCACATGCCAGTTGGCTGCTTGTACTATTGTTTTGTGCGTCTTAAGTGCATGCTTGCTAATTGTACCGTCATGCCATGGATGGAGACGATGTCTTTCACATCGGGTGCATATCCACCTGCCATCACAATGGCTAAGGGAATGTTACGGTCAAGACACCATTGCATCACCGTTCGATCTCGCTCTGCCAGTCCTTCTTTTGACACTTTCAGCCTGCCAAGGCGATCATGTTCGTAGGGGTCAGCCCCGGCCAGAAAAATAGCAAGATCAAACGGCTGAAAGTTACCAAGTTGATGGAGTGCTTTGTGGAGTGCAGTCATGTATTGCTCGTCAGATGTCCCGTCATCGAGATCTACGTCAAGGTCACTCGGCGATTTTCGTATCGGGAAGTTTTTAACTCCATGAAGCGACAGTGTGAATGCAGTAGGATCATCGCCTAGTATTTCTGCGGTGCCATTTCCTTGGTGCACATCGAGATCAATCACGCAAGCACGCTGTATCACTTTCTCACGCTGTAAGGTGCGAATCGTGACTGCTGCATCATTGAATACACAGTAGCCCTCTCCTGCATCTCGCATGGCATGGTGGGTGCCACCTGCGAGGTTCACCGCCATTCCATCAGTCAGGGCGGCCCGACTTGCCGCCAGAGTTGCCCCAGTACTGCGGCGCGAACGTTCCACCATCTGTGGTGACCATGGAAATCCAATTCGACGGATTTCGTGATTGCTCAGTGTTCCGTCACAAACCGCACTGACGTAGCGTTCAGTGTGGCAGGACAGGAGTTGTTCATCCGTAGCGGCGGGGGGCACGATCAGCGAATCCTGCAGGTGGTAATCGCTTCGTACAACGTGCTGTCGCAGTTGTCGGTATTTTACCATCGGAAATCGATGGCCATCCGGAAGCGGCAGTTCAAAATGATCGGTGTAGTAGATTTTCATGGACAACGATCACGTTGTATCGTGGAACCTAATGACAGGAATGGCTGTGCAGCAAGTATAGAAAGCAAGCAATACTGCCTGAACAATCGCGTTGCGATTGAGAAAATCGCCATTTCACGCATCCATCAGCAGGTCCATCAAGACTGGGGATGTGTCCTGACGATCAGTTCAGGTCAAAGACAGGTAAGTTATTCGTTCCCGATCAGGATTTGGCTGATACGACCGTGGCTTAAGGAAGAGGTGCGCTGAAGCCGATCTGAATTTCATCTTTAGTCTCGGTGAGTTGTCCTAAGACCACCACCGTCTCCGCTAGCGGCAGGCTTAAATTACCACTGATGGTCAGAACACGACCGGAATCAAGCGTAAGGATTTGGCTTTTTGCTGTGGCACCTGGTTTTCCAATCAGGGCAATTCCCTGTGTTGATCGTTGAGGGTAGTCCAGCCAAGTTACGGCCGCTTCTTGGAGTTGCTTTAATGCTGTGGATTGGCTGACAGCATTGGCCAATGAGGAAAGTGCAGCAGGATGCTCCTGCGCCGTTTCGCAAGCCTTCGCAATGCTTTCGTAGGCTTCGGCCAAGCTGTCGGTGTCAATGTCTTGATCATCTGTATCAAGTTTTGTGATCGCTTGGACCACGGCTGTAATCTCGATCATGATTTTTGCAGGTACCGCGTCGATCGATTTTGATTTAGTGTTGTTATCGACCACTTGTTCAGATGGTTTGATCTGGCTTGCAGCGATGATCGTCGTTGCTGAATCGGACTGGTTTTCGGTGTTGTTTGAAGCTTCTGATTCGGGCTCGATCACCGGTCTTGAATCTGTGCTTGTGTTTGCCAAGGTGTTTGGCAACTCAGGTGGATTTTTAAGCTCTTTGGGCTGCGTAGGATCGGGTGTGGTTTCTGTGCTTTTACGAAATGCAGATTGATTAGGATTTGCTGGTGCCGTTGGGGTCAGATTGCTCTGATCGTCAGAGTCCAGTCGTTCGTCGGGAGCAAATATCTGGTCAAGAGCAGCCTCGCTGGGGTCCTCAGCTTTCTTCATCGCCTCGTCGAAGTCGGATGTGTCGAGTTGCTGACCCTCGAAGCTGGGGAAGGCTGTCTGGTCGTCAGTATCCGCATCATCAATAAATGGCAGCAGTTCCCGTGGTGATCTTGCTTGGCCATCAAAAGGCCAGAAACCAAGATCAGGGGCGCGTCCAACCGCCAAAAGAATGGCGAGGGCGATTGGCACTGAAAGTAATCCGCCGACAACGACTTGCACCATCGATCGAATTCCTGAACTACCTTTCTTTCTTCGATTGGGGCCCGGGGATAAGCGCATGGGTGCAGTTTGGGATGTACCGCCAAGAGTCCACCCGTCTTCGGCTTGTCGATGCTCAGCACCAAAGTTCAGAGCTGTAGGATCCCACTGCTGGTCGCTGCCTGCACCGTCATTAGTCTGCAGGTGGTCTGAAGGCCCAAGTGATGCACCAGCTAGCGATGGAAGTGCCGCTGAAGAGTGACGGGCAGCCGGTTCCATGATAGCAATGGGTTCACCATCGGCCGTCAGAATTTGTAATACGGGTGGAAGATGATTGAGCACTTCGACGAGCGGAAAGGTCTCGTGACACCAAGGACACATCGCATAGGCGTCTTCTGGCATTGTCCCTAGGGGAACACGAAACCTTTCTTGGCACCTTGGGCAATTCGAGATAATCATGGTGACCTTTGAGAAGCAGTGAAAGGAATACGAAAGTGTAACGCAACGTCCGACAAAAATCAGGTCGATCTCGGGTCAGGCCCCCTGCGTGTCAACTTTCAATGATTCCGTAGAGAGGTTCCAGCTTTGACTTCAAGTATTGGATCAGATGAGTGGCGCTCAGTGGGGTTCCCGTTGCTCTCTCAATCAGATCAGAACCACTATAACAGCGACCATCAAAGTGAATTCGTTCGCGTAACCAATCCAGCAGAGGACGGAACTCACCTCGTGCAAAAAGTTCGTCGAGGTCGCCGATCTGTTCACTGGCAGCACTAAAAAGTTGAGCTGCCGCAGCATTTCCCAACGTGTAGGTTGGGAAATAACCGATCAAGCCAGCGCTCCAGTGGACATCCTGTAGTACCCCATCGGCATCGGAGGAAGGGCAAATCCCCAAGTCACTCTTGTACCGGGCGTTCCACGCTTCAGGCAAGTCTTTGACTTTTAGAGAACCATCAATCAATTGTTGTTCGAGATCAAAACGAATAATGATATGTAAGTTGTAAGTTGCTTCATCTGCTTCAACTCGAATCAAGCTGGGGCGTACTGTATTGATGGCAAAGTGAAAGGTATCCAAAGAGACGCCATCAAGTTGTGATTGGAATGCTTCGTTCGTCTGTGGGTAAAGCCATTCCCAAAACGGTCGGCTGCGACCTACCTGATTCTCCCACAATCTTGACTGGGACTCATGTATCCCTAGTGAGACATAAGATCCTGGGGGCAGTCCAAACCAATCGGGTCGCAGTCCTTGCTCATACATTCCGTGACCTGCTTCATGCATGGTTCCGAACAAACCCGCAGGCAGCCAGTGAGGGTCGTATCGAGTCAGAATGCGGCAATCATGGGGACCAAGTGTGGTGCAAAATGGATGAGATGTTTCATCCAAGCGACCTCGCTCAAAGTCAAACCCTATCTGTTCGGCAACGAAATGACTGAAATCCCGTTGGTCATCAATGCAGTAAGTACGCTCAAGAATACTTGTGTCCGGTTGCTGAGGAGACTCCTTGATCGCTGCGATTAACTTGACCAGTGGTCCGCGTAGATCATCAAACACTTGCTGAATGTCGTCCACCTTGGCATCTGGTTCGTATTCGTCCAGCAATGCTTCATAGACGCTTCGATCGGTGCCTTCGCTGAGTCGTTGTCCCGCTTCGCGTTTCAGATCGATGACATGTCCGAGTGTCTGTTCAAAGATTGCAAAATCATCGGCTTGCCGTGCCGCATCCCATGTTTGTTGTCCCCGCACTGTCGCTTGAGAGATGCGTTCAACCAGTTCAGTCGGCAGTTTGCAATCACGTTGCCAGTCCCGATATAACTGTTGGGCAGTAGCAGCTACTGGACCGTGGGGGTCTTCGGTTTCGCTATCTTGAATCAATTGCTGTAGGTCATCTCCATAGGTGGAGTCTGTGCGCCGTTCGTGTACGAGGGCGCGCAAGGTAGAGATCTGTTGAGCACGATATTCTCCGGCGGCGATCGGCATTCCGGTTCGCTCGTCCCACTCAAGCGTGTCAGCGGTGGAGTGTAGTACCATGGCCTCGCGGGCTCTCGCACATACCGAGTCGAAACGTTCTTGGCTGACTGACATATTGTGATGTTTCCTTTTCGTACAGCTGTTCAATTGATGACAGCAGCGTAACGTTTGGGAGTCGGTGCGCCATCACCGCAGGATGTGAGGCTGCCGGAGTGCAAGCATTGAAGCTGTGTGTGAGCGTTACGATTGGGTTTGGTGGGCCACGACAGATGAAGTCGAATGCTTGCTGTCATTGAGTTGTGCAGGCGATAGGCGGCGAGGATTGCCATTGGCAGGAATCACATCGACTTAACTGGTAGCCGCCATGGTAAGCCCTGTGGTACGGATTTCGGGACAGTCTGCGAGGAACTGTAACCGTGGAACTGCAGTCCTAGCGTTGACTTACGAAAGCAAAAGTGGCCCACCCTCAGCTGGCCCGCGTTCCCACTCACGACGTACCTCGCGCAATCCGTAAGCGCACATTTCAAATTCGCTGCTGAGTTGATGAAGTAAATCGCTGGAGGGTCGATGTTCATCCCCTTCAATTTCAGCGGCGATCGCATAGGCTCGCTTGCCTTGTTTGCAGTAGTCCAGAAACCCGTCGGGCGATCGCTCGGGTCTGAGACGTCTCAGTCGTTCGGGATACATCCCAGACCAAAACAGAGTGACATCACCGATGTGTCGGTGAACATCACGTTTGGCAAGACCGATTCGTTTCTCGGCTTCACTCAACATCTGGAAGAGTTCGGTCGCGGGGCGTCCGTTCGAACGGCGAACACGATTGAGTGAATCGATTCGTACAAATCTCAGCATCATGTCGCTGAGGTAGTCGATTAACTGTACATCTGCGACCCCCAGTTTTGACTGGAAGATGTATTCGCTTAGACCGCTAAAAAACCGTTCGATGGTTGAGCGGTTGGGCGAATTGTCTGAGGTCTTCTCGGGCTTCATGTTCAGCCTCCATAAGTTCAGCCGCCATGCCGGCGTTGTTGATCACTCGCCTCGCCCCTAATCCACAATTAATACGGCAATGGGTACAGGTCAAGAGTGTTTTGATTTGAATCGCAAAATCCCGATGTTTGAGCTCCCAAATAAAAAGGGGTAGAAAACCGAAAAAATACGTATTGGATTGCCAGAATTGGCAGTCCGGTACCATTTGTTAGCAATTGGAATGGAGGAACACTCACTGCCAGTTTACCAGTTGGAATAATGTCTGGCGAAGCAGCAGAAAACGAGAGGTTGAACTATGCTGTGAGTAGGTTTTTTATAGCTCCAATTTTAAAAGTTGAGTATTCATGCGGCACACGCTACTTCTGGCAATCCTGTGCGCAGTACTACTGCCAACCGCCCTGCAGGCCCAATCGGATACTGAGGCTAAACCCATTGTTGGTCTGCGTGAAAACCCAATCCCCGGTTTCGCTTTTGTGAATGCCGAAGTGGTGGTTTCGCCAAGTCGAACCCTCAGTGATGCAACCGTGCTCGTTGAAGGTGCTTCGATTACTGCGGTGGGGCAGCAGCAAGTGATTCCTGCGGGTTATCAAGTCATCGATTGTGAAGGTAAACGAATTTATCCCGGTTTGATTGACGCGTGGAGTGAAAGCGATGCGACGGTGAACCAATCGCTGCCAGGATATTGGAATGCCAACGTTTCGCCGCAGGTTAAGATTTCTGAGTCCATCGGAGAAACCGCACCCGATGCATCTAAACTAAGATCGCAGGGTATTGCTGTTCGATTGATTGCTCCCAAAGGAGGAATCGTGAAAGGTAGCAGCTGCGTGATGCTGACTGGACAAGCATCCAAAGGGCGTAATTTGCTGTCGGCCAATGCATGGCAGCACTTGAATTTAACCGTGCCACGTGGTGGTTCGCGTGCACGGTACCCGAATTCGCCCATGGGCGCTGTTGCTCTGTTGAGGCAGGCTTTTCATGATGCGACCTGGTACAAGCGGGCGTGGAGTGCTTACAACGCGACACCGCAACTTGATCGTCCTGACAAAAATGTTGCCTTGCAAGTCCTTGGAGACGCGATCGATTCGAAGGTATTTGTGATCGATGCAGCCAACGATCGGATGGCGATCCGAGCTGATAGCTTCGCTCGTGAGTTTTCTTTCGAGGCAATCATTCGTGGGTCGGGGCGTGAGTACCGACAACTCGACGAAATTGTCGCGACGAAAAGACCGTATCTGTTGCCAGTTGAATTTCCAGACACTCCGGACGTGAAAACCGCTGATGCTGCGCGCGATGTGACTCTTCAGGAACTTATGCATTGGGAGCTGGCACCCGAGAATCCAGCGAGGCTTGCCGCAGCCGGTGTGAAAATCTGCCTGACCAGTGATGGACTGGATGATGTGGGCAAGTTTTTGACACAGGTGCGAGTTGCTGTGGCACATGGTTTGGAAGAAGACGAGGCCTTGGCCGCGCTAACGGTTATCCCCGCTGAATTGCTGGGAATCCAAGAGCAGGTGGGGCGTATTGAATCTGGCATGATTGCCAACCTCGTAATCACTGATGGAAATCTGTTCTCCGACAAAACAAAAGTGCTTGAATGTTGGGTTGCCGGAGAGAGGTTTGTGATGAGTGCGGGTGCCAAAGTTGAGTATCCTACCATCGCAGGTAAATGGGAGCTTTCTGTCCGCAACGCAGATGGTCGAAATGTAAAAGTCAGGCTTGAACTTGAAGGGGCTGACGGAAAAATCAGTGGATCGGTCGTAGCGGTCTCCGCTGCTGAGAAGCAACGCAATCAGAAGAACAAAAGAAAGAAAGAGAAAGCAAAGGTTACATCAACCAAGCTGCAGAACGTGGTTCAGCAGAGGGATCGTTTGACAGCCAATCTGAATTTGGGCGAGGTCGATAAAAGATTTCCGGCAGGCATCACGCAACTGACGATCATCACCCTGACAAGTGACAGTGATGGAATGGACCTCGTGGCTGCCTTGAGGCTGCCTGGGGGTGGTTCCCAAAGTCCAGCCATGAAACGTCTTTCCGTTGCTACCAATGATGCTGCACAGGATGAGGCTAACTCATTCAAGAGTGATTCATCTGAGAAAGTCAAAGACGCTGATGCAGTTGCCGCAGTGGATGCCGAGTCAGAGAACGACCAAGCGGGCCCTGACTCTCCTGACGCAGCTTACTCCAAGGTCCGTTTTCCTTTCGGTGCATTCGGCTCTGATGTCAGAATGTCAGAGCAGTCGACTGTCTTGTTCCGCAACGCGACCATTTGGACTTGTGAAGAAGCAGGTAAAATTGAGAACGCTGACATCCTGATTCGTGATGGGCTAATTGTCGAAGTTGGGTCAAATATTAAGGCACCTCAGAATAGCCGCGTGATTGATGCCAGTGGAAAGCACATCACGCCTGGCCTTATCGATTGTCACTCTCATATGGGAACTGATGGAGGTGTGAATGAGTCGGGCCAAGCAGTCACTTCTGAAGTCCGCATTGGTGATTTCATTGACAACAGTGATATCCAAATCTATCGACAGCTTGCCGGCGGATTGACCACTTCGAACATTCTGCACGGTTCCGCCAATCCTATCGGTGGGCAGAATCAGGTCATCAAGCTGCGTTGGAGTCAGACGATGGATGGGTTGAAGATGAAAGAAGCACCCAAGGGAATCAAGTTTGCTTTGGGCGAAAACGTGAAACGGAGCCAAAGTCGATATCCCAACACACGGATGGGTGTCGAACAGATCATTCGTGATCAACTGCTTGCAGCACGCGAGTACCAAGCCAAGTGGAGACGCTGGAAGAGTGGAGAGCACGACACTTTACCACCGCGTGTTGACCTGCAACTGGAAGCGTTGAGCGAAGTTCAGAATGGTGAGCGTTGGATACATTGCCACAGTTATCGGCAGGATGAGATTGTCGCCACCTTGGATGTTTTGGAGGAGTTTGGCGTTCAAATTGGAACGTTACAGCACATTCTGGAGGGTTACAAAGTGGCTGACCGCATGGCTCGCCATGGCGCAATGGGATCTTCCTTCTCTGATTGGTGGGCTTACAAATTCGAAGTCCTCGACGCAATTCCTTACAACGGAGCCTTGATGCACGACCGTGGTGTGGTGGTGTCCTTCAATAGCGATGACCGCGAACTCGCTCGGCATCTCAATACAGAGGCTGCAAAGGCAACCAAGTATGGTGGAGTGCCTGAAGTCGAAGCATTGAAGTTTGTCACGTTGAATCCAGCCAAGCAATTGAGGATTGAGCAATATGTTGGTTCGCTTCGCGAAGGGAAACATGCGGATTTGGTGGTTTGGAGCGGTCGACCGTTGTCAACGCTGACCAGATGTGAGCAGACTTGGGTCGACGGACGTTGTTACTTTGACCTCCGTAAAGATCAGGAGTTGCAGGATCGTGATCGGGAACTACGGTCCCGACTCATACAAAAAGCACTCGCTGGTGGTCGTAGCTCCACAAGAGCGACACCAAAAGAAGTAGCCGAAGAAGACCGTTGGGTAAAGCATGATGTGCATTGTGCTGCCCATGGTAGTCATGAGTACGATTACACCGGAAACCTGAAGAAGAACTGAGCAAAATATGAAACGGTGTAAGCAAATCAAACAATCGTCCGGAAGTAGTTCAAGAATCATGAGTGGAATAAAACTGGCCACGGCTGCCTTTGTAGTCTTTGCAATGTTGCCTAACATTGAGGCTCACGACCAGGTGCCTGGTGCGCCCCAAAGTAGACCAATCGTGATCCGCAATACGACAGTTCATGTCGTCGATGGTGCTGATATCAACGATGGGGATGTAATCTTCGAGGCAGGGAAAATCACCAAGATTGGCAAAGCTCTCAAAGCCCCAAAACAAGCTTTGGAAATTGATGGATCGGGGAAGCACTTGTACCCCGGCCTGATTGAATCGATGACTGACCTTGGTTTGCGCGAGATCAGTGCTGTCGAAGAAACGGATGATCGTACCGAGTACGGTTCGGTGAATCCGAATGCGAGAGCTTGGGTCGCTGTGAATCCTGATAGTGAATTGATTCCTGTTGCACGTGCAGGTGGTGTGCTGACAGTCATGACAGCACCAAGAGGAAGGTACATTCGCGGTCAGACTGCGGTGATCAATCTTGATGGCTGGACGGTTTCGGAAATGAAACTCAAAGCACCAGCAGGGATGTACATCGACTGGGGGGCAATGCAACCTCGTGGCAATGATGCTACTGATCAGCGCAAGAAAAGAGAGCAGAAATTCACTGAATTAGATGAGCTGCTGGATTCAGTACGGCGATATGAGAAAGCTCGTCAGACGGCACCAGATACCACTGCGACCGACATCAGGCTGGAAAGTCTGATTCCAGTGGCTAATGGTGAATTGCCAGTATTTGTAGATGCTGATCGACAAATGGAAATCGAATCTGCCGTGGCTTACGGACAGGCTCAGGGCTTGTCGATTGTGATTTATGGCGGGTATGACGCCGAACCATGCGCTGAGCTGCTGAAGAAATATGATGTTCCTGTCATCATTGCATCCACGTACCGTCTTCCGCTCCGTCGTGATGAAGCTTACGACACCGCATACACGTTGCCAGAGCGACTGCGTGCAGCGGGTGTGAAATTTGCGATTTGTGGAGAGGGAGCTGGGTCTCCCGGAGGTGCAGCAAATGCCCGAAATCTTCCTTATCATGCTGGCGTGGCCGTAGCTTATGGTTTGCCGCATCCCGATGGCTTGCGAGCTATAACGCTGTCGGCGGCTGAGATTCTTGGAGTTGCAGATCGTGTCGGGTCCATTAGTACTGGTAAAGATGCGACACTGATCTTGGCAGATGGTGATATTCTGGAAACCGAAACGAATGTTGAGGCCGCTTTCATACAAGGGCGTGCAGTAGACCTTGGTAGCAGACACAAAATGCTTTACGAAAAGTACAAGCTGAAGTATTTGCGGAGCCGCTCGTCACGCTAGTCGCAAGAATGGAAGCTCTGTGCGTTCAGGGTGATTCAGTGGCGGAAACGTCCGTATCATCTGCAACCTCTGAATTGGTCTGGCTTTCAGTGGGGTTACCTGCCTGACTTGTGTGGGGTAGTAAAAGCCATGTCAGAATTAGCAGAGTGATTGTGAATAGAAAAGCAGCAATCCTGACAGTCCACCGGTCTTGGATGGTGAGGGTTCGGTCTGTCCGCATGCCGCGCGCCCAGAGTATAAAAGCGGAACCTCCCATGATCATCAGAACATTGACCAGCACCAGAAGTATGGGACCGAGAATCGGTATCCCTACTGGATTGGTATCCCAAGTCCAAACGTGAAAGGCGAGTTGCAGGCCAGCTGTCGAGATAGGTGGCACCAGTGCTGCGGCGATGGCGGCGCCAGCTAATGCAGCGGACAGATGCCTGCGTGTTCTGGCGTAGGTTGCTGCAAAGCCACCCACCAAGCCGACGCAGAAATCAATCGGGGATGGGCTGCATCTGGCTCGCATTTCGGAAGTCATCACTGGTTCTTGAAAAATCAGTACCAGCCAGCCAAACAGCATGCTGGCAATCAAAGCGCACAAGAATCCAAGAATGATTGTGGTGGCCGCTGAGCGAAAAAGAGGTCGATTACCTTGGGCCAAGGCTAAGCCTGCTCCGATGATCGGTGTCATCAGGGGAGCGATCAGCATAGCTCCGATGATAACAGCAGCAGAATCCTGAATGAGTCCAAAGGCAGCAAGCATTGCCGCTGCTGAGATCAATCCGAAGAACTCAAGGTTGGGTGCAGAGCCGGACTGCAGATCCTGTGAGAGATCGATTCGTTCCTGACGGTCCATTGGGGGTGCGACATCGGCTGCCCATTGATACACCTGACTTGCAATTTTCTCGGGTAAGGTATACCCATCGTGCAACAGGCCGATCGATGTTGTCGTTTTCGAATCGATCAGCTGCAGTGCCGTTTTGTAAACACGATCCGAAGAATCGGGGTCATCGATGCCGAGCAACAGGAGTTCATCGTCGGTGATTTTTTCTTCGCTGAGAGCAGTCTTGATTGCTTCAGAAAGATTGTCGCGCTGCAGATCAACATGACTGCATAGTGTTTTGCCGGGTGCGAAACCAAGCAGTTTCTCTGTGACAACCGCTGTGACATGGCTGGGCTTCTGGAATGCCGAGATAATTTGTGATTCTGAGCTGGGAGGTTTCCCAATGATGCGGAGCCATAAAGTCGGGTGTTTGGTGGTTTGGAAGACCTCTTTGTGCAAATCGGACAAGTCCCCGCTGTGAAGTAGGATCAGGCTTCGGCAATGTTGTTTTTCGGCATGGGTGAGAATCGCATTGGCATCGGCTTCGATCGTGGCCACATTGAGGTCGGCGGGTTCGCAATTCAGCTCGGTAGCCAGTGTTTTACGGCCATATTCGGCCAATGCCTTTCGGTCTGCGCCCAGAATGGCAATTTCGAGGTTTTTAGCAGTGACTCCATCAATCGAAGCGCACCATGCAGCTCCTGTGTTGATTTGCTCTTCAGATCCGACCGCAACCAGAATACGCATTTGATTTCATTCCCAAAACAGGTACGCCCCCACGATATATGCTCAAGTCATTGAGCCGGGAGTTGGATAAACTATAACGGGGACCGCGTTCGCCTTTCGATGCGGCATGTTATTTCTACTCGAAGCCTTACGGAAGCTGATGGGTCAATTCAAGCAGCAAATGCAGCATGCATGCCGGCGGGCATTGCAGCCCGTGGCACGAGTGCTCCGATCGCTGTTGACGCCACCCACATCACCAATTGTATTCGGTTGGCACCAGATTGAAGCGGGGCCTGCAGCGGGCGCCCAGATAATGTTGCCTCGCAATACTCCTATTGCTGAAGCGATTACGGCAGGAGATTACGACCAAAAAATCCTGCAGGTGGTGAAGTCTTTAGTGGGCAAAGATGACGTTTGCTTTGATATCGGTGGTCATTATGGGTGCTATACACTTTCGCTTGCCAAATTGGTTGTCGATGGGCAGGTTCACACTTTCGAACCTGTGCCGGCTCATGCTGAGAGAATTCAGGCCGCAGCATTAAAGTCTGAGCTCAAACATGTTCAGGTACATCAAGTAGCGATGGCTGGCGAGATCGGTGAGATGACGCTGCAGTTCGCAGAGGCAGAAGGTAGCGATGATTCCATGGCTTTTCTTGACGCGTATGGCGGTGTCGATACACAGGCTGCTCATGAACACTATCAAAACTTCTCACGTACGACGGTTCAGGCAAGAACCTTGGATTCGCTGCTCGATGACCTGCCTGCTGTGCAGTTCATGAAGATCGATGCCGAAGGGGCTGAGGCTGCGATCCTTGGTGCAGGGCTGAAATTGATCGCCAACAGTAAGCCTCGCTTGCTGGTTGAGTTGCACGGGATTTATGAGGCGTTGGCCTGTGCTGAGATTCTCTGCAAATTGAACTACCAAGCGATTCTGTTGACCGATCAAAAAACAACACTTCCAATTCTTTGGGCATCTCGTGATGACGTTGCCGCTGTACAGGCAGTGACAGAGGTGCTCGGGCACGAACCTGTGGTGATGTTTGACTCACTCTCGGAACCTGACGGCGTTGATGGTTCTGGACCGGATGTGTGACCATGACTGCCGCAAATTGTATTGATCCCGTGACCGTTGTGATCCCTGCCTACAATTTGGATGCGTATCTTCAGGATGCCATCGAGAGTGTTCTCAAGCAGCAGTATGATGGGCCACTTTCGATCATCGTGTTGGATGACGGATCGACCGATCAATCTTTGCAAGTAGCGAATCGGATGGCGGAGAAAGTCACGAACTTGAAAGTGGTTACACAAGCGAATCAAGGACGGGCAAAAACACGGAATCGAATGCTGGAACTGGCAGAAACTGATTTAGTTGCCTGGTTGGATGGCGATGACCTTGCTGCACCCTGCTGGCTCGCTGATCAAATCGGATATTTGCATAGTCACCCAGAGTGCGTGGCGGTCGGGGGTCAAGGATATTCCATGACGGCCAGTGGCAATGCGATTGGCCCCATTACACATCCGCTTGATAGTGAGGAAATTGATCAACGCCATTTGTCAGGGCAAGCAAACGCATTCTTTCAGTCGTGTGTCCTTGTTCGCAAGTCTGCGGTATTGAAAGCGGGTGGCTACGATGAGCGATATCCCTGCGCTGAAGATTACTCACTGTGGTTACGCTTGGCCGAAATTGGCAAACTCGCCAATCTGCCAGCTTACCATCTTTGTTATCGAGTCCATGCGACTTCGGCCAACTGGACGCTAAATATTGATCAGAGAACGCAAGGACACGCCATTCAACAGGAAGCGCTGAAACGGCGTGGCTTGCCAGTTGATGGGAAGGTCATGGATGAGATTCCGCCAGTGAAAAAAGATGATTGGAACCGACGCCTATTCTGGATCAATATTGCTCTGAAGTCGGGTAATCCTGTGTCTGCACTGCAAATGTTGGGACCGGCTTTGAAGAAACATCCGGTATCGTTGGTCATGTGGTTGGCGGCTTTGGTTTCATTGGCCGATGCGATTATTTTTCTTGGTAACCGAACTGCGAAATTTGCTCCTGGCAAGTCATTGCAGATACACGTGTTGCCGAATTTTTCGTTTTATCGCGCTGGACGCGGTTTGGTGTACGCTCGACGCCGTTGGCGAGGAGACGCGGATGCCAAATATTAACAGGATGCGGTGGGCAGTTGATGTGCGGCTGATGTTTACATGCTCATTGCGAAATGGTGAAAACAGGCCTTTGTCACGCGTACCGCAAAGCAATCACCATGCTTAAAGAGCTCCGCGATCGATTTCAACTTGATAGGCCGCTTGCCTATGTGCTGATGACGCGCCTGTGGCAGGCGGCATCTGGTCCAATCACAATTGTGCTACTGATCCGGTCATTCGATTTATCAGAACAGGGTGTTTACTACGGCATCATTGGCATCGTTGGCATTCAGGCTTATTTTGAACTGGGTTTGTTGAATGTGTTGGTAAGTCAGGCGGGGCATGAAACAGCAGCCATGCAAAAGGTAACGGTGTCATCAGATGATGGAGCGTGTGAATCCGATCCTGAGTGGCTTGCAGCTGCAGCACGGATGCGAGATCTGATTCGTGACTCATTTCGATGGTTCAGTGGAGCAAGCTTATTTTATGTCGTAGCAGCGTTGGTATTTGGATGGTATTCGCTTGCTGATTCTGAGGTAGCCTGGCGCGGTCCGTTGCTGGCGCTTGTGCCCATCGCTGCGATTTCGGTTTGTTTGTCACCGGGACTTTCAATTCTTGAAGGTGCAGGTTTCCGTGATGTCATTTTTCGATTTCGTTTTCTACAGATGACTATTGGCAGTGTTGTTATGTGGATTTCGTTGGAATGCGGATTGAAACTTTGGGCGCTTGTGCTCAGTTCTTCTGTTCAGGCGTTGATGTTCATGTACATCACGTTTGTGGGCCAAGCTGACTTTTTTCAGAAGTTTCGCCGTATCAAGGATCGAACCTCCAATTTTAACTGGGTTCATCAAGTCTTGCCCGTACAATGGCGTGTTGCTTTGATTGGTGCGTCTTTTCATTTTGCAACGCAGTTTTTCACAGTCATCGTTCTGTGGTTTCACAGTGATGCTGATGCCGCGCCGCTGGGAATGACTCTGAGTGTTACTACAGCGATCCAGATGTTGGCTCTTGCGTGGGTCCAAACGCAGTATCCGGTTGTTTCCCTGCACCATGGGTCTGGTGAACGGGAAAAGGCTGGAACGATCTGGCGGCGTACAGCGATTATTTCAACCCTGCTGCTGATCGTTGGATTCGTGATTTTGACTGCGGGAGTCGCTGGCGTGGCATGGCTAGATAAAAACATCGAAGATCGCTTCCTCGAACCATGGCAGGTGGCTGTGCTCGGGCTCGGATGTCTTGCAAGTCACATTGCGACTGTTCAGGGATACTATGTGCTTGCACGACGCGCGAATCCTCTACTGGTCGCTTCGTTGGTGGGATCGATTGCAACAGCGGCAGCCGTTTGGCTGGGGGGATACTATTACTCAACCGATGGTGTCGTGCTTGGCTATGCACTTGCTATGTGCCTGGTTTTGGCTCCTGTGCACACCTTCGCTTATGCACAGTTCAGGCGAAAAAGCGAGATCTGATTACGCGTTCCGGGTAGTAAATCACTTCAACTTGTTGGGTGTGCTGGAAATGATTTTCAAGCGGTGGGATACCTTACTGAAGCCAATGGCTGAGGATTGCAAAGATCAACAAACCAACCGCCACGGCGTCGCTAAACAGCAAACGATCACTGGTCGCGGTTCGTTTCAAATAATCCAGTAGTCGCCCTGTGGGGCACCCAAATCGACAGTAACCCATTGGAAGCACTGCTGAAAGCACAAGGCTTGCGAAAGCAAACGCGAGTGAACTCCAGCTCGCAATGCGAAACAGGTAGGCATGAAACGGTTCCCAGGCCGCAAGATCGATGGTGGGAAGCAGGACTAGGGCGACGTAGGCAGCGCAAAGTGTTATACCGGGCAGGCGGCGTATCATACGGCTTAGGGTTGGGGTTAACTTTCTGTAACGCATCGATTTTGGCTTGGGTCGAACCAGTTGTTGAATCGCACCATGGGGGCACAAGTGGTTGCAGTACGGATTGCCCTTGGTCAGCGGTGGCCCAAGCATGGCAACACATGTGATCGCTGCTAATCCTGGGGCTAAACGCCATGCGATGCCTTCCGCAGACCATCCGGCAATCAAGGCCATCGAAAGTAAATTTCCTGCCCAAAAACCGATGATAATGACCACCCAAGTAAGCCAAATGCGACGGAATGATCGTCGCCTGTAAACGCCCGCGTATTTCAGGGTTGCAGCTAGAAAAAGTGTTGAGATGGTAAGAATATCCGCGATTGTCCAACGAATGGGACCGAGCCACGAAGTACTCTTTGTCTTTGTTGAGACTCGTGCTTTTTGATACTCCCTGGTCGCAGCCACGAGGGTGTCAGCAACAATCAAGCTTGTCATCGTGGCACCAGAAACCCCTTCGACTCCGGCTGCCTGTGGGTCAAATGCAGATAATTCGGCAACTGTCTTGCCCTCGAAAATGGCCCAGAACCCGGCCTCTGTTCTGACGTAGTCTACGTATGGCTCATTGTCGAACGAGGTGCGGATTCGTATCGCCTCAACGATTTCACTAGGCGACACTTTCAGCAGCATTTCAGTTGGGCCTTGATATCCGCTCAGATCATCTGAAAGTGGGCCGGTTCGTATCACGCTGCCAACGAGTTCACCACGTGAATTCCTTGCCTCGCCACTTTTGTTGTTCAGTTCAACAGCTTCCGGAAACCAATCTTGAATCTCCTGCATTGTGATGGGTTGATTGAAAAGAAGAGAGGGGCGTTCGCCTCCGATCCGTTTGAGAACACCTTCTGCAAGTGCCATTGAGGTAAGCGTGGCACCCGAAACGGCATCAATCTCTGTGTTCACAGCAGGACCGCCCCACGCCCATGATTCAAATTGCTTGAAAAATGTTTGTTCCGCTTTGACTGCAGTCACGTGTTCGTCTGTATCAGTACTCTGTAGCAGCATTACAGAGGTAAGTTTCAGGTCAGGATTAAATAAAAGTAGTGATTCGGTAGGTCCCCGATATCCAATTACATCATTGGCCATTGGCAGTGTGCGAGCAACAAGACCAACCGTTACCTGATTTTCATCGACCAAACGCCACATGCCGTTGGCGTCTTGCTGCGGATCCAAATATAGATCTTGTCCCGACAAGTCATCAGGCAACTCAATGACTTCGATGGCGGGTGCCTTCCCCGTTTCACCTTGGGGGCGCAGTGTCGGTTTGGGTATGGCTAGCAGTAATGAGATGACCAGGCATGTACGAACGACATGAGTGGCTTTCGCCTGCAAGGGACGCATGAGCTTTGGCTTCGTCACCATAGAAGACGTTTTACTTGATTTCCAAAAGACGAACGGCATCAACGTGGATTGTGCCGTCCGCTCCCTTGGTCCCGATCGTCACGATTACCTCATCCTGCTCTGCTAATGTGAGCTCAGTGATGTTGACCACATCATCTTTGCTTTTCAGGCGTTGATTGATGGTGTGTTCGCTCGTGGATTCATTGTGGCGAACGGTCACGGGCGTTTTTGTGGAACGGTTAGGGTGTGCCTGGCTGAATGCCTCAATGGAATAGCGTCCTGCTTTAGGAACTTTGAATTTGAAGGTTGCAGTGGCATTGGTGTTCGGTCCGGTGTACTTGTAGCTGTAGCGGACGTAATTCGGTAATCCGGTTCCGCTTGTCCAGTTCCCTGTGAATTTTGCAAGTTCATCGTCAATGACGATGCCAGCCAGTTTGCTGATTTCCATGCCATTGGCTGGTCCTCGGGGTCCTGCCAATGGCAGAGCATCTGTCGGAATAATAATCTCCGCTGAGGGTGTACTCCGGTGAGCTTTGCCCGGCAGTTTCAATAACGTCAGGAGTTCATCGAGGTGTGATTCATAGACGTCGCGCGGTTGGCAATCGTTAATTGCGCATATGGACGCAGCTTTTCCGACCACTTCGCCCATCATTCCACAGGTTTTCATGACACGTACCGTGCCCAGTGCTTCGTGAGTCACGCTGATACAGCGACCCGCCATGAACAGATTGTCGATGTTTCGACTGTAGAAGCAGCGATAGGGAACCGGGTATCCATAAGACCGATCGACGCCCTTGCCGTGTACTGCTTTGGAAATGAAGGGGTTGTCAGCATATTTCTTTGCATACTGCTCTTTTGGGTAATGAAGGTCAATCGACCAAGTGCTGGGTACGCAGCCATCTGGGAATTCCTTTTTTGCCACGATATCGTCTTCGGTCAAAACAACATCTCCCATCAGGCGTCGGCTTTCGCGTGGTCCACCGACGAACGCAACCCATGTGAGGATCGCGTTGGGATGCTTTGCTGCGCCGTCACGATTCTTCATTGCATTGAATGCACCATAAACCGCTCGGAGATTCCAGTCTCGGATGCCCTCAGCATCGCCAATAGCATCCTTGTCGAAGCCACTTTCCCAAAACCATTGGCCATGATGGTCACGTGGATAGGGGAAATCAGCCATTTGCAGATCGAGAGCCCACGGGGTCTCAGGAAAAGCTGTGGGCGTGTCCAGTTCATCCCAGGCCCACATGTTGCTCATACCCATTCGACCATCGGGTGACATGTCGAGATCGGCTTTTGCCCACGTGCCAATCCAGCCATGGCCGGTGCAGTCGGCAAAGTAGTCGCCAATGATTTTGACTTCGCTTCCTGTACGCGTGTCTAGAGCATGAACGGCGGTGATACGATTCCCGTCCATATCGACGCGGTGAGCGTGATGGTTCAATAGCAGGTCGATGTTGGGTTCATCGCGGATGACCCTTTCCTTCAGTTCATCCCCAAATTCTTCGTAAGTGCCAGGAGACTTTTTGGCGTTGTCGGAGATCTCTTCGATGATCTCACCAATCCGCGGGAACTTGCCCCGACGGATGTTTCCTTTTGCCCACACGCGCACTTCGCTTGATCCATTTCCACCAAGAACAGGTCTGTCTTGCACCAGAGCGACGCGGCATCCCATGCGGGCTGCTGACAGAGCGCTACCCATGCCTGCGTATCCTCCGCCGATCACGACAAGATCATACGGACCGCGATTTTCGGGGGTCGCCGCCAGTCCCAATTGTTCACGTCGCCACTCAGAAAGTACAGTGTCAGCTGGAGGAGGTGGTTGATCAGTTTCTGTGGTCAGGTAAATGCAATCACACCGTCCATCGAAACCAGTTAGATCTTTCAGGCGTAGCTCGTTGGTTCCTTTCTCAAGCGCGACGATACCTCCATCGTGCCAACCCCATTGAACGCCTTTCGTCCCGAATGTTGCATTCGCGGGTTTTCCGTCAATGATGACCTGGAACTTGCCCGGGGAAGCCGTGGCATTCCACTGAGCGACCCAGTCTTTGGTTCGTACCCAAAGACGGTAGTTTCCTGATTCGCCAATATTGAATTTGGTGACCGCATCGTCGACGGGTCGTCCCAGTCCATGTGCCAGCAAATAGGGAGATCCCATTTGTTGAATAAACTGAGTATCAAGCTTCCAGCCTCCACGCTTTTGGAAACTCTCGGCTTCAATAAATACCTCTGCGGTTGAACCAATCAGCGGCGCGAAGCAAAAGAAAAGTAACAGGAATGTACGGAGGGTGTAACTTAAAATCGAGCGAGTCAAAGAGGACCTCGTTAGGATTTAGTCGACTATTCGAGCCGAGGGTTTTTGGGTGGGAAGTGATCGACTGTGCAGCTCTGCTAGTCATGCAAGGCTCGGCACGCTCGACGTGTACGAATTAACAACAGTTTAGCCTAAATGAGATCGTAAATCACATGGTTGTGTATTTCTGTTGACTAAACAGAATCAATATCATTGGAAAGTATTTCAAGCTGCGTTTTCGAGGTACTGGCTCATCCGCTGCGTGGGATTCACAAAATCAAGCTTGCCTGCGGGATGCACATTCAAGTGGCCTTACCGTAACGGCGGACGACCGTGGTGTTCCCGGATCTGGTTCAGAAATACGAATGCGCTGGGGTGTGATTTGATCAGACGCACAAGGGCACTCGTGGATGTTGCCCAGACAGGTCCAACCGCGCTGGGTTGGCCACCACACACGTGTAAGTCATTCAGAAGTAAGGCAAGTACTGCGGGTTTATCACTGTTGCGATCACTGATCTTCAGCGACTGGTGCTGATATTGTTTTCTCAGTTTATCTTCTTCGGAAGGTATTTCATGCCCATCGATGGGAGATGGGCTGCGCACTTCAACGGCCAGGCGAAACCGTAGCCGTTCCAAGGCGATCCTGCGGTTGTCGGACTGACTCCTTTTCTCGGTGGCTTCTGCCGTAGTATTGGTTGGCGGATAATGCAGGAAGGCTCCACTGCTGGTCTTGTTTCGATGTTGTCCTCCGGGACCACTTCGCCGCTGAGTACGCAAACCGCAGATTTCAAGTAACCGATCAGGATGCAGAATGGCTGGGTGAGGGTTACTTACCAACACAATCGGTAGACGTTGATCCGGGTCAGGGATCTCCGGTCTGTGTGATGACGAATCAGCCATATCTTTCAACAATTAGCTCGAGTTGAAATTAGGTAGGGTAACCGACTGGCATTGTAAAATATTGCTTTTACGCCGACGGATTTTCCGAAAATTATTCTGCTCCCAACCAAGTGGCGAGGTTTATCAAGTTATTGGCAAAGGTATCACTACGGATCACTTGGGTGGTTGTGTCATCAGGGCCATGGTAGCGGAGTCGGCCCGTTTCCACCCATGCGCCCCGAGTGTCGAGATCATTCAGAATCGCCGCTACTTTGGTGTTCAGTGCCTTGGTCCGTCTAATCCGGAGATTGGATGCGGACTTTGGTGGCACCGTTTGGGATATATTTTGAATCGTCTTGAATTCTCTCTCAATGGAATTCAATTTTGAACTGACCACAAAGGCGTAGTGAGTGGGCATGTCCCCGGAGGAGTAAGTCAGCTTGTATTGTTTTGTAAAGAATAGCGGTCGATTTGTGTGTAACTCATAGAAGCGTGCAAGTTTTCCATCCCCAATTTCGGAGCGTTGATAAAAGGGGATTGCCGCGTCCAGCGGTTGAAGGAAACGCTCAGCGTCTTCAACGTGCCCCAAAGTGCGGCGATAGAGATGCATTAGCGTCCGCATGACTCGCTGTGATTCTCCGCCAGTGATTGCAGGGGGCTCAAATTTTCTTGCCCAGGCGGGATGCATGTTTTTGTCGTACTGTTGCGACCATCCGGGTTGGGGTTTGGGCAGTTGTGCCAGGATCAGGAAGTCCCCACCTCGACATGCAGCAAGCCGGTAGTCTGAACACTGATAAATATCCGCAGCATCAAGAAGTAAGTCGATCAAATCGCAGATTGTATTGTCATTCAGCGTATAAAAGTCACTGTACCTTGTCCCGGGATATTCTCTTGACCATTGCTCAGGAATCGAGGCTTTCATTACTGGATAAAGGTCAGGATCGGGGAACTTACTGAATCGCTGTGGCCATGCTCCGTTGGGATACTGGGACTTGAGTACTGAGTTCAATGCATACAAGACTGCTTCGTGGACTGGTTGATCCGCATAGTCCATTTCGACATCGAGTTCCATCAGGAACCGAATAGCTGATTGTGATTTATTGTCGTCAAATGTGGTTGTGTTTCGAAGTTTGTCTTTGCGTCTTGATTCAGTTTCAGTGCGATACGCATATTTGGCTCGTTCCTTTGTGCCAAATTCGATGCGGTTGTCCCAGCCTCCAGATTCCAACTGCCCTTGCCGGAGGGCTTCGGCGGTTTCTTTGGCAGTTTCAAGAAGCAAGGGAGCTTTGCACAAACGGTACGCTTGCAAGAATGCGAGGCCGACAGCAGGTGTTCCAGGCGGTTCAATCCACGCAGTCTTTGCTGTCACCCTGCCTTCCCCTTCCCTTTTGCTGAGGTCAGCACTTATTTGGAAGACATAACCGCCGTGTGCCGAGGCATGGTTTCTGAAAAAGCTGACGGCACGGAGCAGAGCTCTTGTGACCACCGGACGCGTGGGGAGTAATTGCGGATCCTTTTGCACACCGCGCGCTGTCGAGAAGTTGACTACTGAAAAAATGATGCAAGCCAACGACATCCGAACCTGTTGCATCCGAGACTGGTCAGTGTGTTGAAGGGTGCGATGGCAACGGTTCACTCCTGCACCTCGTCTTCCGGTGTTTTTGAGGTATGGTCATGGATGATCTTCCAACCCTCAGGAAATTTGCGAAGCACCAAGGTAAAGCGGCCTTCCATGGGTTGGCTGTCCCTGGCAAGTTTCCATGTGCCGAGCACCTGCATGGCGTCATTGCCTAGTGCTTGGAACTCAAGTTTTTCGAAGCCTAACGTTCCCATGGTTTTGACATCGGGGTATCGCTCTTTATAGCCTTGTAATGTTTTCGCATAACCACGTGTGACTTTTCCTCCAGATGAAAAAGTCAATTGATCACTGTTCCAGTAGGGCTTCATGAACGCATCGATATTGCCTTGGTTCCAGTCTTTCACTTGTTGCAGAAGTAAGTCCGTGATTTGAGTTTGCGTTCTGGATGGGTTTGTAGCATCTGTGGGTTCATTGCTCAGTGGAGAACCACCGTCCTTGAGTATCAAGTGAGTTTCAAATCTTCCTGTGCTGTCAGCGGCTCCGCAACTCATCCCGGGGGTGTTGTGTTGCATGACGATTTTTCCATCCTTGGAAAGCGCGATGATGCCACCCACGCCAGTTTGCAAAGTTTTCTGCATGATGACGGTGACGGCATCTTCGATGCTTTCGTTGGCATAACGCATTCGCGCGGCCACGTCATAGGCAACTGAGTTGCGGATGTACTCCTCGCCTACGCCAGTCCCAGATACGGCGCAGGTATCATTGGCGGCATACGTTCCAGCTCCAACAATTGGCGAGTCCCCTACTCTACCAGGTAGTTTTTTGGAAGTACCTCCGGTACTCGTGCCTGCAGCAAGATTTCCATCAGAATCCAGAACGGCACATCCAACGGTTCCAAAGTGTGGTTCATTTTCGGGGAATCTCGCTTTGCTGAGGAAGTAATCAGGTGCGACAAGCGGTACGTTCTGTTGTTCGGCAAATTGATTCGCACCTTTTCCAGCGAGTAGCACGTGTGGTGTTTCAGTCATCACCAGCCGAGCCAGATTGATGGGGTTTCTGGTTGCCGTCACTCCTGCGACAGCACCGCAGGCACGTGTTTTTCCATCCATGATCGATGCATCTAATTCGACGTTACCTTCCTTGGTTAGGACGGCACCACGACCTGCATTGAAAGCCGCATCATCTTCAAGAATACGAATCACCAGTTCCACTGTATCCAGTGCATTCGTGCCATTCGCTAAAGCGTCACGACCGGCTGATAGAGCACGATTGAGTCCCGCCTCACGAATTTTGGTTTTGGCATCATTCCATTTCTGCGGGTCACTGCCAGCACCACCATGGATCACAATTGCCCAATTCAGTTTTTCGTCTCCGGAACTTTTTAGAAGCGGCATGAAAATGAATCCTAGGAAAGATACTGATAGCAGGAGTGTTCGGATCATGTTGTTTTATCCATGGTTGTGACCTATCAAGTGCCCCAGAAGCTCGAATATCTGTTCTGGAGAATCCGCATGTGAGCTTTGGTTCATGATTTTCCATTGCCGCTCGTTGAGGAGTGCAGGCTGACCCGCCTCAGGCAGGTTTTTTCCCAGTCGTTCGCCAATTGTAACCATCAATTCCGCCAAGCCTTCACCAGTCAAAGCATTTGTGCCAACATCAAATTGGTTGTCCAGATGACCTGGTTGTGTAGAGGCCTGGAGTTGCTGGTCGATCTTATTCAATACACGAAGTTGTTGCATTTCCGCTGATGGCGGTGCCATTTTACTGAAGCCACCCTCAGGCAGTGGCTCGCAAACGAGCAGCAACAGGTCGGCATTGCCAGCAGCAAGCTGGGCTTGCCGTATACCCTCTCGTTCGATTGTTTCTACTGCTGCGTGGTCACGGATTCCAGCAGTATCACTGAATTGGATGGGTAGTCCAGCGATTACCGTGTTGGCATGTAGGACATCCCGGGTGGTTCCAGCCATGTTGAGCGTGATACTGCGGTCAAATCCAACTAACGCGTTCAGAAGGCTGCTTTTACCGACATTGGGCGGGCCGGTCAGAACCACGCGGAATGGCTCTGATAGTCTCACCGTGGTAGCGGCCGTGCTCAGGAGAGCTTCCACCTCAGTTCGAAATTCTGGAACCTTGGCAGGGGTGACTGAGGTACGCCACTCCTTGGCCCAATCAAGCAAAGCACCCCTGACCTGGTCCATTACAATTCCGGCGGTTCTGGGAGTCGTGCATTTCACCAAGACCGTTTCGGCTTCGCGGATTAGCAGCAAGTGTTCCGAAGGTTTTGAGCCACCGGGATCTGAGGCAGAAATTGCATGACAGGACCGCATATCGGCTTCGATTCGAGCGATGGCTGCAGGCCCACCATGGCAGTGGATTTCGAACGTTTGGTCCGCCAGTGGTGTGATTACCACCGATTCAGCAGGTTGCTCAGTCGATTGAGCTTGTATTTCGGAGTCTCCGGTGACCTCCCTGCCGGTTCCGATCCATAGTCCATAACGGATCTGCCCTTCCTTGAATGGGACGTGATTTGCGGGCTGAAAGCAGCGTCGAATGATTGACTCAGCGCCCTCCCCCTGTAGCGTCAGTACGGCAATTGCACTCCTGCCAAGGCCTGTCAATCTTGTGAATGAGGCCACCGGCATAGGTGCATCACTGAGGGGATTCACTATCTTTGATGAAATGCTTTTCTCCAGTTCGTAGTTTTTGTATGAAGACATTGGTCGTTTGTTGAATAAACTGTCGCGACCACTTCGGCTGTAATTCCCAAGTTTTTAGTTTTTCAATCGCAAAATGTCGACGAAAAAACCAGATCTGAACTCGATGACTGATGAGGAGTTGCTCGACACGCGGATCTGTGATTTGAAGCTCACAATTCGTGGTACTCCTCTGGAAGATCGGATCCAACAGCTTAACCATGAATTAGCACATCGCGGACTCAAGTTCTCACCACATTGTTGGTTGAGCGACGAATGGTTCTCGCCCGATGGTATTCCGGGGATAGCGATTCCCTTCTATTTGGCCCACCCAAGATTGATGCGTCTTGAGCGGAAGCAGTTGCTTGAAGTTGAGGGGGGCACAAAAGCTTGGTGCATGAAAATCCTGAGGCACGAGGCAGGTCACGCGATTGACACAGCCTATCGTCTTCGACGGCGTGTCCGCTACCGGAAAGCATTTGGTAAACCTTCTCAGCCTTACCCAGATTGCTATCGCCCCAAGCCTTCCAGTCGAGACTTCGTGCAGCACCTCGAGATGTGGTACGCTCAGGCACATCCATTGGAAGACTTCGCAGAGACTTTCGCTGTTTGGCTGCGTCCAGGGTCACGTTGGCGGACTCGCTATCGAAATTGGCCGGCGATCAATAAGTTGAATATGGTCGATGATCTGATGAAGTCGATTAATGGCAAAAGTGCTCATGTGAAATCACGAGCCAAAGCGGAACCGATTTCAAAAATTCGAAAAACTCTTCGTTCGCATTACGAACGCAAACGGGAGCGATACGGATTTGATTTTCCAAGTATCTATGACAACGATTTGCGTAAACTCTTTTCGAGCGATCCAGCACATCGGCGAAATCCTACGGCCGCAGCCTTTTTGGTGCGAGTTCGTGGTGAGTTGCGACGTGCGGTCGCGCGCTGGACTGGTGAGTACACGTACACGATCGATCAAGTGGTGCAGGAAATGATTCAGCGATGTCGTGAGCTCAAGTTGCGTTTGGGAGCATCCGTAGAGGATGCAAAGCGTGATGCGATGCTTCTGGTAGCCGTGCGGACGACGAGCTTCATACACGAGGGAAGGCATCGCTTTGCCATTTAACATTTGCCGCTCTGTTCACGAATATCAGTTGGAAGGTTGTCCGTCGGGATTATGGCTGGACTGGGTTTCTTCATGTTCTGCTGCAGCGATACTAATCAATAGCCACCAACCCAGAGCCAAGCGATGAGCAAATTGCGTGTTCTGGTGCTTGTGCGTGATGGTCATGTGCCGCCTCAAAGTCTCGATGGGGTTTCAGACGCTGAGATGGATCCATGGAAAGCGGAGTTCGATGTTTGTGAAACTCTGCGCCGCTCGGGACATCAAGTCTTGCCTTTGGGGGTTTACGATGATCTGGCACCGATTCGAGAGGCGTTGAGAGATTTCCAACCCAACATCACGTTCATGATGCTCGAAGAATTCCATGGGGTCGTGACTTACGACTTTGCAGTGATCAGTTATTTGGAACTCATGCAGCAACCTTACACGGGTTGCAATCCCCGTGGATTACTTTTGACCAAAGATAAGGCTTTATCGAAAAAGGTGCTGACTTACCATCGCATTCCTACTCCAAGATTCACCGTCTTTCCGGTTGGGCGAACGGTTCATCGTCCGAAGAAATTGTCGTTTCCGTTGTTTGTGAAATCGACTGTCGAAGACGCGTCCTATGGAATTGCGCAGGCGTCAATCGTGCATACCGATGAAGCTTTGGCCGAAAGGGTCAAATTCATTCATGAGAAAACCAATGATGATGCCATAGCGGAACAGTATATCGAAGGAAGAGAACTGTACGTTGGTGTGTTGGGCAATACTCGCCTCCGGACTTTCCCTGCTTGGGAGATGAGCTTTGGTAGTATGCCTGACGATCTTGCTCGCATCGCTACCAGTCGAGTCAAATGGGATCGGAAGTATCAGGAAAAGCATCAGATCACGACGCATGCTGCAAAGGATCTGGATGATGTGACACAAGAACGTATCTCAAAACTCTGCAAACGGGTTTACAGAGCACTCAGTATGAGTGGATACGGACGCATGGATTTGCGGATGACTGAGAAGGGAGAAATCTATGTCATTGAAGCAAACGCAAATCCAAATATCGAGTTTGGTGAAGATCTGGCTGAATCGGCAGAGTCGGTGGGGATAAGCTATGAGGCGCTTCTGCAGCGAATTCTCAATCTTGGTTTGAACTATAAAGCTGCTTGGATGACGGTTTAATTAATTATGGCCACTCTTGAAACAGCCAAGCCGCGGTACTGCGGAATCGTACCGCCTTTGGTGACGCCCTTAGCGGATCGTGACAGGCTCGATCACGCCGGAACGCAAAAATTGCTTGAGCATGTGATTCACGGTGGCGTCCACGGAGTCTTCATTCTGGGAACGACCGGTGAAGCTCCCAGCCTCAGCTATCACTTGCGTCGCGAATTCATTCAACTCGTCAGCGAGACTGTCGCCCAACGGGTTCCTGTGTTCGTAGGTGTGACGGATACGTCATTGGTAGAGTCTCTGAGACTTGCGGAGTTTGCCAAGGAGTCCGGAGCTGATGCGGTTGTCCTTTCGACGCCTTACTATTTTCCGGCAGGCCAGACGGAGCTGATCAAGTACATCGCTGATATTGTGGAAGAGGTGCCACTTCCCTTGATGTTGTACAACATGCCCAGCTTGACGAAGGTTTGGTTTGAAATTGACACACTACGAACGTTGGCTCAGCACCAACAGATTATTGGTGTCAAAGACAGTAGTGGGGATATGAAATACTTCCAGCAGATGCTGAGCTTGAAAAAGCTGCGACCTGATTGGTCGATGTTCATCGGACCAGAGCATTTGACTGCCGAAGCCATCGCCCTGGGCGGTGATGGCGGAGTCAACGGTGGCGCGAATATTTATCCGCAACTGTTCGTCGATCTGTACGAAGCGGCGATAGCAAACAAACATCAGCAGATCGAAGTCTTGACTCAACGCATCAATCGCTTGCAGCAAATCTACAGTGTTGGTAAATACGCCAGTCGATTCATCAAGGCAACAAAGTGTGCGCTTTCAATCAATGGCATTTGTAGTGACCATATGGCTGAACCTTTCAATCACTTCATGCCTCCACAGCGGGCTGAAGTCAGTGATATCTTGAGCCGCATGTAGAATAGGTGGAGTCGCGTTTCAGGCTGCACCGCAAACATTCAGCTAAGTTACTAACTTGTCCTGATTAATTGCTGGGTGTAAGGCTGATTTCGGGGTCATGCCGCGTCTGATTGAGATAGAGATTCACATCATGGGTGGCGCGACCTCCAGCCAGAATATCTACTTTGCCATCCCCGTTGAAGTCAGCGCACCAAATGTCTTCGCATGCCATGGGGGCGTCTAACTGAGTGCGTTCCCAATGTTCTCCACTCATATCAGTTGCGTCGTACAAATAGATACCAGGTGGAGTGGTATCCGCTTTTGGTTGCCGGTGAGCTGCAACCACTTCGTCCATCCCGTCGCCATCTAAGTCGGCACACCAGATGGCGTGTCCTTGTGCGAACGACTCATCCAAGACTATTCGTTGCATCTGGTTATTCAGTGCCTTGCCCAGGTAGACGATGACCTGGTTGCCGTGCATGGGCTCGATGGTAGCCAGCATGATCTTTTGGCCGAATTTCCCTTTTTTTACTTCTCCAGATCCCCGCTGCGTTGGTTGTTCGCTGGTGGCACCGTTGGAGATTCCTGTCACTGAGAAACTGTCATCCGCCGCACGCTGTACCAAGCTTAAGCCTTCCTGACTGGCCACAATGGTGTCCTTGGACTGGTCCGGTTTGGTGTTGTTGATGTGCCAATGATTGTGAGCGCGGTTGAGGGAACGGGCCATGATTTTCGGTATCCAATTTCCTGTGGCTGGTTGGTCTGGAATTGGATAGGCCAGCAAGCGAATGCCGTTATTGGCATCACCGTTAAGCGGCGTGACAACAAGTTGATCACGACCTGTTCCCAAAACATCAGCAAATCGCATCCGATGTGTCCAAGCTTCAGCACCAATGGGATGAACCGTCCAAGGTTCCTGCAGTGATTTGCCTCGGCTTATCCAGAAAATCTCTCCACCACTCGTCGGCCATCCTGCACCCATCGCGAAGTCGACTTTTCCATCTCTGTCGATGTCACCTGCGGTGATGCAGACATGATCCTTTGTAACAGCATCACTGATCATGACGTTTTTTTTCCAGTCAGGATTCCGATACCACATCGCTTCTCGTTCACTGATAGCGACAACATCCAGCCGATTGTCACCATCAACATCCGCAGCCGTGACTGCATAACAGACCTTGCCCAGATTTGGGTCGATCACGATCTTTTCGAACTTTAACTGTTCAGCGAACGAGTGTTCGATCGGCACGACCAATGGCAACGTCATCAAAAAAGAGATCACTAACGCGTTTGAACGATGCATGGAGTGGCTCCGCGAACACAGGGTACTGGTGTGGCCCATTGGAATAATTGAAGTGGATAGTCTAGCGAGTTCGTCAGCAGTCAGTAGCGCATCCGTTTGCAGCAGTGTTCTGTTCACTACTTTGTGGGAAAAAAAAAGGGCGCCCCGTTTCCGAGACACCCTTGGATTGAAAACTGCCTTTGAGCAGTCTAGCTGAATTCACGAACAGAACTATTCGTTGGTTTCTCTGCCAAGCATCATCATGATGGGAGCTGAAGCAGCTGCAGCATTATAGGTATAGCCAGCTGCCAAGGCACGGTCGATCCGTTCTTTGGTCTCTGTCAGATGAGCCTTGGTGTAGGCATCCATCTTCTTGCCACACCTATCAAGTGAAACCTGAATCTTACTGGAAATCGCTCGCAACTCCATTCTGGCAAGATTACTGATGGGTTTGTGTGCTGCAGTGTCGTCCGATGATCCGAGGACCAGGTCGACGAGTCGTTGCATGTGTTCACGTTGAAGATTTCTTCTTAGTGATGAGATCATGGGCTCGCGATCATTGCGTCCATCTGGGCACTCCGCTTCTAGTTCGCTCCAAACCGTTCCATTGATGGTTGAAAGCAGTTCAGGTAGCGTCAAAGTGTCGACGTCAGCGGGCAGTCGCAGCTCGTTGTCGTAAACCCTCCGCAGCGTGGTCGGGTTCATCAACAGGGTCAGAGCAGATGCCTGAACGCCCAGGATTCGGTCATGGATTGGCCAAGTTGCTTCATTGGACATCGCACCACGTGAGCCACTATCCAACCATTTGTCGACACTCATTCGTTCGAGCAATTTTGGTGTCAGACCATACGCATCATCGTTGAACGAGGTGTCGATGACAAATTGCAGAGCAGCTCGCTGCTGAACAGCAGGAACGACCTCAACAGGTGGGCGATTACCCGGATCACCCTTCTTGTCACGGTTGATAAATGCTCCACCGATCCAGTTTGCCATCATGTTCATGGCACGTGTTTGCAAACTGAGTGTCAGCTCATAGCCACGCCGGGCTTTTGCCCAGCTGTCACCGTCTTTCACAAATTTATCAAGGATGCGTTCTCGGTACAGCTTAATCAGCTTTCGCTGCTCATTGGCGTAGTCGAGAGGATCCTTGGAAAAGTCATATCGACGAGCAAGTGGATCAGGACCGTTGGTGTCTTCATCGGTAGCGTATTGCAGTTCGGGTTCATTGCAACGCTTTAGGATTGTTGCGAGCTTTTTGTCGTCGGAAGTGTAGCCATACTCAATTGCCCAATAATCGTAAGGTCCGATGTCAATCATTCCGTAATCGCCTTGGACCTCACCAGACTCAAGTCGGTAGTTGATGGGTGTGTAATCCATCACCGATGCAGTGAACGTCTTGTTTCCTTTGACGTCCTTGCTGTTAATCTCGTCGAGAGTCAGCAAGCCGGAAGCTTTGAAGTTGTGACGAAGGCCAAGGGTGTGTCCAACTTCGTGGGCAACCAGATCAGCGAGTAGTGGTCCAACAAACCATTCAGGCATGCCATCGAGCATTGGGGCCTCAGGTTCCGTGGGTTTCTTAGCCACTGTTTCGCTACCATCCTCATGCTCGTCGGATCCTTCTTCTTCCTTCTCTTTCTCGTCCTTGTCAGCTTCCTCAGCTTTCTCGGCGCCTTCCTTTTCTTCCTTCGACTGCTTCTTTTTCCGCTTCTTCTGCTTCTCGGCTTCTTCGGAAGCCATCAGTGATAAGGCCCAATCCATTCGAGCCAAAGCGAGGTCCAAGTTGCGACCGCTAGCTGCCATGCAAAGGCCATTTTTTTGGCTGACCTGTCCGTAGAGACCATCGAACTCATCGTCGCCGAGTAAGGCCGGGTCCGCCTGTGCGAATTGATAGCCTGCCATCGGTAGTTGGGACTGGCGCTGAAACTCACTTCGAAGAAAGTTTGCTTTTTCTGCTGGAGCCAAACGCACGCGTGGATCCCAGCGTGGGTTTTTGCCAAGCCATGCCAGTGTTTCAGCTGCCATGCCTTCCATTGCAAGTTTGGGCATCAGATCTTCGTAGTTGTAATTGAAGTGTCGGATCCAACCATCGGTCAGGATGATGTCGGCGTCGAGGATCTCACCCGTTGATGGGTGCACGCGACTCGGGCCAATCGCTGTTCCCACATCGTTGTTCAACCAACGAATGAAGTTGTAGCGAACATCCTCAGGATCTTTTTCCATGTGAACACCGCTTTGGGCGTCCTGATACTCAATCACGATCGCGTCGATTAAACCTACTTTTTCAAAAGCTTTGTTCCAGTAATCAACACCAGCTTTGATCCATCGGCGATAGCGAACGGGTGCAGTATGCTCAACATAGAAGCGAATTGGCTCTTTCGGAGGACTGAGCTGAAGGCTCGGATCACGTTTCTGCAACTTCCAGCGATTGATAAAACGAACGCGAGTGTCGTCATCCTCGTACCGGCTCAAATCAGAGAACGAAGTGGTGAAGTAACCCACTCGTTCGTCTGCTTCTCTGGGCTTGTACCCTGCTGTAACACTGGGGACTTCGCTAAATGAGTAGTGAATCGTTTGCAGGCGACCACTGCCTCCGACAATCTCAAAAGCGATCTCGACATTGCCAGGGAATACCTTGGCGGAGGCCAGCTTGGTGATGCGGCTGTTGCTGATGCGTACTGATGGGCCGAAGAAACGGCTCGCGTTGCCAATCAACAGTGAATCCAAATCAATCACCGGTCCACCAGTTGGACCCAAAGCGAGGATTTGAACATCCAGCAATACACGGTCAGTGAACAAACGCTTGACGGATGCTTTGCTTTCGGCATCACCGGTGGCTCTGATGTCCAAATTGGGGGCAATCAGGGCCAAGCGGTCACCGTAGCGACGCCATTGAACGACCCAGTCGCCTGATTGAAGGCCAGCATACTTATCACCACTACTGACAGTCAAAGCAATGAAATAGTTCTTGCCCATGAAGTTTTTTGGCAATTCACCCAGCAACTGAGCATCCTTGTCCTTCTTCCAGAGGGTAAAGAGGCCCTTGGGATTGTTCTGGTCATTGACGGCTAACTTGGTATAGCCCTCAGAGACCTTGTCGAAAGGGGCCAATACAGCTTCGGCCTTCGCCAACGGAGCGAAAGCGAGGGCGAGAGCGATGATTTTATAGTGGTATTTCATTCCGGACACTTAAAATTAAGGATTGGGTTCCTTGGAAGGTTAGGTCGCAGCAAAGCGTTGCAAGTAAAAACGACACTTTTTGAGTTGAATTGGAAGTGGACGGGGGATGTCTACTACTTTCAACGCGCGGGAGAAGCACTAAGTTCAGCACAACCTACCGTTTTATCCGATAAAGTAAGGATAATCCAAACATTCTTTCCCACTTCTTCGCATTGTTTTGGCTTTAGCACCCTGAAAAACAGGTCTGTTCGGCTCTCCGAAGTGATCTGGTGGCGGACATTGACGGTCTGCCTACTGACGTCAACAATTCAGGCTCAGGCGTTTTTCCCTGTGCCGATGCCGGGCAGACCCGGTTCACCACCCTCATCATCGAGAATAGGCCGAATGAATCATTTGCAGCAGCAAGATCCAGCAGTCTGGGACGCGATTGAAGCCGAAGCGATCCGTCAGCAGGATGGCTTGGAAATGATCGCCAGTGAAAATTACACCAGCTTGGCGATCATGCAGGCCGCTGGCAGCGTTCTGACCAACAAATACGCCGAGGGATATCCGGGCCGCCGATATTACGGTGGATGTGAACATGTCGATGTTGTCGAGAATATCGCTCTTGAGCGTGCTCGCCAGTTATTTGGCGCCGAAGCCGCCAATGTCCAGCCTCACAGTGGCTCGCAGGCCAATACTGCTGTGTACCTCAGTTGTCTGGAGACGGGAGATCACGTCTTGGGACTCGATTTGGCTCAAGGTGGACACCTGACGCACGGGATGAAGCTGAATATCAGCGGTCGGCTTTACAATTTCCACAGCTACGGAGTCGATCCGGAAAATCATCGACTTGACTTCGATCAAATCGCGTCATTGGCAAGAGAGCACAAACCGAAATTGATTGTGGCTGGAGCGAGTGCCTATCCTCGCGAAATCCCACACGACAAGTTTGCTGAAATTGCAAATGAAGTCGGTGCCCGATTGTTGGTTGATATGGCCCACTACTCAGGCCTCGTTGCTGCCGGCGTGCATAACAGCCCGGTGCCTTACGCCGATTATGTTACCACCACGACGCACAAAACTTTGCGGGGTCCCCGAAGTGGCCTGATCCTCTGTAAGGAAGACCACCTTAAATTGGTCAACCGAAATGTATTCCCAGGAACGCAGGGTGGTCCGCTCATGCACGTGGTCGCGGCCAAGGCGGTTTGCTTTGGCGAAGCCATGGCAGACGATTTCAAGCTCTACGGTAAAGCGGTTATCGATAATGCCAAGGTGCTCGCTGAGACTCTGATGGCTAACGGTTTGCCTCTCGTGAGTGGAGGGACCGAGAATCACTTGATGCTCGTCGATGTGACTGCCGCAGGGCTTGGTGGAAAGAAGGCTGAGGCAGTCTTGGACGACTGTGGTATTACCGTCAACATGAATATGATTCCGTTTGATACGCGAAAACCGATGGATCCTTCGGGGATCCGGATCGGAACACCCGCGCTCACCACCCGCGGAATGGGACCAGAGGAAATGAAACGTGTGGGTGTTTGGATCCAGCAGGCGTTGAATAATTCAGACGATTCTGCGATGCATGAAAAGATCCGTGGCGAAGTGCGTGACATGTGCGAAGACTTTCCTGTTCCCGCGGGACGAGTTGCTACCGTCCCAGCTTGCTGACCCATCAGGGTTCCAGATTTGCTGTAACACTGGTCCCAGACATTTTCCACTCGAAGTACCCCTAATCCGTTCAATGCACAGAATTCTGATCGCTGACGACAACGATGCTAATCGGGAATTGCTCGAAGCTTATCTCGTGAATGTTGACTGCGAGATTGAGACATCGATTGATGGTCAAGACACTTTGGATAAGGTCGCATCCTTTAATCCTGATCTGGTTTTATTGGATGTGATGATGCCGCGGTTGAGCGGATTTGAGGTGTGTGAAAACCTGAAAGGGAATCCCGAAACCAGCCGTGTTATGATCTTGATGGTCACCGCGTTAAATGAGTTGGGTGACATCGAGCGTGCTGTATCAGCTGGCACAGACGACTTCCTCAGCAAACCGGTCAATCAGGTCGAGTTGCTAAAGAGGGTTGAAAATATGCTCAAACTCAAGGGAACCGAGGACGAGTTGGAACGCTTGCGGCAGTACATCCAGGACATGGAAGAAAGTAACTGACTTCAGCTGCTTTTGGAGATAACCAACCTCAGGATGTTGGCTTGCGGTCAGCATCGGAAGTGGGACGTAACGGATCGTTTTTGTTGAGATCCAGTATCGTATTCACGACGTCGATCATTTGGTCTAGCCTGAACGGTTTGAATAGCACGCATTTTGGGTGAAGCCCGTTCTGCCTTGCTTTCACGATGGAATGTCCCGGGTCGTATCCGAATCCCGTCATCAGAACCATGGGTACCCGGTGAATGATGTCACCGAGCCGCAACATGAGTTGATAGCCACTGAAGTCGGGCAACCGAATGTCGCTGATGATGACGTCATAGCCGCTTGATCCTCCACTACTGCGAACCATCATCACGGCTTCTGCACCTTTTTGTGCGGTTTCCACGACGCAACCGTACCTTTCCAGCAATTGATGTGCGTCTTCGCGGACTTGCTCATCAGCATCAACCACAAGAATTCGTTTTTCCCTCAGCGCTGCGTGTTGTGGTGATTGCACACCAGCTGGGACTGCTTCCAGAGGTGTCATGCGCTGACCAATCTGTTGAATGGTCTGCTTGATGTCACGCGCATTGTGCAAGATTCGCCGCAAACGATCGACTACTTCGGGACTGTGCCCAATGTAACCCTCCATGACATTGACTGCGTCGTTGAGGATTTCATCCACGGGCATCGCAACCGCGCTGTGAATAGCATCACACGATTGTTGAGCAGTGTTGGCCTTTTGTGCAACCAAAAGCTCTAGCGTGTTCAGTGCAAAGGCAACGTCCCGTGCGAAAATTTCCAGGAATTGTAGATCACTGTCGGTGAATGCGGCTGGTTCCGGGCTTTCGACATTGATCGTGCCAAGCACCTGATCGTGCAGAATCAGAGGGGCTGTTAAGGAACTGCGTGATGTACTTGTCCCTGGAATGAACAAAGGATCATTTTCGACATCATGGCAGACATAGCTCATGCCGCTTGCTGCCACGTAGCCGGTAATGCCGTTCCCTTGGGGGTGTGCAAAGAGTTGCCGATCAGATGCATCCTGATCAATCTCGACACTCAACAGCGGCACGAGATTACCTGTCGCATGTTCGAGCAGCCGTATCTCAATGACCTCGAAATTGAGTAGATCGCTTAAATAATGGCGTATATTTTCTTTCAGCAGGTCGATCCTATCGTCAACCTCCATCATGAAAATTTCGGTAGGACGAAGGTCTGCCAGCTCGCGACCTGCCTGATGGATAGCAGCTAGTTTCTGTTGTTGGAGGATTTCATCTGTAACGTCGCTGACTGTTACGATCAACTGCCGTGAGTGATTGCTTTGCACGATCGGTGCAGCGTGAATCTGATAGTATCGATTGCCATCACTGTGAAGAGTGCTGGTGCTTTCTTCGCTAGTGGCCAATGCAGTATGGAATGGGCAGAAATCTGGTCCCATGATTTCGGGATTGGACAACAAATCGTAGAAATTCCTGCCTGCCACCGGTACACGGTCTGTGCCCGCCCATTCAATCAGGCGATCATTGGCCCACAGCACACGCATGTCGGAGTCCATCAGAGCCACGCCTTCTGGCATGTCTCTCAGCATCAGCCCACTCTGCGCAATGCCACGCAACTCACTGATTTGAGGTAACTGGTCCCGAGCAATCCATACGCCATGAATGGTCGGCTCATTCAGAGCATCGACGACAGCACTGGAATTATCAACGAGAATCACGTTTTCACGAGCGATCTCACTGGGAAGCGTGGTCGGATCTCCAACGCAGATCAATTTACCTGGTTCGCTCATGGACTGTGTCACCGCCTGAGGCGATCGATTCATCGACCTTCTCCTATCACAACCCGTCTTGGCACTCCAAGACGTGGAGTCACAACTAAGCCAAAGCGTGGGCGCTCTCGATTGGGCTGTCGCAGGCCGGCATACAACCAAGCAATCGTACTGCTTTGGAACAACCGTGAAACACGGTGAAGGCCCAACGTTCTGCCACCACTTTGAATCATAGGGAACAAGGCATGTTTTGTCACAGGTGCCGACTTCTGAAGCTGGGGAATAATTTTCACAAAATGGTCCCTCTTCGAGCCTATCGGCTCTTCTTAATCGATTCTTGCACCTTGGGTGAAGAAAACCCGTCGGCTTCCGCTTTGGGTTGTCACAGTGGCCCGATTGCTGGGATTGAGTGGTTTTTTGGCCTCAATGCTCGTGGTGTCATGGCCTGATCGGAAGGCCAGCTCTCCTGCCTTCAGGATGGCGGAAGAAGAAGACTCAAGACCCACGAAAAAGCTATCGTGTCACTCTCGCCTGAACGTTGCTAAGGGTCCTAACTCATGCAACCTTGTGGAGCCCGATAGCTCTTATCTTGCTTTACCCCTGCACATAACACCCCTGCACATCACTTGGCCAGATTTAACGTGGTCCTTAATGAGCGTTGATTTTTAGCCTGATCTTTCGCGTTTTCTTGATCTTGCTCCCCCCCAAGAAACCAGTGGTTGTGCGGCTTCGGGGATTCAGAGCTGATTTACCTCCCCCCCCAAAGAGTGAAAACCCAGACAGAGGTGCGCCTGCCTTGAATTGCCCTGTTTTCCCATGCTCGCTGAGCGGCGCAGATTGACACGCGGTTTGCAACGCCTAGACTCAGGCGACTTGGTGGGTCTCTGCCTAGGCTGCGCAGCTGTTAAATTTTGCCACCGAGGAGTCTTATTTGCTTGCATTCTACCGGCAATATTGGGAGGGGATATTTCAAAATGAGATCGAGATTGATGCACAGTGTGCTCGGGATTTCGGCAGCGTTGTTGGTCAGCGTAGGGGCCGAAGCGGCATGCGGCAGTTGCAATGGATGCAAAACTAATTCTGCCAGCGTCATGGATTGTGGCGAAATGAAAACTGCGTGCGGCACCCGCACGGTTACCCGTTCTCAGTATGTCACTGAGACTCGAATGGTTCCTCACACGACCTATCAGCGTGAAACGCGGACGAGAATGAAGAACGTCACTCGCAGAGTGGCCAAAGTCGAAACTCGTGAACAGACATATACAGTCAACGTGCCACACGAGAAAACACGCACTGAAACCTACAAGGTAAATGTTTGTGTTCCGTACAAAGAGGAAGTGACCTACAAGGTTCAAGTTCCCGTAACGGCTCAGGTCGAGCAGACCTATCAGGTCTGTGTGCCCTACACAGAGGAGGTCGAGCAGACTTACACCGTTTGTGTGCCCAAGACTGAGGAAGTGACTGAAACGTACAAAGTGATGGTTCCTTACACAGAGAAGGACACGTACAAAGTGATGGTTCCTTACACAGAGCAGGTCGAGCAGACCTACAGTGTCAAGGTTCCTGTTAAGAAGACTCGTGAAGTCGAGCATCAGGTTTGTGTTCCTTACACCGAACAGGTTGAGCAAACATACACCGTTTGTATCCCTGAGACGACGATGACCAAGCAGACTTACAAGGTTAGTGTTCCTTACACTGAGATGGTTCAGCAGACCTACACCGCTCGTGTACCCGTAAAGGAAACAGTGACTCAGTCATACATGGTCAGAGTCCCTTACGTCGAAGAAGTTGAGCAGACTTACACGGTCATGGTTCCCTACACCGAGGAAGTCGAGCAAACTTACAAGGTTCAAGTTCCAACACAGGAAACTGTCAGTGCTGAGCGAACCGTCACCAAGTGCGTTCCTGTGACCACGATGCGAACTGTGACCCACGATCGGGGTAGCTACGAATGTAAGCCAGTGCAAGTTGCTTGCGGTGGATGCAATCGCGGGTGTCGCAATGGCTGTAATAGCGACTGTGGCGGAACGAAAACGGTTTACAAGCGTGTTTACGTTTCGAATCTGGTAACTGAAGAAGTGCCTTGCACAACTTACGAACGTCAAACCACTAAAGTGCCCTACACCTACACCGTGATTCGTTGCAAGACTGAAACAAGAACTCGCAAGGTCAGCGTTACCAGGTGTCGCCCTGAGCAGCGAACTCGGATGATTAAAGTCCACAAGTGTCGCACTGAAGAGCGAACCCGCGATTGTGTGGTCACCAAGTACCATACTGAGCAACGAACCCGTGATGTTCCTGTTTGCAAAACTCGTATTGAAGAACGGACTCGCGAAGTACCTGTCACGACTTATCGTCGTGAAACCCGTACTAGGACCGTTCCTGTTTGTAAAACACGAATGGAAACTCGGACGACTCAGGTAGCCTACTGTGAGATGGCTGTTGAAGAGCGAAAGCGGATGGTTACCGTCTGCAAGACGCGAGAAGAAGAGCGAACGCGTGACGTTACTAAATGTCGTGTTGAAGAGAGGACACGTACGGTTCCCGTGACAAGGATGGTCAAGGAAACACGGACTCGAAAAGTGCCTGTTACCAAAACACGGATGGAAGATCGTACTCGCATGGTTTCGCAGACCACTTGCAAGACCGAGGAGCGGACTTGTACCGTGAATCGGACTCGTATGGAAACTCAGGAAAAGACTCGTGAAATCAAGTACATCCAGTGTATTCCGGAGGAGCGGACGCGTACTTGTAACGTGACTGTCTACGACACGGTTACAAAAGAGGTACCAGAGGAATATACCGTGTGTATTCCTTTGACCATGATGAAGGAAGTTCAGGTTCGCGTATGCAAACCTGTGACCACTGAAGTCTCCTGCGGTTGCTGCAAGTAACTTGCATCATCTATTTGATTGGTTTTAAGAATCAAGCCCCACGAGTTGTCTGTGAAGACGGCCCGTGGGGTTTTCTTTTGGCGATGCATGGCTGGTCTGCTGATCTTAATTACGGCATCATGGACGTTTTATCATGCTTCGATCCTAGATTGGTGACCGGAGGTTTATTGTGCAGCACGTCGATGTCAAAGTTCACGCAAACGTGGCGACGATCCTGATGGATCGTCCGCAAACGCGAAACGCGTTGAGTCCACAATTGATTGAGGATTTGACAGTCGCTTTCTCCGATATCTATCAGGAAAAGCGAGTTGCTTCGGTAGTTCTGACAGGAAGTGGAGATCATTTTTGTTCTGGGATCGATCTCAATGTGCTGTCAGAGATTGCCCAAATGCCAGAAAGTGCGGCTCTGCCGGAGTGGTTGGCAATCTGGCGAAATCTAACTGAACTGTATGAGGCGATGCTTCGCTTTCCGAAGCCGATTGTTGCGGCTGTGGATGGAGGTGCATTAGGTGCTGGACTTGGGCTCGCTTTGGCCGCCGATCTGATTGTGGCTTCAAACCAGGCAACCTTTGGAGCAATTGCCGTGCGGCGTGGCTTGGTTGGTGGGGCAACGGCTGCTCTGTTGTCATTCCGGTTGGGTGGGGCGACCGCAGCCCGCATGGTTTTGACTGGGCAAACAGTTTCTGCTGCTCAGGCAAGCCATTGGGGATTATGTGATCAGCCGGTGGATACCCAGCAAATTTGGGTAGCGGCGACTGAGTTGGCTGCCCAAAGTGCTGCGGCACCACGGGAAGCGATCCAGGCAACCAAACGATTGCTCAACGAGAGTGTGGGTGAATTGCTGCTGAGTCAATTGTCGGCGGCCGCGGCCGTAAGCGCGACGGCTTGTACGACCGAATCTGCCCGTGAGGGGATTCAATCATTTCTCGACAATCGGGAGCCAATTTGGCCCCAGTAGGGTCTTCCAAGTCAGATTTCGAGTTGGCACAAAAGTTTGTACCCCACAGGGAGGGTTGAATGGCAGGGGATGGCGGATGCTCCCGCTTCGCAGACAATTGGACGGTGTTACGTTGATTTTCTTACAAAACACGGTGTTTTTTGTCAGTCACAGCGTTGGCCATGGGCGTCGCTACAGCGGTCAGCACTGATTTCATCCGCGAAATCAGGAAAACACCCCAGCGATTGAGAAAAACAAACCGATAACGCCACAAAAGACTTTCAGGAAGGCCTGTGCGCCAGAGGCGGGGGGGGGTACACTACGCGGCCCGAAAAGATCAGATACCAAACTTGTAGAGAGATAGTCCTATGTACGCCATCATCGTCGACGGCGGTCGCCAATATCGAGTCGAGCCAGGAATGGAGGTCGATGTCGATTACCGAGATGTCCCCCAAGGCGAGAGCCTCACTTTCGAAAAAGTTTTGGCCGTAAGCGGCGACGAGGGACTGAAACTGGGTTCGCCTACGCTTGATGGGGCATCTGTAACAGCCTCCATCATCGGTCCGAAAATGGACAAGAAAATCTACGTACAAAAATTTCGACGTCGCAAGAATAGCCGACGCCGAACGGGTCATCGCCAGATCCACACTCGAGTTCGCATCGAGAAGATTGCAGGCGTTTAAGTCTGGTATTGGCTCATACTGAGTCGAACCGTGCATCTCATCTGGCGACGAGTTGTTTGCGTGTGGTCCTTTGCGGAGTCACGTGCAGGTGATGGAGATTTAGCCAGTTATGCAGACGTTCCGACAGATTTCTGAATTCGAATTGGGTGATGTCCTTGGTGTTGGCACCGTAGGAACCATCTATCGGGCCATCGAGAAATCATCTGGGGAACCATATGCGGTCAAAAAACTGCATCCGGGAGTGTCTCAGGATCAGTTGATTCGTGCGCGGTTTCGCCGCGAAATGGCGATTCTGGAGCGTTTGACCCATCCGCACATCGTCCGCTATTACGGCGGCGGTGAAGATGACGGAACCCTGTTCTACGTCATGGAGCTTGTCGACGGCGGGACTGTCAAAGGATTGTTGCAGATCAAAGGTGCATTTGATTGGCCGATCGTTGTTGAGGTGACTCGCCAAATTTGCTCGGCTCTACAGTACGCCCACAATAACGGAGTCATTCATCGTGATCTCAAACCGAGTAATTTGTTTTTGACCAAGTCGGCAGAAATTAAGCTCGGTGACTTTGGAATTGCTCGTGATCTTGATCGGAGTGATATCACAGCCAGTGGGATGACGGTCGGAACTCACGCCTACATGGCACCTGAGCAAATCACGGGGGACGAGGCTGTTTCCGGTAAGGCTGATCTGTATTCTCTCGGGTGCTGTCTGTTCGAAATGCTGGTTGGCCGGACCCCATTTCAGGGTGACAACTTTGCTCAGCTTTTTGAGCAGCATCTACGCACTGATGCTCCTCGTGTTAGCGATTTTTCCAGTTCTTGCCCGCTGGAACTTGATGCTCTTGTTAGTCGCTTGCTGGAAAAGAACCCCGAAGATCGCCCATTCAATGCTCGGCAGGTGCAGGCGTTGATGCTGCAATTGGATGAAAAATTTGATGTCGTTCAGAGCAAGTCGGGTAACCAACCGGTCGAGGATATTGGTGCCGACGATGTGGTCGCTCGTGGAAAGGAACTCTTGCGTCAAGAAATTCTTCAAGCAGAAGGTACACCGGTAGACGAGGTCAGTTGGGGGCGTTTTGTTGTCGTCGTGGCTGTCGTGTTCGCTTTGATCGCAGTTGCTTCTCTGCTGAGCCTGTAGTATTTGTCGGGAAGATTTCCCGCGGTCATTTGGCCTCCAAATGCCTCGAATAGATCATTTGAGATCGAAACCGCTGTTGGGGGGCTATGTTCCGTTCTTGCCACGTTGTTATCCTGCTGTCAGGTTGATGGCCTCGGAAGTGCCATTTTGATGTTGCGGCCATGATCGAGTCGCTATCCTCTCCCCGGATCGGGCATCGTGGACACGGTGACCGAGCGTTCCCTAGGAAACCAAGATGTTCAAATCATTCCTGATCGCAGGAGCAATGACAATTTGCCAAGCCGCAATTGTCCAGTCTGTTATGGCACAAGATACCCCGCCCGCCGCCAATGCCGGCATGTCTGACAACGAGCTGATAGGTTATTTCCTTGGCTTCTCTGTTGGTCAAAATATGGGTCAAAGCGGATTCAAGGCAGAAGACATGAAACTGGAAGCCTTTTTGAAAGGTTTTCAGGAGGGTGTCGCACTGAAGGAACCCAGTTTGACGACTGCGCAATTGCAGGCTACCCAAGGAAAAATTCAGGCCTTGCTTACTAAGCGACAAGCCGAGATGTCAGCCGCCCAAAAATCAAAGGGCGTGAAGTTTCTCGCTGACAATGCCAAGAAAGAAGGTGTCAAGACTTTGGAAGGTGGCGTCCAGTACAAAGTATTGAAAGCCGGCAGTGGGCCTTCACCGAAACCAGATGACACTGTCCAAGTGCACTACACTGGCAAGCTCATCAATGGAAGCGTCTTCGATAGCTCAGTGCAACGAGGACAACCAGCGAGTTTTCAGGCCAATCAGGTCATCAAAGGTTGGCAAATGGCTTTGCAGAAGATGAAGGTCGGTGACAAGTGGATGCTCTACATCCCTTCCGATCTCGCCTACGGCGAACGTGGTAGTCAGCCAGCCATCGGGCCTAATGAAGTGCTCGTATTCGAAGTAGAGTTGCTGGGTATCCAGTGAGCCAATGAAAGCTCTCATTGTCGTACGAAAAAACGCGATTCATCTTTGACGATGCGTCGCGTTTTTTTATAGCAGCATGGTGAGATGAAGTAGTTCAGTCTGGTGATTCGCGTTACTTCGAATCAGTTGTCTCTTCCGGCTTTGCCGTTTCATCAGTTTCCGGCGGGTTGCCTTCGTCAGCTGCATCATTGTTGCCGGCATCACCTTGCATCGGGCGTCACCGATTCTTGTGTGACCTCGTCACCCGCCTTCGAAGGCTGCTCGGCCTTTCCAGCCTCGGTGTTCCTGGGTGCATCTTCTGCAGGTGCAACCAGTCCGGGTGGACTATTGTCTGGCGAGGTATCACCTTTCTCTTCGTCGATCTTATCTGCCTCGATCTGCCGCTTCTTCTCCTCTTCTTCTAGTTCAATGCGACGCCGCTCGGCAGCAATTTTGCTCTCTTCTCTGACAGTCTCATACATCCGGGCATCGACTTGGCCAAACTCGCCCATCAGATTTACGAAGGTCGCAAGCGGGAAATCCTCTGGGATCTCCTGCGAGTCAATTGCGACCATGTATCGCCTTACCGAATTGAATAGGTCCTCTGCGGTGTCATCAATGGTAAGCAAAGGGTAGTCATCGAAGATTTCTGCCCAGATTACGAAGGCCTGTTCGTAAAGCTCGATCGCCTTATCAAGTTCTGCGTTCTTGTTCGCTTGCTCAGCTTCGTAGATCAGTCTTCTGGCCGTTACTGTTCTTTCTTCCTGTTCAGCTTGTGCAAGTGTCTTCCAGTAGGAGTAATTGATTTGGGTCCGGTAACCGATGGTTTTTTGGATCCGCTCGTTTAGATCTCTCACCTGACCGGCGATGTTAACCGATTCCAGTCGGACAGATTCATCCGAGGTTTTTGCCAAGGCGGTCAGATCGGGCACCAGCCCTTTCATGATGGAGGGCATCAACTGGCGTTGCTCGGGTGTCATTTCTGATTCAGGCTTTTGCCAGTATTCCTGGATTGCAGCGGGCATCGTATCAATTCTCACTTGCCGAGCGGCAGCAAATGCCTCCTCGTTCAGTAGCCGGAACTCTTCAATTTTTTCGTCCCTTTGTGCTTCCAGATCTTCCAGTTGATCCAGCTTGATCGTGAATGGTGATGTAGTGGGGATACTTCGAGTTCCAAAGGCAAGCCAGTCATCATCCGCCATCTGCCACGCGTTTTGGGCGCGTTCATCGAGAATTCCCTCGGATTCGATTGATTCAGCATGTTTAATACGCCATTTCGGTCCGGTCTCATAAAAGTTGATTGGAGTTTGTCGCCGGATTTTTACACCGCTATCAACAATCTCATACCCATGGTTCAGCCAAAGTCGACCGACGAGCCAGTTGTCTGGCTTCCCCAATGGCCCACGAGCCTCGGGACTGTCGACGGCGATATCCTCTGCCAAAAGGGCGTCGTGGAGCATCTCGTCGTCAGAAAACAGACGGCGGAATTGTACCTTTTCGTCTGCCATTCCCAGTTTCTGTCCGTAAAACCAACCCGTGTACCAAACCAACCTTGGGGCATTGGTATTCTGCCGCACACCACGCGTTAGAAACTCGGTTCCCTCTCGGACCATTTCGTAACGTTGCCGATAATCGTCAAATTCTGTGGACACGTTGTATGCGAGATTGTGAGCCTGATGCTCCCAAACTTTGTCAAAGTGCGGCTGCAACAATGCGATGTTGTTGAGCGTTGCCTTTAAGCGATCCCATTCGTGCATCACCTTGTAGGTGTGTGCCTTGTTCCATAAAAGTGTTGCCGCGACGCCACGCATTCCCAAGGATGCGAGTTTCATCGTTTCACTTGCGGGGCTGATCTCACCTAGATCACTTTCGGCAATGTTGTACTCATGGCGCATGACGGACAGTTGTCCGCCTGGATCACCCTTACCACCCGACGGTTGTCCCAACAGGAACAGGGGAATCAACATGGCTAACAGAATTGCCAAGTAAGTAAGTTTTCGCCAAAGGCTTTTTGCACGATTCATGCCGCGATCTCACGCGATTTCAGGAAGAAGTAACTGATAATGAATGCTAGCAGACAGTAACCAAGTGTTGCCGCTGCATGCCGTAATAGTAGGGCTCCAAAAATGTCGAAACCACTGGCTGCGTATTCTGCCGTCCCCACCATCTTCGGCAGGTTGGGCAAGGCTGTTGCGATTGCATCGAGCGAGTAAACAATGCCCGCGTCGGTAATCTTGATCACTCGTGCTGCGGTCGTATCCACATCCAGTTGGGTTGTCATGGCATCTTGGCGGAGCAAGCGAACCATCGATTCGATTGGTCCACCGCCTCTTTCGATACCGCTGTCGATGAAGTGCCGCGTGTCATAAACCTGCTCAGCAGAAAACCCGAGAAGAACACATGCGAAGGTCGCTACCATGGCAACTGGGCCGCTAAGGAACGTACTGAACATCACACCAAACGCGATAACGATTGTCATCTGCAGCCAAATCGAGACGTAGGCCTTTGTGAGGTTCCACCAGAAAGGATTTTCGCCTGCACGAAGATAAACGCCACTCTGGGTCACTCCCACATATTGACTGCGATCGAGACACTTGATCACAACCAGGAGTTGCCCATTCTCGTCCACAAGATCCTCGAAAACGTTCAGGTCACGCGTCTTGTTGTTGTCGGTCCCCTGAACCTCAGTGTCCAGATTGAGCTCATCAACCTCGTACTCGTTGATGACAAAGGTTTTCGGATTGCTCTCGATGTCTTTTGTCGGATGCTTCATGGTCACTGAACCACGAATTCCAGATTCGATATCACCTTTGTAAGAGCGGTAGGCACGAAGTGATAGATCGAGCTGCAGGCCATTCGGATACCGCTCGGGAGTTACGTTTTGAAATGTGAACTCTGCTTTCCCAAGAGTCCCGCCCTCGACATAGCCATGCTGTACTTTTCGACTTCCGCCTGACAAACCAATCACGCGTGAAATACCTGCACTCCCGTAACCACCAGGCAGTCTCTCAGCACCGATGTCCACACCGGCCTCTTTGTTGTTTCCGCCACGGTCATAGAACTGAATTACACCGTACGAAGGAATCCTTGCACGGAGCGGTTCAGGAGGCAATATTTCAAAATTGCCATCCGCATCCCTTTTGACAATATGCCGATGACCGCGAACCACGTCGGTGAGCCCGGAGTAGGTGCCCAGTGGGTTTCCTTCGGCATCAACGTCGCGGTAGATGGTGAAACCGTGTTTGTGATCCTGAACAAAGTCAGTTTCACCGACCAGCGTGCCGTCAGCCTCTTCGACAACATCGACAACTTCCAAATGTTGATGGCTAAGACCACGACTGACAAACAGGTAGCTTGCCAAGCCCATGGGGACGAGCATCACGGTTCCTACGGCCATGAAGCCAAGCATGCGACCGAGGACGATTTCCGTTGCTCTGACCGGTTTTGTGACGATCGTGTAAATCGTGCGACTCTTGATGTCGTTGGGCAAAGAGAAAGCACTGATGAATAGGGCCAATGCGAGAATCAGGTAGTTGGTCGCCGTCAGCACGAAGCTGATGTAAAGTCTTGCGGGATCACTGCTCTCTGGGTTCAGGTACCATCCTGCCAGCAACAGCAGAGCGACGAACAAACCCACCACAAACAGGACCCGCCGACGGATCGCTTCTTTGAAAGCGAGTTTCGCGAGTGCGTACACGCGGTGAGCGGAGGTTCCGGGAAGATCGAAACGTACCAGGTCGCGGACCGCGCGAGCCACGGCATAGAAACCCTCACCTGGACCATAGCGATTAGCCGAGATGATATAGCCAACCATCAAGCCGATTACGATCGCGAGAACGAATAATACAATCCCTTGCAGGAACGCGCTCTCAAGAAATGACTCAGGACGCATCAGCCATTCATAGAATGACCAGAAATCTTCAGGTTGCAGGATCATTGACCAGTTTCTCCCTGACTCTCTTCAGTCTTTTGGTCGTCTTTCGCTGCTTCCTGTTGGGTGCCAGTCCCGGAAACACGTCTTGCACCCGGCCGAGCTTCGCTCTCGCGAACAATATTCAAGAACAAGTCTTCCATCGTCGCAGTTGGATTGTCGATCGTGCAGGTACCACCTTCGCGCTCGATGATGGCTTTGATCTCGGCTTCCACCTCGGGACTCAAACGTTTCGTGTGAATTTCCGTGACATCCTGAACCTTCAGCAAATCTGTCACGCGGCCGAGTTCTTTCAGTTCGCCCTGGTCAAGAATTGCGACTCGGTCACAGACATCCTGAACATCAGCAAGTTGATGGCTACAAAGGAGAACCGTCTTGCCCTGCTTTTTCAGTGACAGGATCAAGTCCTTCATCTCTCTCGAACCAATCGGGTCGAGGCCGGTGGTTGGCTCGTCGAGTAGGACCAGATCGGGGTCGTTAATCAGCGCCTGCGCCAGCCCGACACGCCGTGTCATTCCTTTACTGTATTCTCGGAGTTGACGATGCTTTGCTCCCTGAAGCCCAACCAATTGAATCAGTTCGCTGACTCGTTTCTTCCTAGCCGCGCCCGACATGTCGAATAGTCGACCATAAAAGTCCAGCGTCTCTTCCGCAGTCAAGAACTTGTACAGGTAGGACTCTTCCGGCAAATAGCCGATTCTCTCATTCTTGCTGGTTTCGCTGGCGTCTTTGTCGAACACAAGCACTCGGCCGCTGCTCGGAAAAAGCAAGCCAAGAATCAATTTGATCGTCGTTGATTTGCCGCTGCCGTTGGGGCCCAGCAAGCCAAATACCTCACCTTTCCGGACCTCGATGTCGAGTGACTTCAGTGCGTTAACCTTCTTTCGACCCCAGAAATCCCGATAAATCTTACTCAGGTTGCGGGTTTCAATAACAACGCCCGAGTCGGACTCGCCATTGCCAGCTTGTGCTGCGTCGGCGATCTCCGATTCGGCGACCACGGTTGAATCAGTTTCCACGGTTAAAGACTTCCGTAAGGAGAGGGCAAAGTTGGGCAAACATGGGGAGAATCGGTCACTTCAGATCAATTGAGCCGATTAAACGCCGGGATGCGACAAGGCCTCCGAGCTTTCGACGCCACGAATTGCCGTGCTGCAACGTGGGCAGACCCAAAGCCAGAGATTGATACGCT